>NZ_CP007014.1:0-307500 GCF_000452705.1 Pseudomonas syringae CC1557
GTGTCAGTGGAACTTTGGCAGCAGTGCGTGGAGCTTTTGCGCGAAGAGCTGCCTGCCCAGCAATTCAACACCTGGATCCGTCCGCTACAGGTCGAAGCCGAAGGCGACGAGTTGCGTGTGTACGCACCCAACCGTTTTGTTCTCGATTGGGTCAATGAAAAGTACCTCGGCCGTTTGCTTGAGCTTCTTGGCGAACACGGCCAGGGCATGGCGCCTGCTCTCTCCTTATTAATAGGAAGCAAGCGCAGCTCTGCACCACGTGCCGCTCCTAACGCTCCGTTGGCAGCTGCAGCGTCTCAGGCGCTGTCTGCCAATTCTGTCAGCAGTGTGTCGTCTGCTGCTCCGGTAATGGCTGCAACTTCAGCTCCCGCAGCTGCGACTCAGGCACCTGTGCATAACGTTGTTACGCACAATGAACCTTCACGTGACAGCTTCGACCCGATGGCAGGTGCCAGCTCACAGCAAGCGCCTGCTCGTGCCGAGCAACGCACCGTCCAGGTAGAAGGTGCGCTAAAGCACACCAGCTATCTGAACCGCACGTTTACGTTCGAGAATTTTGTTGAAGGTAAATCCAACCAGCTGGCTCGCGCTGCGGCTTGGCAGGTTGCCGATAACCCGAAGCACGGTTACAACCCGCTCTTCCTTTATGGCGGTGTAGGTCTTGGTAAAACTCACTTGATGCACGCTGTGGGCAACCACCTGCTGAAAAAGAATCCGAACGCCAAGGTTGTGTACCTGCATTCGGAGCGCTTTGTCGCGGACATGGTCAAGGCTTTGCAGCTCAATGCAATCAACGAGTTCAAGCGCTTCTACCGTTCGGTCGACGCTTTGCTGATCGATGACATTCAGTTTTTCGCCCGTAAAGAACGTTCGCAGGAAGAGTTTTTCCATACGTTCAACGCGCTGCTGGAGGGCGGGCAACAGGTCATCCTGACCAGCGACCGCTATCCAAAAGAAATCGAGGGGCTTGAAGAGCGACTCAAATCCCGCTTTGGCTGGGGGCTGACAGTGGCTGTCGAGCCACCGGAGCTGGAAACCCGGGTCGCGATTCTCATGAAAAAAGCGGATCAGGCCAAGGTCGATCTGCCTCATGACGCAGCGTTTTTCATTGCCCAGCGCATTCGCTCCAACGTTCGTGAGCTGGAAGGTGCGCTCAAGCGCGTCATTGCCCACTCGCACTTCATGGGCCGCGATATCACCATCGAGCTGATTCGGGAGTCGCTGAAGGACTTACTGGCGTTGCAGGACAAGCTGGTCAGTGTGGATAACATTCAGCGTACGGTCGCCGAGTACTACAAGATCAAGATATCCGATCTGTTGTCCAAGCGTCGCTCGCGCTCGGTAGCCCGACCTCGTCAGGTGGCCATGGCGCTTTCCAAGGAACTCACCAACCATAGCCTACCGGAAATCGGCGATGTCTTTGGTGGTAGAGACCATACGACCGTTTTGCACGCGTGCCGAAAGATCAACGAACTCAAGGAATCCGATGCGGATATCCGCGAGGACTACAAGAACCTGCTGCGAACGCTGACTACGTGATGACGCCAGCGCAGCTTATTAAGGCAAGGGACTAGACCATGCATTTCACCATTCAACGCGAAGCCCTGTTGAAACCCCTGCAATTGGTCGCCGGCGTGGTTGAACGCCGCCAGACCTTGCCGGTTCTTTCCAATGTGCTCCTGGTCGTCCAGGGTCAGCAACTGTCGCTGACCGGTACGGATCTGGAAGTAGAACTCGTTGGTCGTGTCCAGCTTGAAGAACCAGCCGAACCCGGAGAAATTACAGTTCCGGCGCGCAAGCTGATGGACATCTGTAAAAGCCTGTCCAATGACGCGCTGATCGATATCAAGCTCGATGACTCCAAGCTAATCGTCAAAGCCGGCCGCAGCCGTTTCACACTGTCCACCTTGCCTGCCAATGACTTCCCTACGGTGGAAGAAGGTCCAGGTTCTCTGACCTTCAACCTGGTGCAGAGCAAGTTGCGTCGGTTGATCGAGCGCACTAGCTTTGCGATGGCGCAACAGGACGTCCGTTATTACCTCAACGGAATGCTGCTGGAAGTCAGCGCAGGCATTCTGCGTGCCGTCGCTACCGACGGTCACCGCTTGGCAATGTGCTCCATGTCTGCCGATATCGAACACGCTGATCGCCACCAGGTCATCGTGCCGCGCAAGGGTATCCTTGAGATGGCACGGCTGCTGACCGAACAGGACGGCATGGTCAGCATCGTACTGGGTCAGCATCACATTCGTGCCACCACTGGTGAGTTCACCTTCACCTCGAAACTCGTAGACGGCAAGTTCCCGGACTACGAGCGAGTTCTGCCAAAGGGTGGCGACAAGCTGGTGTTGGGTGATCGTCAGGCATTGCGTGAAGCCTTCAGCCGTACTGCGATTCTTTCCAACGAGAAGTACCGCGGTATCCGCCTGCAACTTGCCAGCGGCCAACTGAAGATTCAGGCCAACAACCCTGAGCAAGAAGAAGCAGAGGAAGAGATCAGCGTCGAGTACAACGGTGACTCGCTGGAAATCGGTTTCAACGTGAGCTATCTGCTCGACGTGCTGGGTGTCATGACTACTGAACAGGTACGCCTGATACTGTCTGACTCAAACAGCAGCGCACTGGTGCAAGAATCGGACAACGATGATTCTGCCTATGTCGTCATGCCGATGCGCCTGTAACTTCATGTCCAGCGCAACCTAGATGTCTCTTAGTCGCGTCTCGGTCACCGGGGTGCGCAATCTGCACCCGGTGACCCTCTCCCCCTCCCCGCGTATCAATATCCTGTACGGCGCCAACGGCAGCGGAAAAACCAGCGTTCTGGAGGCGATCCACTTGCTGGGCATTGCCCGCTCGTTTCGCAGCAGCCGCCTGCTCCCCGTCATTCAGTACGAACAGCCTGCCTGTACGGTCTTTGGACAAGTCGATCTTGCGCAAGGCGGTCACAGCAATCTGGGTGTTTCACGTGATCGACAAGGCGAATTCCAGATTCGCATTGATGGTCAAAACGCCCGAAGTGCAGCGCAGCTCGCCGAAATTCTGCCGATGCAACTGATTAACCCGGACAGCTTCAGGCTGCTGGAAGGCGCGCCGAAGATCCGCAGACAGTTTCTGGATTGGGGAGTGTTCCACGTGGAACCTCGTTTCATGGCCACTTGGCAGCGCCTTCAGAAGGCCCTCAAGCAGCGAAACTCGTGGCTCCGGCATGGTACACTTGACGCCGCTTCGCAGGCGGCATGGGACCGTGAGCTGTGTCTGGCAAGTGACGAAATCGATGAATTCCGTCGCGCCTATATCAAGGCACTAAAGCCAGTCTTTGAGCAGACCTTGAGCGAGCTTGTTGAGCTTGAAGGTTTGACCCTGAGCTACTACCGAGGATGGGACAAAGAAAAAGAGTTGAGCACTGTGCTCGCCTCTTCCCTGAATCGAGATCAGCAGATAGGCCATACCCAAGCGGGACCCCAACGCGCTGACTTGCGCCTTAGACTAGGCGCTCACAATGCGGCAGACATATTGTCGCGTGGTCAGCAGAAGCTGGTGGTCTGTGCATTGCGTATTGCTCAGGGACATCTGGTCAGCCAGGTCCGTCGAGGCCAATGCATTTATCTGGTCGATGACCTGCCGTCCGAACTGGACGAGCATCATCGCCAGGCGCTTTGCCGCTTGCTGGAAGAATTACGCTGCCAGGTTTTTATAACCTGTGTAGATCAAGAATTTTTGAGGGAAGGCTGGCAGACGGATACGCCAGTTGCTTTGTTCCACGTGGAACATGGCCGTATCACCCAGACCCACGACCATCGGGAGTGATTGCATGAGCGAAAACCAAACGTACGACTCGACCAGCATTAAAGTGCTGAAAGGGCTCGATGCCGTACGCAAGCGTCCCGGAATGTACATCGGTGATACAGACGATGGCAGCGGTCTGCACCACATGGTGTTCGAGGTGGTTGATAACTCGATCGACGAAGCATTGGCAGGCCATTGCGACGACATCAGCATCATCATCCACCCAGACGAATCTATTACCGTGCGCGACAACGGCCGCGGTATTCCGGTAGATGTGCATAAAGAAGAAGGCGTGTCGGCAGCCGAGGTCATCATGACCGTGCTCCACGCTGGCGGTAAGTTCGATGACAACTCCTACAAAGTATCCGGCGGTCTGCACGGTGTGGGTGTGTCAGTTGTAAACGCCCTTTCAGAGCTTCTGCTGTTGACGGTTCGCCGTAGCGGCAAGATCTGGGAGCAGACCTACGTTCATGGTGTTCCACAGGAACCGATGAAAATCGTAGGTGATAGCGACAGCACTGGCACCCAGATTCACTTCAAGCCGTCTGCTGATACTTTCAAAAACATCCACTTCAGCTGGGATATTCTCGCCAAGCGTATTCGTGAACTTTCCTTCCTGAACTCTGGCGTTGGTATCGTCCTCAAGGACGAGCGCAGCGGCAAGGAAGAGCTATTCAAATACGAGGGCGGTCTGCGTGCCTTCGTTGAATACCTGAATACCAATAAGACGCCGGTCAACGAAGTGTTCCACTTCAACGTCCAGCGTGAAGACGGTATCGGTGTAGAGATTGCCCTGCAGTGGAACGACAGCTTCAACGAGAATCTGTTGTGCTTCACCAACAACATTCCTCAGCGCGACGGCGGCACTCACCTGGTGGGTTTCCGCTCTGCCCTGACGCGTAACCTGAACAACTACATTGAGCAGGAAGGTCTGGCCAAGAAGCACAAGGTCGCGACCACCGGTGACGATGCGCGTGAAGGCCTGACCGCTATCATCTCGGTCAAAGTACCTGATCCAAAATTCAGTTCGCAGACCAAGGACAAGCTGGTTTCGTCCGAAGTCAAAACCGCAGTCGAGCAGGAGATGGGTAAATACTTCTCCGACTTCCTGCTGGAAAACCCGAACGAAGCCAAAGCAGTCGTCGGCAAGATGATCGACGCAGCGCGTGCTCGTGAAGCCGCGCGCAAGGCGCGTGAGATGACTCGTCGTAAAGGCGCGTTGGACATCGCAGGCTTGCCGGGCAAACTGGCCGACTGCCAGGAGAAGGACCCTGCCCTCTCCGAACTGTACCTGGTGGAAGGGGACTCTGCTGGCGGATCAGCCAAGCAGGGACGTAACCGCAGGACCCAGGCCATCCTGCCTCTCAAGGGCAAGATCCTGAACGTTGAAAAAGCGCGTTTCGACAAGATGATCTCTTCTCAGGAAGTGGGCACCTTGATCACCGCGCTGGGCTGTGGCATCGGCCGCGACGAGTACAACATCGACAAGCTGCGTTATCACAACATCATCATCATGACCGATGCTGACGTCGACGGCTCGCACATCCGTACCCTGCTGTTGACGTTCTTCTTCCGTCAACTGCCCGAGCTGATCGAGCGTGGCTACATCTACATCGCTCAGCCGCCGCTGTACAAGGTCAAGAAAGGCAAGCAAGAGCAGTACATCAAGGACGACGAGGCCATGGAAGAGTACATGACCCAATCGGCCCTTGAAGACGCCAGCCTGCACCTCAGCGAATCGGCACCGGGTATCTCCGGTACTGCGCTGGAGAAACTGGTCAACGACTTCCGTATGGTGATGAAGACCCTAAAGCGTCTGTCGCGTCTGTACCCACAGGAACTGACCGAGCACTTCGTCTACCTGCCGCCCATCACGCTTGAGCAGCTGTCTGACCACGAAGGCATGCAAGCCTGGCTGGCTCTGTTCGACGCGCGCCTGCGCACGGGTGAGAAGTCGGGTCTGGTCTACAAGGCCAGCCTGCGCGAAGACCGCGAGCGTAACGTCTGGCTGCCAGAGGTCGAACTGATCTCCCACGGTCTGTCTAACTACGTCACCTTCAACCGTGACTTCTTTGGCAGCAATGACTACAAGACCGTTACCGCTCTGGGCGCGCAGATCAGCACGCTTCTGGAAGAAGGTGCCTATGTACAACGTGGCGAGCGCAAAAAGCCTGTCACCGAGTTCAAGGAAGCCCTCGCCTGGTTGATGGCCGAAAGCACCAAGCGCCACACCATCCAGCGCTACAAAGGACTGGGTGAAATGAACCCGGACCAACTGTGGGAAACCACTATGGACCCAAGCGTGCGCCGCATGCTGAAAGTCACCATCGAAGACGCCATCGGCGCTGACCAGATCTTCAACACTCTGATGGGTGATGCGGTCGAGCCACGCCGTGACTTCATTGAAAGTAATGCGTTGGCTGTGTCCAACCTCGACTTCTGATGAAAGCGTGATCGAACACCAACCCCGGCGAAAGCCGGGGTTTTTGTTTGTGGGGTTTGGCCTGCTCGTCAGTCGACGGCCCCTCTCCTGCCCTGTTCCGGTAAAACTCAACCAGCTCAACCTGAGGCTGTTGAGGGCCTTTTAATCGCTATCGTCCAGAAGGTTGTTCAGGGCGATGGCGCGCAACTCACGAACTTTAGCGATGCTTTTCTCTGGCGAAGAGCGGATCACATCTCTTGGATCATTGATTCGCACCCGACCATATCCATCGATCAGGAACTGTAAGTCTTCAATGTGCAGGCTATGGGTTCTCAGTCTGGCTATGATCTCGTCACAGTCCTTCAAAACATTGTTATTGAAGGCCACATCAGTGGGAATGTGTTTGCGGTTATGGATAACGTCTTCGGAGTCCAGGGCATGATGGATGTAGTCTTTTGCTATCCCGACCTTGTTATCGTATTTGACTAAAGAATGCGCAGCAACGACCGGAAACCCGAGGTCTTTCAGGTGTTTGGTCATCTTTAGCTCTTTTGCCGCGTATTCATTTCCAGAAATAATCCCGGTTGTGCCTGGCCGGATCAGACATATGCATTGCCGTGGATCCTGCCGAGAATGATAAACATCCTTCTGACTTCCGCTTCCAAGCTTTTCGCCCACGGAAGGTATTGAGGTAAATTCAGTAGGCGCGGCGACATCCTGGATACCCGGATGTCGCTGGATGGAGGCAGCATTGGAAACAATTGGCATGATGGTCACCGCTGTGTATTCGACTTTACTGACGTTTGATTCGCGAGCCGAGTCGTCGCTATCCTGTTCAATGAGTGAAGCCTGGGGTGAGTTGGGTTCCATGCTTAACGGCTTTTTTGCACAGATTAGATACGTTGTATTGGTCTAGTAGGGTCGGCCACTCCTGGGCAAGACTACTGGCCGTCGATCGTGGTTGATGACGAGCTTTGCTTCTGTGATGCAGGCCAGCTTGCTGTCCTGATCCAGACCCATATTCCACTGCTGTTCACCGGTACTGTGCTGGCCGTGGTTAATCGCGCACCAATAAAAAACCGACCTCTAAAAGGTCGGTTTTTATACATCACTAAAACTTATGCACGTTTTTGCCGTATTAATCACGTTGGGAAATAAGCATTATAATTAGAGGCTTATCATCGTTTTCGCCCGTTTTTCCAAAATCCGTACACAGGTTATCCACAAAATCACGCGGGGACTTTTTCTGCAGTTGTTGCAGGCGTGACCGGCGTTCCCATGGCGCGTTGTGTGTCCTCGTTCCAGGTCTGTACGCGTTCATTCAAGGCCGCGATAGCGCGCGGGCCGGTGCCTTCTGCGTACATGGGTTCGCCGATGACCACGTGAATAGTGCCGGGTTTTTTCGCCCAACCATCCCGAGGCCAATATTTGCCAGCGTTGTGAGCGATAGGCAGGACCGGCAGGTCAGCGTTGACCGCCAGGGCGGTGCCGCCACGCGAGAATTTTCCGACCTGACCGTAAGGCACGCGCGTGCCCTCGGGGAAGATCAGTACCCAGACACCGTCCTTGAGCAGTTCGTCGCCCTTTTTGGCGATTTCCCTCAAGGCTGCTTTCGGGTTTTCGCGATCGATGGCAATAGGACGCAGCATGGCCATGGCCCAGCCAAAGAACGGGACGTACAGCAACTCACGTTTGAGGACCTGGCTCAACGGCTCGAAGTACGCCGAGAGAAAGAACGTCTCCCAGGTGCTCTGGTGGTTGGAGATGATCACGCAGGGCGTTTTCGGCACGTTTTCTGCGCCGGTGACTTCAACCTTGATGTTCAGGAACACTCGGGTCAGCCACAGTGCGCAGCGGCACCAGTAGACATTGATGAAGCGATAGCGGGCCTTGAACGGCAGGAACGGCGCGATGAAAAAGCTCAATGTGCACCACAGCAGCGAGCTGGTGCCCAGCAACAGGTAAAAGAAGAAAGTCCTGATTGCCTGCATGATCGACATAGTTACGTTTACCGTACGGGCAGGTGCCCGCTCCTTGAGCGTCCTGAACCTGGAGGGTCAGTTGTTCAGTGAGACGCTATTGTGGATAAGCTCTGCGGCAACCGCCGCCAGATCGTCAAAAATAAGTGTGCCTTCAGGCACGTCACCTTCAATTGTCCTGCGGCCTTTGCCGGTCATCACCAGCACAGGCTGGGAATCGACGGCCAAAGCGGCCTGCAGGTCACCTTTGCTGTCGCCTACGAACCATAGTCCCTTAAGGTCGGCCGCATAGTGGCGAGCAATGGTGTGCAGCATGCCGGGTTTGGGTTTGCGGCATTCACAACCTTCGTCTGGCCCGTGCGGGCAGTAGACGATCAAGCCAACCTCGCCGCCCTGCTCGGCCACCAGTTCGCGCAAGCGCGCATGCATGGCGTCGAGAGTAGCCCGGTCGTAATAACCGCGCGCAATGCCGGACTGGTTGGTGGCAACCGCCACCGTCCAGCCGGCCTTGCTCAGCTCTGCGATAGCCTTGATCGAGCCGGGAATGGGCAGCCATTCCTCCACCGACTTTATATAAGCGTCGGAGTCATGGTTGATCACTCCGTCCCGATCCAGTATCAGCAGTTTCACCATCGATCCCTTGTCAGCCCAGCAGCGAGATATCGGCAACGCCGAGGAACAGGCCGCGCAGGCGCGACAACAAGGCATAACGGTTGGCACGCACATTGGCATCTTCTGCGTTGACCATGACCGCTTCGAAGAACGCATCGACCGGTTCACGCAGCATGGCCAGGCGCGCCAGCGATTCGCTGTACTGACGCTCGGCAGCCATCGGCTGGATCGCGTTGTCAGCCTGCTGAATCGCAGAGTACAGCGAGAACTCGTTGGCGTTGTCGAAGTACTTGGGCTCGACGGTCTGGGCAATATTGCCCTCGGCCTTGCTCAGCAGGTTCGATACGCGCTTGTTCACGGCAGCCAGTGCAGCGGCTTGCGGCAGTTTGCGGAAGGCCTGGACCGCCTGAACGCGCTGATCGAAATCCAGCGCCGAGGCGGGTTGCAGGGCACGCACCGAGAGGTACACCGCCACGTCGACACCTTCGTCTTCGTAACGCGCACGCAGGCGGTCGAAGATGAAATCGAGTACCTGCTCCGCCAGACCGGCTGGCTTGATTTTGCTACCGAACTGCGTGACCGCGAACTTCACGGTGTCGACCAGGTTCAGGTCGAGCTTCTTCTCGATCAGGATACGCAGAATGCCCAGCGCTGCACGGCGCAAGGCATACGGGTCTTTGCTGCCGGTGGGCAGCATGCCGATACCAAAGATACCGACCAGTGTGTCCAGCTTGTCAGCGATGGCGACGGCTGCGCCGGTCAGCGTGGTCGGCAGTTCGGCGCCTGCGCCGCGCGGCATGTACTGTTCGTTGAGCGCCAGCGCGACATCTTCGGGCTCGCCGTCGGCCTTGGCATAGTAGTAACCGGCAATGCCCTGCATTTCCGGGAACTCGCCGACCATCTCGCTCGACAGGTCGCACTTGGACAACAGGCCAGCCCGCGCTGCTCGCTGCGCATCGCCGCCGATGCGTGGCGCGATGTAGGCGGCCAGTTTCGACACACGCTCGGCCTTGTCGAAGACGCTGCCCAACTGAGCCTGAAACACGACGTTCTTCAGGCGATCATTGAAGGTTTCGAGCTTCTGCTTCTTGTCCTGCTTGAAGAAGAACTCGGCATCGGTCAGGCGTGGACGAACCACTTTCTCGTTACCGGCGACGATCTGCGCGGGGTCTTTGCTTTCGATGTTGGCGACCGTGATGAAACGCGGCAGCAGCTTGCCATCGACATCCAGCAGGCAGAAATACTTCTGGTTGTCCTGCATGGTGGTAATCAGGGCTTCCTGCGGCACTTCAAGGAAACGCTCCTCGAACGAGCACACCAGCGGCACCGGCCACTCGACCAGACCGGCCACTTCATCCAGCAGGCCTGGCGGCACGATAGCGGTGCCTTCCTGTTGGGTGGCCAGCTCTTCGACGCGCTTGCTGATGAGCTGGCGACGTTCGTTGAAGTCGGCCAGTACATGAGCGGCGCGCAGGTCGCCGAGGTAACCGGCAGGCGAGGAAATACGCACGTCCTCCGGGTGGTGGAAGCGGTGGCCACGGGAATGACGACCTGCGCTCTGGGCAAGAATTGTGCAATCAACCACCTGATCGCCGAACAGCATCACCAACCACTGGGTCGGACGCACGAACTCTTCCTTGCGAGCACCCCAGCGCATGCGCTTGGCAATCGGCAGGTCGTTCAGCGAGTCTTCGACAATGGTCGGCAGCAGCGACATCGTCGGTTTGCCGAGGATGGTCTGGCTGTAACGCAGTTTCGGGCCGCTTTGATCGATTTCGCTCAGATCGACGCCGCACTTCTTGGCGAAGCCCAGTGCCGCTTGAGTCGGGTTGCCGTCGGCGTCGAACGCTGCCTGGCGCGGCGGGCCGTCCAGGTTGACGCTGCGATCCGGTTGTTGCGTGGACAGCGCGGTGATCAACACGGCCAGACGACGCGGTGCGGCGTAGACCTGTTTGGCGCTGTACGTCAGACCTGCGCCCTGCAGGCCCTTTTCAATACCGGCCAGAAACGCATCGGCCAGAGAAACGAGGGTCTTGGGTGGCAGTTCTTCGGTGCCCAGTTCGACCAGAAAATCTTGAGCACTCATTGCGCTGCCTCCAGCTTGGCCAACACTTCATCGCGTAGATCGGGCGGCGCCATCGGGAAGCCGAGACGCGCCCGGGCTTGCAGGTAGGCCTGAGCCACCGAGCGGGCAAGCGTGCGCACGCGCAGGATGTATTGCTGACGCGCAGTCACGGAAATCGCACGACGGGCATCCAGCAGGTTGAACGTGTGCGAAGCCTTGAGGACCATTTCGTAGCCCGGCAATGGCAGTTCCAGCTCGATCAGACGCGCTGCTTCGCTTTCGTAGAAATCGAACAGTTCGAACAGTTTGTCGACGTTGGCGTGTTCAAAGTTGTAGGTCGACTGCTCCACCTCGTTCTGGTGGAACACGTCGCCGTAGGTCACTTTACCGAACGGGCCGTCAGCCCAGACCAGATCGTAGACCGAGTCCACGCCCTGCTGGTACATCGCCAGACGTTCGAGGCCGTAGGTGATTTCGCCGGTCACCGGGTAGCACTCCAGGCCGCCTACTTGCTGGAAGTAGGTGAACTGCGAGACTTCCATGCCGTTGAGCCAGATTTCCCAGCCCAGACCCCAGGCGCCCAGCGTCGGCGATTCCCAGTTGTCTTCGACGAAACGCACGTCGTGCACCAGCGGATCGAGGCCGATGTGCTTGAGCGAGCCCAGGTACAGTTCCTGGAAGTTATCCGGGTTCGGCTTGAGAATGACCTGGAACTGATAATAGTGCTGCAGGCGGTTCGGGTTTTCGCCGTAGCGGCCGTCAGTCGGGCGACGGCTTGGCTGTACGTAAGCGGCATTCCAGGTTTCCGGGCCTACGGCGCGCAGAAACGTGGCAGTGTGGAACGTGCCGGCGCCTACTTCCATATCGTAGGGCTGAAGTACCACACAACCTTGTTCTGCCCAGTATTGCTGGAGGGCGAGGATCAAGTCTTGGAAGGTACGCACGGCTGGCGTAGGCTGGCTCACAAATTTCACCTGTGCTGGGCTGCGATTCAAAGAGCGGGAGTATACCCGATTCGGCTGCACGTCCACTCCTGGGAGCCCTATGACACGCTGCTTTTGGTGCAACGAAGACCCCCTTTACATCGCTTATCACGATCAGGAGTGGGGAGTGCCGCTGCGCGATGCGCAGAAGCTCTTCGAGTTGCTTTTGCTCGAAGGGTTCCAGGCGGGGCTGTCGTGGATCACGATTCTCAAGCGTCGGGCACGTTATCGCGAGGTGCTGCACGGCTTTGATGTCGAGCGCCTGGCGCAATTGAGTGATGCGGAAATCGAGGCGCTGATGCTTGATCCGAGCATCATTCGCAACCGTCTCAAGCTCAAGGCCGTGCGCACCAATGCGCGGGCCTGGCTGGCGCTGGAAGATCCGGTCGGCCTGCTCTGGTCGTTTGTCGGCGGGCAGCCGAAGGTCAATCATTTCAGGAATCGCAGCGAAGTACCGGCTATTACCGCCGAGGCCGAAGCGATGAGCAAGACGCTGAAAAAGGCCGGGTTCACCTTTGTCGGTCCGACCATCTGTTATGCCTATATGCAGGCCAGCGGCATGGTCATGGATCACACCGTCGATTGTGATCGGTACGCGGTGTTGAGCCGCTGACGTTACACTACCCGCCTCGATAATCTGGGAGTCATCTGTGGATAAGTTCAAAGGCGCCGTAATGGTCGGGGCGTTGCGATTGTTTGCCCTGCTGCCCTGGCGAGCCGTGCAGTGGGCCGGTACCGCCATAGGCTGGTTGATGTGGAAGCTGCCCAATCGCTCCCGTGAAGTGGCGCGGATCAATCTGTCCAAGTGTTTCCCTGAATTGAGCGAGCCCGAGCTGGAAAAGCTGGTCGGCCGCAGCCTGATGGATATCGGCAAGACGCTCACCGAGAGCGCCTGCGCGTGGATCTGGCCGGCACAGAAATCAATCAATCTGGTGCGTGAGGTTGAAGGGCTCGAGGTACTCAAGGACGCGCTGGCGTCTGGCAAGGGCGTGGTCGGTATCACCAGCCACCTGGGCAACTGGGAAGTGCTCAATCACTTTTATTGCAGCCAGTGCAAGCCGATCATTTTCTATCGTCCGCCCAAGTTGAAGGCCGTGGATGATCTGTTGCGCAAGCAGCGCGTGCAGTTGGGCAACCGTGTGGCGGCTTCGACCAGGGAAGGCATTCTCAGCGTCATCAAGGAAGTGCGCAAAGGCGGTTCGGTGGGTATCCCGGCCGATCCGGAGCCGGCTGAATCAGCGGGTATCTTCGTACCGTTCTGCGGCACCATGGCACTGACCAGCAAGTTTGTGCCGAACATGCTGGCCGGAGGCAAGGCAGTCGGCGTATTCCTGCACGCTATGCGCCTGCCGGATGGTTCGGGTTACAAGGTGGTACTCGAAGCCGCCCCCGAAGCGATGTACAGCACTGACACCGAAACCTCGGCAGCGGCGATGAGCAAAGTGGTCGAGAAATACGTGCGGGCTTATCCGAGCCAGTACATGTGGACCATGAAGCGCTTCAAGAAGCGCCCGCCAGGCGAAGCGCGCTGGTATTAGGAAAGACCGGACGCGCCTCAGACACCTATCCTGCGCCACGCCACAGTGCTCGGAAGTGGACGCAGAGCGTCCAGAACGGCATGCCCACGCTGGAGCATGGGCACGATAGTGTTTCTTCAGACACTGATCGTTCCTCACGCTCCAGCCCTGACACCTATCGTTTCGCAGCGCGTGAACGAGAGGTAGAGCGCTAGCTGGCCGCCGCGATCAACCCGCGCCGCTCCAGCGCCACTTGCACTCCTTCTGAGCTCATCCGTACCAGGTTCACCGGGATCGATTTGGACGCAGGTGTGTTGCTGCGTTTATCCCGATTGGCCAGTGGTACCAGGCCGTTGGTTTCCGGGTAGTAAGCCGCGCAGCAGCCCTGTGGCACGTCGTAGGGGATGACCTTGAAACCCGGTGCACGACGCGGCATGATCGGGTCGAGAGCAGTCTGGAATTCGATGTAATCGCCGGCCTTCAGCCCCAGACGTTCAATGTCCAGCGGGTTGAGCATCACCACCATGCGGTCGCCATAGATGTCCCGGTAACGATCATCGTTGGAGTACACCGTTGTGTTGAACTGATCGTGGCTGCGGATCGTCATCAACTGCAGATGCTCTGCGCCCGGAGGCGTGTCGTCCTCGTCGTAGATCCCCTCGGGAAACAGGAAGTTGGCCTTGCCGGATTCAGTGTTCCACTTACGCTCGCGGGCCTCGTTGGGCAGGTGGAAACCGCCGGGCTCGCGGATGCGCTGATTGAAGTTATGGAACTGCTCAGGCAGTACTTCTTCGATCTTGTCGCGAATCAGGGCGTAATTGTTCACGTAGCTGTCCCAGTCCACCTTGGGATTGGGCTCGAGCGTCGCTTTGGCAATACCGGCGATGATCGCCACTTCGGAAATCAGATGTTTCGACGCAGGCTCCAGCATGCCGGTCGAGCCGTGCACCATCGACATCGAGTCTTCGACCGTAATGGTTTGTGCCACGCCGTTCTGCATGTCCAGTTCAGAACGCGCCACGCACGGCAGCAAGAAGGCTTTCTGGCCATGCACCGTTGCGCTGCGGTTGAGTTTGGTGTTGACCAGCACGGTCATTCTCAAGCGGCTGACGGTCGGGCAGATCACATCGGTATCCGGAATCGCGCGGAAGAAATTGCCGCCCATTGAAATGAGCGCTTCCACTTCGCCACGCAACAAGGCTTCGCAGGTCTCGGCCACGGCGTGTCCTTTTTTTCTGGACGCCTCGAAACCGAACACCTTGCTCATGCTGGCCAGAAACGGCTCGCCGGCTTTTTCATAGATGCCCATCGTCCTGTCGCCCTGAACGTTGGAATGCCCACGTACCGGGCAGGCTCCGGCACCAAGCTTGCCGATGTTGCCGCGTAACAGCAGCAGGTTGATGATCTGCTGCATCGCGTCGCCGCCACGCATGTGCTGTGTGACGCCCATGCCCCAGCAGCAGATGACCCCCTCTGAGCGCTTATAGACCGCTGCCACCTCTTCCATGGCCTGACGCGTCAGGCCCGAATGACGCTCGATGGTTTCCCAGGGCAACTGTCGGCAATAATCGGCGTAGTGCTCAAAACCGTGGGTGTGCTCTTCAATGAACGGCACATCCAGCACGCGTGGCAGGCCTTCCCGCTGCGCCGTGTCGTCTGCTTCGATGACGGCCTTGCAGACACCCTGCAGCGCAATCATGTCGCCGCCGATCCGGACTTGATGATATTGAGAGCTGATCTCCACGCCGCCGCGACTGAGCATGTCGCGCGGGTCCTGTGGCGCCGCGAAACGTACCAGCGCCTTTTCGCGCAACGGGTTGAACGAGATGATGCTGGCGCCCCGGCGTGCCGCAGCATGCAGCTCGGACATCATGCGCGGGCTGTTGGTCCCGGGGTTCTGACCGATGATGAAAATCGCGTCGGCGTTCTCGAAGTCTTCCAGCGTCGTGGTGCCCTTGCCGACCCCGATCGACTCGGGCAGCGCCACGCTGGTGGTCTCATGGCACATGTTCGAACAATCTGGAAAATTGGCCATGCCGTACAGGCGGCCAAACAGCTGGTACAGAAACGCCGCTTCGTTTGAGGTGCGTCCGGAGGTGTACAGCTCCAGTTTCCACGGATCGCTCAGATTACGCAGCTCTTCACCGATCTCGGCGAACGCCTGATCCCAGGTGACGGGCAGGTATTTGTCGCTGGCCGCGTCATAGCGCATCGGTTCGCTGATACGGCCTTCTGCTTCCAGGTCGTGATCGCTCCAGGTGGCCAGCTCGCTGACCGTATGCCGGGCGAAAAACTCGGGGGTGACGCGCTTTTTGGTCGACTCCCAGGCGAGGGCCTTGGCACCGTTCTCACAGTATTCAAAGGTGTGCGGCTTCTTCGGGTCTGGCCAGGAGCAACTGGGGCAATCGAAGCCTCCGGGCTTGTTCATGGACAGCAGGGTGCGATTGCCTTTGATCAGTACATGCTGATGCAGCAAGTGTTTGTTGACGGCACTGAGTGCCGGCCAGCCGCCCGCAGCTGAGCCGTCGGTCTGTGAGCCTTGAAGCGGGGCCTGGGTATTTTTTGACTCGGACACTGGGTGTGTTCTCCCTCATAAAGCCCGTGAGGGCATGATGCACGTGTGTCTGAGATACACGCGCCCAGAGGGAATTCGTCCGAGTCGACGAGCGTTGCCGACCGGGCAGATCGGCAAGAGGTTCAGTCAGGATGGCGCCTGTTCAGGACCTGTTCAGAAAAAGCTCAGCCCTACCTGAAACAGCCGCTCTACTTCGCGGATGCATTTTTTATCCACAAGAAACATGATCACGTGATCACCGGATTCGATCACGGTGATGTCGTGGGCAATCAACACCTGTTCGTCGCGGATGATCGCGCCGATTGCCGTACCGGTCGGCAGGTTGATGTCCTTGATGGCGCGGCCGACCACTTTGCTGGATTTCGCATCGCCGTGGGCAACGATTTCGATGGCTTCCGCCGCGCCACGGCGTAGCGAGTGAACGCTGACAATATCGCCACGTCGCACGTGGGCCAGCAGCGTGCCAATGGTTGCCAGTTGCGGACTGACCGCAACGTCGATCTCGCCACCCTGCACCAGATCGACATAGGCCGGGTTGTTGATCAGCGTCATCACTTTGCGAGCGCCCAGCCGCTTGGCCAGCAGCGACGACATGATGTTGGCTTCGTCATCGTTGGTCAGGGCCAGGAACAGGTCAGTGTTGCCGATGTTTTCTTCCAGCAGCAGGTCTCGATCCGATGAGCTGCCTTGCAGCACCACCGTGCTGTCGAGGTTCTCCGACAGGTAACGACACCGCGCCGGATTCATTTCGATGATCTTGACCTGATAACGGCTTTCGATGGCCTCGGCCAGGCGCTCACCGATGTTGCCGCCGCCAGCAATGACAATACGTTTGTAGTTCTCGTCCAGGCGCCGCAGCTCGCCCATGACAGCGCGAATGTCAGCCTTGGCAGCGATGAAAAACACCTCGTCGTCGGCCTCGATGACCGTGTCGCCATGCGGCAGTATCGCCCGGTCGCGCCGATAGATCGCCGCGATGCGGGTATCGACATTGGGCATGTGCGCTCGTAGCTGGCGCAGCGGCTGACCCACCAACGCCCCGCCGTAATAGGCTTTGACCGCGACCAGTTGCGCCTTGCCGTCGGCAAAGTCGATCACCTGCAACGCACCGGGGTATTCGATCAGCCGCTTGATGTAGTTGGTCACCACTTGTTCCGGGCTGATCAGCACATCGACCGGGATCGCGGTCTTGTCGAACAGGCCTGCGCGCGTCAGGTACGCCGCCTCCCGTATCCGTGCGATCTTGGTGGGCGTGTGGAACAGTGTGTAGGCCACCTGGCAGGCGATCATGTTGGCTTCGTCGCTGCTGGTGACCGCCACCAGCATGTCGGCGTCGTCGGCACCTGCCTGGCGCAGCACCGCCGGATACGAACCTTTGCCCTGCACGGTACGGATGTCCAGGCGGTCGCCCAGATCGCGCAACCGGTCGCCATCGGTGTCGACCACCGTGATGTCGTTGGCTTCGCCCGCCAGATGCTCGGCCAGCGTCCCGCCCACCTGACCTGCACCCAGAATGATGATTTTCAACTGCTTACTCCCGCGCCGCCGCTATCTTGATCAGTTTGGCGTAGTAGAAACCGTCGTGGCCACCCTGCCGGGCCAGCAACTGGCGACCATGCGCCTGCTTGATGCCAGCTGCTGGCTGCCCGCCCTGCCCGGCGATGTCCAGTTCTCTGGCCCCCGAAGTACGGGCCAGGAACGCCTCGATGACGTCGGTGTTTTCGGTCGGCAGTGTCGAACAGGTTGCGTACACCAGCATGCCGCCTACCTGCAGCGTAGGCCATAAGGCGTCGAGCAGTTCACCCTGCAAGGTCGCGAGCGCAACAATGTCGTCGGCCTGGCGGGTGAGTTTGATGTCCGGGTGGCGACGAATCACGCCGGTAGCCGAACATGGCGCGTCGAGCAGGATGCGCTGGAACGGCTGGCCGTCCCACCAGGTTGCAGTATCACGGGCGTCGGCGGCGATCAGTTCAGCGTCGAGGCCCAGACGGTCGAGGTTTTCCCGCACACGCACCAGACGCTTGGCTTCCAGATCCACTGCTACCACGCCGTTCAGTTGTGGCTGTACTTCCAGCAGATGGCAGGTCTTGCCTCCCGGCGCGCAGCAAGCGTCGAGTACACGTTGGCCGGGCGCCAGTTCCAGCAGGTCGGCGGCCAGCTGTGCGGCTTCGTCCTGAACGCTGATCCAGCCTTCGGCAAAACCGGGCAACGAGCGCACGTCACACGGCTCGGCCAGCACGATGCCGTCCTGGCTGAACGTGCAGGCGCTGGCGTCCTGCCCGGCAGTCTTCAGCAGCTCAAGGTACTGATCGCGGCTGTTGTGGCGACGGTTGACGCGCAAAATCATCGGCGGATGCGCGTTGTTGGCCGCGCAAATGGCTTCCCAGTGTTCCGGCCATGCGGCTTTCAGGGCTTTTTGCAGCCAGCGCGGGTGGGCGGTGCGTACGACAGGGTCGTGTTCGAGCTCGATCAGCAGCGCTTCGCCATCGCGTTGAGCATTGCGCAGCACGGCATTGAGCAGGCCTTTGGCCCATGGTTTTTTCAGCTTGTCGGCGCAGCCAACGGTTTCACCGATGGCCGCATGCGCAGGGATGCGGCTGTAAAACAGCTGATAGAGGCCGACCAGCAGCAAGGCTTCGACGTCGGCATCGGCGGCCTTGAAGGGTTTTTGCAACAATTTGGCGGCCAGTGCCGACAGACGTGGCTGCCAGCGCGCCGTGCCGAACGCCAGATCCTGGGTCAGGCCACGATCACGCAGCTCGACCTTGTCCAGTTGGGTCGGCAGCGAGCTGTTCAGCGACGCCTTGCCGCTGAGCACGGCAGCCAGTGCCTTGGCGGCGGCCAGACGCGGGTTCATTGGCCGAGCACCGTACCGATGGCGAATTTCTCGCGGCGGCTGTTGAACAGGTCAGCGAAGTTCAACGGTTTGCCGCCCGGCAGTTGCAGGCGGGTCAAACGCAGCGCGTTCTCGCCGCACGCGACGATCAGGCCGTCCTTGCTGGCGCTGAGGATAGTCCCCGGTGCGCCCTGCCCTTCGGCGAGATCGGCCGCCAGCACTTTCAAGGTTTCTTCGTTCAGCGTGCTGTGGCAGATCGGCCACGGGTTGAAAGCACGGACCAGACGCTCCAGCTCATCCGCCGGACGGCTCCAGTCGAGGCGCGCTTCATCCTTGTTCAATTTGTGAGCGTAATTGGCAAGACTGTCGTCCTGAACCTCGCCGACCAGCGAACCGTCCGCCAGACCGGCAATAGCCTGCAACACAGCGGGTGGGCCGAGTTCGGCCAAGCGGTCATGCAGCGTGCCGCCGGTATCCTGCGCGGTGATCGGTGTTATGGCCTTGAGCAGCATCGGCCCGGTGTCCAGACCCGCTTCCATGCGCATCACGGTCACGCCACTTTCAGCATCACCGGCCTGCACGGCACGCTGAATCGGCGCTGCTCCTCGCCAGCGCGGCAGCAGCGACGCGTGGCTGTTGATGCAGCCCAGACGCGGAATATCCAGCACCACCTGCGGCAGGATCAGGCCGTAGGCGACCACCACCATCAAGTCTGGTTTGAGCGCTGCCAGTTCGGCCTGCGCAGCAGGATCACGCAGCGTTGGCGGCTGCATCACAGGTACATCATGTTGCAGCGCCAGTTGTTTGACCGGGCTGGGCATCAGCTTTTGTCCACGACCGGCCGGGCGATCAGGCTGGGTGTACACAGCCACGATCTGGTGAGGGCTGTCGAGCAGGGCCTTGAGGTGTTCGGCGGCAAATTCCGGGGTGCCGGCGAAGACGATGCGCAGTGGCTCAGTCATGGAGTTCTCGTTATGAAAAAACAAAAAGGCCTTATGCAGGCCTTTTGGGGTAACCACGGATCAGGCGTTGAGCTTGTGCTGCTTTTCGAGCTTTTTCTTGATCCGGTCACGCTTGAGGTTGGACAGGTAATCGACGAACAGCTTGCCGTTCAGGTGATCGCACTCGTGCTGAATGCAGATCGCGAGCAGGCCTTCGGCAACCAGCTCGTAAGGCTTGCCGTCGCGGTCGAGGGCTTTGACGCGAATTTTTTGCGGGCGGTCGACGTTTTCGTAGAAACCCGGCACCGACAGGCAGCCTTCCTGATACTGATCCATTTCATCGGTCAGTTTTTCGATCTCAGGATTGATGAGGACCATGGGTTCGCTGCGGTCTTCACTGAGGTCCATGACGACCACGCGCTTGTGGACGTTGACCTGCGTCGCGGCCAAGCCGATGCCTGGCGCTTCGTACATGGTTTCAAACATGTCGTCGACCAACTGGCGAATGCCGTCGTCTACCATCGCCACAGGTTTGGCGATGGTGCGCAGGCGCGAATCGGGAAATTCGAGGATGTTTAGAATGGCCATATACGTAAGAGCTGCACTGTTAAGGTAAAGTCAGGGTCGGGTGCCGGGCTCGGGATTCAAGGCAGGCAGCCCATGATGGGACTCTAGGGTTCACGCAAGGCAACATGATAAAGGGATTCACCGCATGAGGAAATCACTACTCGCCCTGCTGTTCCTGACCGCCAGCGGTCTTGCCCAGGCGCAAGTGCAACTCAGGGAAGGCTATCCGCAGAGCTACACGGTCGTCGCCGGAGACACGCTTTGGGATATTTCCGGCAAGTTTTTGCGCGAACCGTGGAAATGGCGCGAGATCTGGCGAGCCAATCCGCAAGTTCGCGATCCCGACCTGATCTACCCCGGCGACACCCTTGCGCTGACTTGGGTCGATGGTCAGCCGCGTGTGACGCTCAATCGTGGCGAGTCGCGTGGCACCATTAAATTGTCACCGCGTGTGCGTAGCACGCCGACGGTCGAGGCCATCCCGAGCATCCCGCTGGGTGCGATCAACGCATTCCTGATCAGCAACCGTATCGTCGACAGTGCAGAGCAGTTCGACCGAGCGCCGTACATCGTCGCCGGCAATGCCGAGCGCGTGCTCAGCGGTGCGGGTGATCGCGCCTATGCGCGCGGCAGGCTGGACCCGGCCCACTCCGTCTACGGTATTTTTCGTCAGGGCAAGGTTTACGTTGATCCGCAGACCAATGAGGTGCTGGGAATCAACGCCGATGATGTCGGCAGCGCTGAGGTGATTGCCGCTGAGGGCGACATTTCGACCCTGACGTTGCAGCGTACCACCCAGGAAGTGCGGCCCGGCGATCGCCTGTTCGCCAGCGAAGAGCGGGCCATCAACTCGACCTTCCTGCCCAGCGCTCCGCAGGCTCCGATAGACGGTTTGATTCTGGATGTGCCACGTGGAGTGACTCAGGTTGGTGTGATGGACGTGGTCACCTTGAACAAAGGCAAGCGTGACGGCCTGACCGAAGGCAACGTGCTGGCGATCTACAAGACCAGCGAAACAGTGCGCGACCGGGTCACGGGCGACTACGTGAAAATCCCCGACGAACCGGCTGGCCTGCTGATGGTTTTCCGCACCTACGACAAGCTTAGTTACGCCTTGGTCCTGCAAGCCAACCGATCTTTGGCCATCATGGACAAGGTTCGTAACCCGTAGACGTATGTTTCAGTTCTGGCACGGATCTGTATGCCGCGCGAGCCAGTTATCAAATTGTTGTCAACAGAGTTATCCACAGGTTTGCGCATCATTTGAGATGCGTAATGGATCAGGGACGATCTCATGCCATTGTTCGAAAAAGCCCTCTCTTCGCCAGCAGAGCTGGAAGCGCGTTTGCGCATACATCGCTTGCCTGAAGTTGGACCGAAACGCTTTTCCAGGCTTATCGATGCGTTTGGTTCTGCCTCCTCGGCACTGAACGCACCTGCCAGTGCATGGCGTGCGCTGGGCATTCCGAGTGCCTGTGCCGAGGCCCGTCGTGAGGCCTCAGTACGCGATGGCGCGAGCGCTGCCCTGGCCTGGCTTGAGCGTCCGGGCCAGTATTTGCTGATGTGGGACGACCCTTGCTACCCCGCGCTGCTGGCCGAGATTGCCGATCCGCCGCCGCTGATTTTTATCGCTGGCGACCCTTCCATTCTCGAACGTCCGCAGCTGGGTATGGTAGGCAGTCGTCGCGCCTCCCGGCCCGGACTGGATACCGCCAGGGCGTTTGCGCGCAGCCTGGCAGGTGCCGGTTTTGTGATCACCAGCGGTCTGGCCCGCGGTATTGACGGCGCCGCGCATCAGGGCGCACTGGATGTCGGTGGGCATACAATCGGCGTGCTGGGCACCGGGCTTGAAAAACTTTATCCACAGCAGCATCGCGCACTCGCAGCACAGATGGCGGCACAGGGCGGCGCAGTGATTTCCGAGTTCCCGCTGGACGCCGGACCACAGCCCAGCAACTTCCCGCGTCGCAACCGGATCATCAGCGGCCTGTCACTTGGCGTGCTGGTGGTCGAGGCCAGCGTCGCCAGCGGATCATTGATAACAGCCCGGCTGGCAGCCGAACAGGGTCGCGAGGTTTATGCGATACCAGGCTCGATTCATCACCCTGGCGCCAAGGGTTGCCACCAACTGATACGTGACGGCGCAACGCTGGTCGAGACCGTCGATCACATTCTTGAAGGCCTGCAGCACTGGAAGAGCGTAGCGCCCGGTTCTGCGCCTGAGCCTGCACAACCCAAGCCTTGTGATCATCCGCTGCTGGCGCTGTTGCACGCCGCGCCACATACCAGCGAAGGGCTGTCGGTATCCAGCGGTTGGCCGTTGCCCAAGGTATTGGCAGGCCTGACCGAGCTGGAACTGGACGGAAGAATAAGCTGTGAAGCGGGACGATGGTTCGCCAGCGCGCCCTGAGGTTAAACTGCGGCCAGGATCCAGTGGAGAGACAGAAAATGGTCAGCAGTTGGCGTGTGCAGCAAGCCGCTCAGAATATTCGAGCCGGTGCGGTGATTGCCTACCCGACCGAAGCAGTCTGGGGGCTGGGGTGCGATCCGTGGGATGAAGAAGCGGTTTATCGGCTGCTGGCGATCAAATCCCGGCCGGTGGAAAAAGGCCTGATCCTGATCGCTGACAACATTCGCCAGTTCGACTTTCTGTTCGAAGACTTCCCCGAGTTATGGCTCGACCGCATGGCCAGCACCTGGCCGGGGCCTAATACCTGGCTGGTGCCGCATCAGAACCTGTTGCCCGAGTGGATCACCGGTATTCACGAAACCGTGGCGTTGCGTGTCACCGATCACCCGACCGTACGTGAGTTGTGCGCGCTGGTCGGCCCGTTGATCTCGACATCAGCCAATCCTGCGGGACGTCCGGCGGCGCGTTCGCGGTTGCGCGTCGAGCAGTACTTTCGCGGTCAGATCGACGGCGTGCTCGGCGGCAGCCTGGGCGGCCGCCGAAACCCCAGCGTGATCCGTGACATCGCAACCGGTCAGGTCATGCGCGCTGGCTAAAGCAGATGGCTCACGGAATCAGAATGGTCGAGCCCGTCGTGCGTCGGGCTGACAGCTCGATGTGCGCTTGTGCGGCATCCTTGAGGGCGTATTGCTGAATGCCGTCGACCTTGAGTTTGCCGCTGGCGAGCATGTCAAACAGCTCGTCGGCCATGGTTTGAAGGTTCTGTGCGTTATTGGCGTAGCTGCCCAGTGTCGGACGCGTGACGTACACCGAGCCCTTCTGCGCCAGAATGCCCAGGTTCACGCCTGCAACCGGCCCTGACGCATTGCCGAAACTTACCACCAGCCCGCGCTGCGCCACGCTGTCGAGCGACGTCAGCCAGGTGTCCTGCCCCACGCCGTCGTAGACCACCGGGCATTTCTTGCCGTCGGTCAGTTCCATTACACGTTTGGCGACATCTTCATGGCTGTAATCAATCGTCTCCCAGGCACCGAGCGCCTTGGCGTGGGCCGCCTTCTCCGGCGAACTGACCGTGCCGATCAGCTTCGCACCCAGCGCCTTGGCCCATTGGCAGGCCAGCGAGCCGACACCGCCAGCCGCCGCATGAAACAGAATGATCTCGCCCGGTTTCACCTGATAGGTTTGACGCAGCAGATACTGCACGGTCAGGCCCTTGAGCATCAGCGCAGCGGCCTGCTCGAAACTCACCGAGTCGGTCAGCTTGACCAGATTCGCCTCGGGCAGCACGTGTACTTCGCTATACGCCCCCAGCGGCCCGGTGCCGTAAGCGACACGGTCACCGACTTTGAAGCGCGTCACCTCAGCGCCCACCGCCTCGATCACACCGGCACCTTCAGCGCCCAGACCGGATGGCAAAGAAGGCGCCGGATACAACCCGCTGCGGTAATAGGTATCGATGAAGTTCAGGCCGATGGCCTTGTTACGCACACCCACCGCCTGCGGCCCCGGAGCCTCTGGCTCGAAATCGACATAGTCAAGAACCTCGGGTCCTCCGACAGTGCTGAACTGGATACGCTTTGCCATGTGCTCTCTCCTTGATGGTTAAAGGGCTGCGAAAAGACCCTATCGGACTCCTTCGCCCGACCTTCGTCAACTGCCAGCCCGCTCTGCCGATGGTATGCTACGCGCCAATTTGCCTGCGCCCCCTTTGTACCGGGGACCAGCCGTTTGACGTCAGCCGTAAGGGATCGCCATGAGTACCCGCACCGAGGCCGTAAAAGCCTATTTGCTCGACCTGCAGGATCGCATCTGCACTGCGCTTGAGCAGGAAGATGGCAGCGCACATTTCGTTGAAGATGCCTGGACACGTCCAGCGGGCGGCGGTGGTCGGACGCGGGTTATCGAGAACGGCGCGGTTATCGAGAAAGGCGGCGTCAACTTTTCCCATGTGTTCGGCAACAACCTGCCTCCGTCAGCCAGTGCGCATCGTCCTGAACTGGCCGGGCGTGGTTTCGAGGCGCTGGGTGTGTCGCTGGTGATCCACCCGCATAACCCGCATGTGCCGACGTCCCACGCCAACGTGCGCTTCTTCATCGCCGAGAAAGAAGGCGAGGAGCCGGTCTGGTGGTTCGGTGGTGGTTTCGACCTGACGCCCTACTATGGCGTCGAGGAAGATTGCGTGCACTGGCACCGGGTTGCCGAGCGCGCCTGTGCGCCATTCGGTGAAGACGTCTATCCGCGTTACAAGGCGTGGTGCGATACGTACTTCCACCTCAAGCATCGCGATGAGCCGCGCGGCATCGGCGGTCTGTTCTTTGACGACGTGAACCAGTGGGATTTCGAGACCAGCTTCGCGTTCATCCGCGCCATCGGTGATGCCTTCATCAATGCCTACCTGCCGATCGTGCGACGTCGCAAGGCTGCGGCTTACACCGTGCAGCAGCGCGAGTTTCAGGAGTTCCGTCGCGGGCGTTATGTCGAGTTCAACCTGGTGTATGACCGCGGTACGCTGTTTGGCTTGCAGTCCGGTGGCCGCACCGAATCAATCCTGATGTCGCTGCCGCCGCAAGTCCGTTGGGGCTATGACTGGAAAGCCGCGCCGGGCAGCGAAGAAGCGCGCCTGACCGAGTACTTCCTGACTGATCGCGACTGGTTGGCGGAAAACTGATGGACCAGTACGTCGTCTTCGGTAACCCCATTGCTCACAGCAAGTCGCCGTTGATTCATCGTCTGTTTGCCGAGCAGACCGGGCAGCAGCTGGACTATCGGACTTCGTTGGCGCCGCTGGATGATTTCACCGCGTTCGCCCAGGCGTTTTTTCTGACCGGGCGTGGTGCCAACGTCACTGTGCCGTTCAAGGAAGAGGCGTATCGCCTGGCTGACAGCCTGACCGGGCGTGGGCAGCGTGCCGGAGCGGTCAACACCTTGAGCAAACTCGACGACGGTACGCTGCTGGGCGACAACACCGACGGTGCGGGACTGGTGCGCGACCTGACGGTTAATTGCGGGATTGCTCTGCGAGGCCGGCGGATTCTGTTGCTGGGCGCAGGCGGTGCTGTTCGCGGGGCGCTGGAGCCGTTGCTTGCGCAGCAGCCTGCGGCGTTGGTCATCGCCAATCGTACTGTCGAAAAAGCCGAACGACTGGCGCAGGAGTTTGCTGATCTGGGTCCGGTGTTCGCCAGCAGTTTCGACTGGCTTGAGGAGTCGGTGGACGTGATCATCAACGCGACCTCCGCCAGTCTGGCTGGAGAACTGCCACCGATTTCCCCGAGCCTGATCCAGCCCGGTGCGACCTTCTGCTACGACATGATGTACAGCAAAGAGCCCACCGCTTTTTGCTGCTGGGCCACGGAACACGGCGCGGCGCAATCGGTTGACGGCCTGGGCATGCTGGTGGAACAGGCGGCAGAAGCCTTCCTGCTGTGGCGCGGCGTGCGCCCGGATTCAGCGCCGGTACTGGCTGAGTTGCGCAGGTTGCTGGCGACGGGCTGAAGCCTGTCTCTCGCTCCAAAGCTCCAGCGTGGGAACGCATTTCGTGACGCTCTGCGTCACAAGCCTGCGCCGCGCTGTGCGCTGAAGATCGGACGCATAGCGTCCAGAAATGCGTTGCCCCGCAGAGCGTCGGGACGATGAGTTATGGCTCAATCCTCAAACAGAATCGGGCATTTCTCCGCACCTTCCAGTTTGTGCAACTCCTCGATCACAGGTGGTCGGGCATTGCGCAGAACCAGCACTCGCCCTTGCCGAGCCAGGCGTCTGGCTTCCTGGTGAAGCATCTCGACACCCGAGTAATCGATGAAGTTGATCTGCTGCGCGTCGATCACCACGCGTTGCGCCTGGGTGCGTTGCAGGCGGGTTTGCAGGTAGTGGCTGGCGCCGAAGAAAATCGAGCCGCCCACGCGCAGGACATCTTCATCACCTTCACGCCACTGCTGCACACGGGGTTGCGAGGTACGTTTCAGGTAGAAGAACAGCGAAGCCAGAACGCCTGCGTAGATCGCGGTTTGCAGCTCCAGCAACAGCGTCGCCAGGCAGGTCAGCGCCATCACGAAAAACTCGGCGCGGCTGACCCGGAACAGCGCGCGAATGCCACGTCTATCCACCAGCCCCCAACAAATCAGCAGGATCGAGGCGGCCATGGCCGGGATCGGAATGTGCGAGATCAGCGAGGCTCCGGCGACAGCGAACAGCGCGACCCATAGCGCCGAAAATACCCCCGCCAACGGCGAGCTGGCACCCGCTTCATAGTTCAGCGCCGCACGGGTGAACGAGCCCGCAGACAGGTAGCCGGAAAACAGCGAGCCGACCATATTCGACAGCCCCTGAGCACGGACTTCCTGATTGGCGTTGAGCATCTGTTGCGAGCGTGCCGACAGCGAGCGGGCAATCGACAGGCTGTTGACCAGCCCGAGCATGCCCACCGCTACGGCCGTCGGCAGCAGCCTGAGAATCACCTCAAGGTCCAGCGACAGCGGGCTGAATGGCGGCAGATGCCCGACGAAGGCGCTGACCACGCGCACCTGACCAAACATGGCCGGCCACAGCCAGACCAGCAGACCGCTCGATACCAGCGTGATCAGCAGCGTAGGCCAGCGTGGCACCAGCGCCTTGAGGCCGATGCCCAGCGCCAGGGTCAGCAGCCCGAGTATCAGCGAAGACGTATCGACTTCGCCGCGATGTTCAAGCACGGCGTTCAGGCTGTTGAGGGCAGTGGTCTGGCTCGGCAGGTCGAGCCCCAGCAGATTGGGCATCTGTCCGAGGGCAATCACGACGGCAGCGCCCAGGGTGAAACCGATGACAACTGAGTGGGAAACGAAATTCACCAGAGCGCCGAAACGCATCATCCCCAGTAATAACTGGAAGACTCCGGCGATGAAGGTCAGCAGCAGGATCAGCATGATGTAGTCCTGACTGGCCGGAACGGCAAGCGGACTGACACTGGCATACAGCACGATGGAAATAGCGGCGGTCGGCCCGCAGATCAGGTGCCAGGAAGAGCCCCACAGGCAGGCGATGATGACCGGAACAATCGCGGCGTACAGACCGTACTCCGGCGGCAGCCCGGCGATCAGTGCATAAGCGATTGATTGCGGCAGCGCCAGAATCGCTCCACTCAAACCCACCAGCGCGTCCCGCCCCACGCTGGCGCGAGTCTGACGCGGCAGCCAGGCGAGAAACGGCAGGAATTTATGGTGATTGAGCCAGCGCATCGGTCCCTCGGGTGAGTAAATGTAGAGGACGCAGAGCGTCCGGAACTGCATGCACGCGGAGCATGGGCTCGATCAGCGTACGTCCTGAGACGCCTATCGTTGCTCACGCTCCAGCGTGGTAATGCCCTTCGTGACGCGCCGCGTCACCAACGACAGCATTACACCTACAACTTCGCCTTCACCGCCGCCAGCCCATCCTTGCCATCAACGGTTTGTACGCCATCCAGCCACTTGTCCAGCACCGTCGGGTTGGCCTTGATCCAGGCTTTGGCCGCGTCGCTGTTGCTGACTTTCTTGTTGGTCACGTCGGCCATGATGCTGTTTTCCATGTCCAGGGTGAAGCTCAGGTTGGTCAGCAGCTTGCCGACGTTCGGGCAGGCTTGTGCATAACCTTTGCGGGTCAGGGTGAAGACCGAGCCGGTGTCGCCGAAATATTTCTCGCCACCCTTCAGGTAGTGCATGCCCTTGATCTGCACATTCATCGGGTGCGGCGTCCAGCCGAGGAAAACCACAAACGCTTTCTTCTTCACGTTGCGATTGACCTCGGCGAGCATCGCCTGCTCGCTGGACTCAACCAGCTTCCACTTGCCCAGATCGAACTCGTTCTTCTTGATGATCTCCTGCAGCGACAGGTTGGCGGGTGCGCCCGAGCCGATGCCATAGATCTTCTTGTCGAACTTGTCGGCAAATTTGCTCAGGTCGGCAAAATCGTGCACCCCTGCGTCCCAGACGTAATCCGGCACAGCCAGCGTGAACTCGGTGCCCTCAAGGTTTTTCGCCAGTTGCGTCACATCGCCAGTGGCCACGAACTTGTCGTAGAAGCCCTGCTGCGCCGGCATCCAGTTACCCAGAAACACGTCCAGCTTGCCGTCTTTCAAACCGCCGTAGGCAATCGGCACCGCCAGCGTGTCGACCTTGGCCTTGTAGCCCAGGCCTTCAAGCACCAAGCTGGTGATGGCGTTGGTGGCAGCGATGTCGCTCCAGCCAGGATCGGCCATCTTTACGGTGCTGCAACTGGCGTCCTCTGCTTGTGCCGCAAGGCTGCCGAGCGTCATGACTGCGGCTGCAACGGCTGTGGATAACTTCTTCATTGATGTACCCCTTTTTTGATTTTTTTGGTGTGGGCAGGGTCAAGGTTGCGGAAAACGTGCCTTGCGCTCCAGATCGTCGAGATCAATGTGGTTGCGCATGTACTGCTGACTGGCGTCGACCAGTGGCTGGTGATCCCAACTCTTCAGCTTGCCGGTTGCCAGCGATTTGGCGACAAAGCGCCTTCTGCGCTGGCTGGCGAGCACCTGTTGGTGTATCGCCGGGATGTCCCATTTGGCCCGAGCTTCGACCAGGAAGTCATTGAAGATCTTTTCATGAGCTGCCGATTGGCTCAGATCCTTTTGCTCTTTCGGGTCCTTCTTCACATCGAACAGCAGGCACGGGTCCTGTTCCGAGTAAATGAATTTGTAGGCGCCACGACGGATCATCATCAGCGGGCTGTTCGTGCCTTCGGCCATGTATTCACCAAAGACCTCATCGTGCCCGCCTTTGCGTTTCAGGTGCGGCATCAGCGAGCGTCCGTCCAGCGGCAAGCCGGCGTCCAGCTTGCCGTTGGCCATTTCGACAAAGGTCGGCAACAGGTCGGCCGTCGACACTGAAGCACTGACCCGGCCCGGTTTGAACTGCCCCGGTGCATACACCACCAGCGGCACGCGAGCGGCCATTTCAAACCAGTGCATTTTGTACCAGAGGCCCTTCTCGCCGAGCATGTCGCCATGATCGCCGGAGAACACCACGATGGTGTCTTCCCCCAGCCCGACTTCATCCAGCGTCTGCATCAGTTTGCCGACGTTAAGGTCAATGTAGCTGCAGGCGCCAAAGTAGGCGCGGCGCGCATCACGAATCTTGTGGGTCGGCAGTGGTTTGTCCCACAGGTCGTAGACCTTGAGCAGCCGTTGCGAATGCGGGTCCAGCGCGGCCTGATTGGCGTGCGGCGTAGGCATCGGGATTTCGTCGTTGCTGTACAGGTCCCAGAACGGCAGCGGAATGGTGTACGGGTCGTGCGGGTGAGTCATGGAAACAGTCAGGCAGAACGGCGCGTCACCGTCCTGCCGCACATGGTCGTAGAGGTACTGCTGAGCCTTGAACAGCACCTCTTCATCGAAATCCAGCTGGTTGGTGCGAATGCACGGGCCCGCCTGCAAAACCGATGACATGTTGTGGTACCAGCTCGGCCGCACATCCGGTTCGTCCCAGTTCACCGACCAGCCGTAGTCGGCGGGGTAAATATCACTGGTCAGGCGTTCTTCGTAACCGTGCAACTGATCCGGTCCGCAAAAATGCATCTTGCCCGCGAGCGCGGTCTTGTAGCCCAGTGCGCGCAGGTAATGCGCATAAGTCGGGATATCCGCCGGAAAGTCGGCCGCGTTGTCATACGCGCCGATCTTGGTGGGCAGCTGACCGCTGACCAGAGTGAAGCGCGATGGCGCACACAGCGGGCTGTTGCAATATGCCGAGTCGAACACCACGCCCCCAGCGGCGAGGCGGCTCAGATTTGGCATCAGAATTGGTGAGCGGGCGTATAACGGCAACATCGGCGCGGCCATTTGATCGGCCATGATGAACAGAATATTTTTGCGCTTCATGTAATCGCTGCATCCCATTGTGAAAAGTTATGCGAAAGTGCCGGGTACGAGGATGAAGCCCTCGTGTTTGATGGTAAAGCCCATGTGCAGCAATGCCTAGGATAAGCACCGCTTATGTTTAAAGCTTTTGGCGATATGTCCCTCGATCTGCTGCGTGCCTTTGAAGTTGCAGCCCGCCTGCGCAGCTTTACCGCTGCGGCAATCGAGCTAGGCACTACCCAGCCTGCCGTCAGCCAACAGATCAAGCGCCTCGAAGAACAGCTAAACACCCGGCTGTTTGACCGGATTTATCGTGGCATCGAGCTTACCGAAGCCGGTGAAATATTGTTCAGCCATGTGCAAGCTGGCTTGCAGTCCATCGACAGCGGGCTGATAGCTATCACCGAGCAGCACCAGCACGAGGTGCTCCAGGTCGCCACTGACTTTGCCTTCGCCGCCTACTGGCTGATGCCGCGCCTGCACCGCTTCCACAAGGTCAACCCGGACGTGGACGTCAGTCTGGTGACCAGCGAGCGTACCCACAGCATGTTACGCGCTGATATCGATGTCGCCGTACTGTTCGGCGACGGGCGTTTCAAACAAGGCGAAAGCCACTGGCTGTTCAGCGAAGAAGTCTTCCCGGTGTGCAGTCCGTTGCTGATTGCCGGCCGCCAGACGCCTTTGTCCAATGACGCCTTGCGCGACTTTCCGTTGCTGCACCTGCGCGGCGAGAGCATCAACAACTGGTTCGACTGGGCGGGTGTGTTCCGCGCACTCGATATTCCCCAGGCCCCCGCGCCCGGTCAGCTGCGCTTCGACAATTACACCTTGCTGATCCAGGCTGCGATAGGTGGACAAGGCATCGCTATCGGCTGGAAGCATCTGGTCGATGGTCTGCTCGATCAGGGCCTGCTCTGCCGCCCCATCGCCGGCGCTGCGATTTCCGGCCACGGTTACTACGTGGTTTTGCCTCAACGTAAACGACGGGTGCAGATCGTTCAGCAATTCATGGACTGGCTGGCGAGTGAACAGGCGTTGAGCGGGGTTTCATTGGCGGGTAGGCCGTTGCCGTCGATTGCGGTGTAATATTGCCCTGCTGAAAAGTGACCGTTCGGTCTGTTACAGCGCAAACTTCAAAAAAAAATGGTCATGCATACGCTTTAAGATCATCAGCCGCCTGCCATAGGCCGCTTGAAATAAATGCTGAAAAGACCAAGACAGAGGGTCATCAGAAATGCCGGATCTACTCATCGACGGTAAGACACTTCACTATTCTGACCAAGGCACTGGCCCGGTTGTCTTGCTGGGGCACAGTTACCTCTGGGACAAGGCGATGTGGAGTGCGCAGATCGACACGCTGGCCAGCCAGTATCGGGTGATTGTGCCGGACCTTTGGGGGCACGGGGACTCCAGCGGGTTTCCAGAGGGCACGCGCAATCTCGATGATCTGGCCCGCCACGCGCTGGCGCTGCTGGATCATTTGAATATCGAGCGTTGCAGCATCGTCGGGCTGTCGGTGGGTGGTATGTGGGGCGCCATTGCGGCGCTGCTGGCGCCTGAGCGCATCATCGGGCTGGTGTTGATGGACACTTATCTGGGCAAGGAGTCGGAGGCCAAGAAGGCCTACTACTTCTCGCTACTCGACAAGCTGGAAGAAACGGGTGCTTTCCCTGCGCCGCTGCTGGACATCGTGGTGCCGATCTTTTTTCGTCCTGGCATTGATCCGCAGTCGCCTGTGTATCAGGCCTTTCGAGCGGCGTTGGCGGGCATGAATGCAGAGCAGTTGCGCGAGTCCGTTGTACCGTTGGGGCGGATGATCTTTGGCCGTGATGACCGGCTCGGGTTGCTTGAGCAACTGAATGCAGATACCACACTAGTAATGTGCGGCGATGCGGACATCCCGCGCCCGCCTGAGGAAACTCGTGAGATGGCCAGTCTTATTGGCTGCTCTTATGTGCTGGTGCCTGAGGCGGGGCATATCGCCAATCTGGAAAATCCGGCGTTTGTGTCGGGGGCTTTGATGGCGTTTTTGGCGCGGGTGAATCAGAAGCAGGGTTGAGCACATCAGACGCTCAAGATCGGACGCAGAGCGTCCAGAACGGCATGCCGACGCGGAGCGTCGCACGATAGTCGAGATTATCGTTCCTCACGCTCCAGCGTGGGAACGCCCTGCGTGACGCTCCGCGTCACAAGTCTGCACGTGGTCGCGCATTCAAGGGCGTCAGCAGGCTATCAATTCAACACCCCATCCAGAATCGCGTACACAATTCCCGAACCCACGGCGATCAGCACCACGTCGGTGCCCAGGCGGCGCCATTCGTAGCCGTCATAACGTGGCAGGTATTGCAGCGAGCGGCTGTCCAGGCGTTTGCCGTAACCCGGTGGCAACGGACGGCCCTTGGCGATGTGTACGCCAGGTGGCAACGGCTGGCCTCGGCCGATGACGTCGCGGTGTTGCTGGAAAGTCTGGCGCACGTCGCCGAAATCCTGCGGTGGACGGTTGCCGCCACGGTTGTCCTGATGAGCCTGTTTACCAGGCTGATTGCCCGGGCCTTTATCCGGACCCCTGCCGTTATCATTGCCCGGACCACGGTCATTGCCAAGCTCGTTATGCCCGCCATTGTCCTGCGGCCCCGGTTGTTGGAGACCACGGTTATCGCCCGGGCCCTCGCCGCGCTGGTCTGGCGGCGCAGCTTGCAGCAGCGGGCTGGCGCTGATCATCAAGATGCCCAGGCCAGTGATAAAACGGTTTGGCAGTTTCATGGGTGCTTCCTCGGCGTCACTCAATGCAGCAAAAAAGGGGTTCATGACGATGGTCATGAACCCCTTATGTCTTGCTACATAGAACCGTTGATAGCGCTTTGATTCCTCTGTATCAGAAACTTTACCCTCAGCTGGCGCGCGCGTTACGTACACCCTCGGCCAATGCGGCGCACAGCGTCAGTACGCCATCAATCGCTTGCTCCGGCGACTCGGCGGTGGCGATCTTGTCGACGAACGCCGAGCCCACCACAACACCGTCAGCCAGACGAGCAATGGCGGCGGCCTGCTCGGGTGTGCGAATACCGAAACCAACGCTGATCGGCAGATCAGTGTGACGACGCAGACGCGCGATGGCTTCAGTGACATGCTCGGTGGTCGCCGAACCGGCACCGGTCACACCGGCAACCGACACGTAGTAGACAAACCCGGAGCTGCGCTGCAACACACGCGGCAGGCGCGCATCGTCGGTGGTCGGCGTGGTCAGGCGGATGAAGTCGATGCCGGACGTCTGCGCAGGGGTTGCCAGCTCGGCATCGTGCTCGGGCGGCAGGTCAACGATGATCAGGCCATCGACGCCCGCTTCCTTCGCCTGCGCCACGAACGCTTCAACGCCAAAACGATGAATCGGGTTGTAGTAACCCATCAGCACGATCGGCGTGGTTTGATCGTCGACACGAAACTCGCTGACCATCTGCAAGGTTTTTTGCAGGGTCTGGCCCGCGTCCAGGGCGCGCAGTGTCGCCAGCTGAATGGCTACTCCGTCTGCCATCGGATCGGTGAACGGCATGCCCAGCTCGATCACGTCAGCGCCCGCAGCCGGCAAGCCCTTGAGGACTTTAAGCGAAGTGTCGTAGCCAGGATCACCGGCAGTGATGAAGGTCACCAGCGCCGCACGGCCTTCGGTTTTCAGCTGGGCGAAACGTTGTTCCAGACGGCTCATACCAGCGTCTCCTGAGTTTTTTCAGCGGCTGCCATGTGATTCATGACGGTTTGCATGTCTTTGTCGCCGCGCCCGGACAGGCACACGACCATCAAGTGATCGTCACGCAGGTTGGTCGCCCGCTTCATGGCCTCGGCCAGAGCGTGAGCGGTTTCCAGCGCCGGGATGATGCCTTCAAGCAGGCAGCATTGATGGAACGCGTCCAGCGCTTCATCGTCGGTGATGCTGACGTATTCGACGCGCTTCACTTCGTGCAGGAAGGCGTGTTCCGGACCGATGCCTGGATAGTCCAGACCGGCAGAAATCGAGTGCGCATCGGTGATCTGCCCGTCGCCATCCTGCAGCAGGTAGGTACGGTTGCCGTGCAGCACACCCGGTACGCCGCCATTCAGGCTGGCTGCGTGCTTGTCTGTGTTGACGCCATGACCGCCTGCTTCGACGCCGATGATTTCTACGCTGGCGTCGTCAAGGAACGGGTGGAACAGGCCCATGGCGTTGGAGCCACCACCGACGCAGGCAATCAGGCTGTCCGGCAGACGGCCCTCTTTCTCCTGCATCTGCTCTTTGGTTTCCTTGCCGATGATGGACTGGAAGTCACGCACCATCGCCGGATACGGGTGGGGGCCTGCCACGGTGCCGATCAGGTAGAAGGTGTCGTCTACATTGGTCACCCAGTCGCGCAGGGCTTCGTTCATCGCATCTTTCAGGGTGCCGGTACCGGAGGTGACCGGGACGATTTCAGCGCCCAGCAGCCTCATGCGGAACACGTTCGCCTGTTGACGCTCGATGTCGGTTGCGCCCATGTAGATCACGCAAGGCAGGCCGAAACGTGCAGCAACGGTTGCAGTCGCAACGCCGTGCATACCGGCACCGGTTTCCGCGATCAGGCGTTTTTTGCCCATGCGTTTGGCCAGCAGCACCTGGCCGATGCAGTTGTTGATCTTGTGCGCGCCGGTGTGATTGAGCTCTTCACGCTTGAAGTAGATCTTCGCTCCGCCGCAGAACTCGGTCAGGCGCTCGGCGAAGTACAGCGGGTTTGGGCGACCCACGTAATCGCGCTGAAAATAGGCCATCTCTTTGATGAATTCCGGGTCAGCCTTGGCGGCTTCGTACTCGCGGTTGAGGTCTAGCACCAGCGGCATCAGGGTTTCAGCCACGTAGCGGCCGCCAAATGAGCCGAATAGGCCGTTGGCGTCAGGGCCGCTGCGGAGATTGGTCTGGGTCATGAGGTGCTCCAGTTGCAGTAATGGGCGAATTGGGTGAGCCGGATCGGCAATGGGTCCACTTTAACCAGCGCGCGCCCGGATGAAAACCGATAAGATCGCCACAACCTGTCAGGAAAACTCACATATCATGAGCCGCGACCTCCCTCCCCTGAATGCTTTGCGTGCCTTCGAAAGTACCGCCCGACTGGGTAGCGTCAGCCTCGCCGCCGGGCAATTGAGCGTTACGCACGGCGCTGTCAGTCGTCAATTGAAGGTGCTTGAAGAGCATTTGGGCGTCAGCCTGTTCAGCAAGGACGGGCGTGGCCTGAAACTCACAGATGCGGGCATTCGGTTACGCGATGCCAGCGGCGAAGCGTTCGACCGGCTGCGAGGTGTGTGCGCCGAGCTGAGCAAGGGCAGCGCCGACGCGCCGTTCGTCCTGGGTTGTTCCGGCAGCCTGCTGGCGCGCTGGTTTATCCCGCGTCTGAGCCGCTTGAACGCTGACCTGCCGGACCTGCGCCTGCACTTGTCGGCTGGTGAAGGCGATCTTGATCCACGTCGCCCCGGGCTTGATGCACTGCTGGTATTCGCCGAGCCGCCCTGGCCTGCTGACATGCAGGTCTTCGAACTGGTCAGCGAACGCATCGGGCCGGTTTTAAGTCCGCGATTCGAGCGATTTGAAAGCCTGTGTAATGCGCCCGCCGAGGCTTTGCTCGACGAATCTCTGCTGCAAACCACCTCGCGCCCGCAAGCCTGGCCAAGCTGGGCACAGCAGAACGGCATTGATGAGCAAGCGTTACGCTACGGTCAGGGTTTCGAACATTTGTATTATTTGCTGGAGGCGGCCGTGGCTGGCCTGGGTATTGCGATTGCGCCGGAGCCGTTGGTCATTGATGACCTGAAAGCCGGACGCCTGGCTGCGCCATGGGGTTTCAGTGAAACCCCGGCGCAGCTGGCGTTGTGGGTACCCAGACGTGCGGCCGATGGTCGGGCGCAACAGTTGGCTCAGTGGTTAAAAAATGAGCTTAAGCAGTCTGGGGACCCGATCAGAATCTGATCAGTTGCCGCGCTTGAACAGCATGTAGGCTGCGATCAGGCCGATGGCACCTACAGCAACGCCAGCGGTAGTCCATGGGTGTTCCTGAGCGTAGTCACGAGTAGCCAAAGCGTTTTCGCGAGTTTTTTCTTTGACGTCTTCATAGACATCGCTCAGCAGGCTGCGCGAATGGCTCAGCGCGCTTTCAGCGTTGGCTTTCAGGGTTTTCAGGGTCTTGCGCGACTCGTCGGTAGCATCGGCTTTCAGGCCTTCGAGCGACTTCAGGAGGCTCTCGATTTCAGCTTCCATGCTCTGCAACGAGGCCTTGCGTAGTGAAGTAGTAGCCATGGTGTTTCTCCTGCAATGATGAGTGAGCGTGTGTTGTTTCGGACTGCGGGCTTTTTGGAAAGTGCGATGCGATTTGTACAAAGAGCTGAACTTTTGCGCGCGTTCCCCTGACAGAAGCAGGGAGCGCGCTCTATATCGCGTCTTTTTCAGACCCTCAGGAGAACTGCCATGACCGATCACCACACGTACAAAAAAGTCGAAATCGTCGGCTCTTCCACCACCACCATCGAAGATGCCATCAATAACGCTCTGGCCGAGGCCAGCAAAAGCCTCAGCCACATGGAATGGTTTGAAGTGACTGAAACCCGTGGTCACATCGAAGACGGCAAAGTGGCGCATTTTCAGGTCACCCTGAAAGTCGGCTTCCGTATCGCCAACAGCTAGGCAGCGCTGAACCTTTCGGCTGGCCGATTGCCATAACCTGCGCTATATACCACGTGACCCGTCAACGGGCGGGTATGAGCGCGGGGATGTTCAATGGGCGCCTGTTCCGATGGCGTCTTTATCTGGCCGGACGAGAGGGATTACCCATGAAGAAGTTTATATTGGCTGTAGGCTTGTTGAGCATCGCAGGCACTGCCTTCGCGGCAGGCAAGCCATGTGAAGAGTTGAAAAGTGAACTCGACGCAAAGCTCCAGGCGAAGGGCGTAACGTCCTACACGCTGGAAGTGGTCGAGAAAGGCAGCGCGGCAGGCAAGCAAGTCGTCGGCACCTGCGAAGGCGGCAGCAAAGAAATCGTTTACCAGCGCGGTTGATTACCGGTAGAGCCTGGCCCTCGAAGCTGATTCAGGTCAGGCCGCCGGTTAATCCCGTTGCAGGTTTCACGAACAGAATCGCCCCGGACTGTCACCAGTCCGGGGCGATTCTGTTTAGGGTCGAACACTTGCTGATTTACAAGATCGCTTAGCCGTGTGCGACCTGCGCGAGGATCTCGTAGGAGCGCAGCCTGTCTTGGTGCTCGTACATGTCGCAGGTGAAGATCAGCTCATCGGCATCGGTCTGCTCCAGCAACACGTCCAGTTTGGCGCGGATCTTTTCCGGACCGCCGACCATCGCCAGCCCGAGGAAGCTTGCCACTGCTTCACGTTCGTGCGGCAGCCACAGGCCGTCCATCGAGTCCACGGGTGGCCGCTGCATCAGGCTGTGCCCGCGCATCAAGGCGAGAATGCGCTGGTAGACCGAGGTCGCCAGGTATTCGGCCTGCTCATCGGTGTCTGCCGCCGACAGCGGAACGCCAAGCATCACGTAAGGCTTGTCGAGCTCTGCCGAGGGCTGGAAGTGATTGCGATAGACGCGAATCGCTTCGTGCATGTAGCGCGGTGCGAAGTGCGACGCGAAGGCATACGGCAGTCCGCGCATGCCTGCCAGTTGAGCGCTGAACAGACTTGAGCCCAGCAGCCAGACCGGCACGTTGGTGCCCGAGCCCGGTACGGCGATCACTTTTTGATCAGGTGTGCGTGGCCCGAGGTATGCCATCAGTTCGGTCACATCATCCGGGAAATCCTCAGCGCTGCCGGAGCGTTCACGGCGCAGGGCACGAGCAGTCATCTGATCGGAGCCAGGCGCGCGACCCAGACCCAGATCAATTCGATCAGGATACAGGCTCGCCAGGGTGCCGAACTGCTCGGCCACCACCAGCGGCGCGTGGTTGGGCAGCATGATCCCGCCCGACCCGACCCGAATGGTCGACGTGCCACCAGCCAGGTACGCAAGCAGCACGGCAGTCGCCGAACTGGCGATGCCGTCCATGTTGTGGTGTTCAGCCACCCAAAAGCGGTTATAGCCCAGTTTTTCAACGTGCTGAGCCAGGTTCAGGGAATTGCGCAGGGACTCGGCGGGACCTCTGTCATGGCGCACGGGCACCAGATCAAGGGTAGAAATCTTTACATCTGCCAGACGTTTCATAGGCCGGGGTAGCTCCTCGAATTGAGATGGGCTGGCTGCTGGAGCTGCCCACGATGAAACAGCAGTGCGGGCGCAAGTCTTGCTTTTCAATGGCAGTCGGGTAAAAACCTACTTAAACAGTAGGTCTTTCCGACGGTTGAACTTTCCAGGACGGTCTATCCTCAGAACCTTGTAACAGCAATGAACCAAATTCATTCCAAAAGGAGCCACCATGAGCATCGTCAAGAAAGCATCCGCCCACTGGGAAGGTGATCTGAAAAGCGGTATCGGCAGCATCTCCACGGAAACCGGCGTGTTGCGTGAAGCACCTTACGGCTTCAAGGCACGTTTTGAAGGCGGCAAGGGCACCAACCCTGAAGAACTGATCGGCGCAGCCCACGCAGGCTGTTTCTCGATGGCATTGTCCATGATTCTGGGCGGCGCAGGCCTGACCGCTGAAAGCATCGATACGCAAGCCGATGTGACGCTGGACCAGGTCGAAGGCGGCTTTGCGATCAGTGCCGTGCATTTGACCCTCAAGGCCAAAGTGCCGGGTGCAACACAAGAGAAGTTCGACGAACTGACCAAGCAAGCCAAAGAAGGCTGCCCGGTTTCGAAAGTGTTGAACGCCAAGATCACTCTGGACGCCACATTGGTGAGCTGATCCTCGGTGGGCTTTGCGGGAGCGCCTTGTGCGCTCCTGTATCTACTGTATAAAGCTGGCTTGCTTCATCGGTCATGCGTTAATGCGCATGGTTTGATTTTGATCAGGAGTCGAGCATGAAACGTTTTATTCTGGCAGTGACCTGTACTGTGCTGGCGACCGGTGCGCTTGCAGCGCCGAAATCCTGTGAAGAACTCAAGGATGAAATCGAAGCCAAGATCCAGGCCAACAACGTAACGTCTTACACGCTGGAAATCGTCGCCAACGAAGAAGCCACCGATCCCAACATGGTCGTCGGCACCTGCGCTAACGGCACGAAAAAAATCATCTACCAGCGTAATGACCGCTGATCAGATGCAGTGCACGCCGCCCTCTTCTTCCTCTTCGGCCACCACCTTGCGCTCTGCATCGTAAAGCCAGGCGTCGACACTGTTGGCCATTGAGCGCACCTCCAGCATGTAGTGCTGCCCTGCGGCGAAGTGGTCATAACGAACACTGACGTAACAGGTGATCTCGGTGTACTCATCGCCGATCATGCCCATCCCGCCCGACCGGTATTCGTAATCATAACGCACCTGTAACTCGTGACTGCCCGGCGTCACCTGAAAATAGCGCCCGTCATAAGTGTTCTCGCCATCGAGCTTGTCGGCCATGATCAACTGGCCGGTGATGGTGCGCATGTCGACCCACGCCATGTTCGGGTCGACGGCTGGCAAAGGGCCTGCGCATCCGGCGAGCGTTACGAGGGTGAATGCGGTTATCAGAGGGACGAGGCGCATTTGGTGGTTCCGTGCCAAGTGGATTGAGGTGTTGCTTGGGGCATACCCTGCCATAAGTAATCGACGGTTTTGCCTTCAGGGTCAGCCGTTACCAAACATTTGCCACAACGAAGCCCCCACTCCCGTCATGCTCTCCCCGGCGATCAAGCCCGCCGCAACGGTAATGGCGAAGCGTTCGGTGAGGCTCGCCCAGCGACAGCTCACTGCCCACGTGAGCAGCGCACCCAGGGCCATCATCAAAGACACCGAAGCGGGCAGCACAAACGCCAGGCCCAAGGCAGCGGCGCTCGGTAAATAGCGGACGCGATGAGCGGGCAATGTGCTGTCGAGGATGCCCAGTAACGTCCCCGCCATACCGGCAATGAAAATAGCCCAGCGGATGCTCTCCGACAACGAGTCCAGCCCGTGCGTCAGGGTTTGCGCCACGGCTTTCCAGGTGGCCACTGCCGGCGCTGGCCACTCCTCGGTAAGCAGCATGGTTTGCGGGTCTGGGATCAGTGCCATGTAGGCCAGCACGCCCACGATACTGCCTACAAAAATCCCCAGCGTCTGAGCGACCAATTGCTTGCGTGGCGTGGCGCCAATCGCCTTGCCCACCTTGAAGTCGTTCATCAAGTCCGTGCATTGCCCGGCCGAACCGCCAGCGGTATTCGCGCTCATCAGATTGATCGTCACCTGGCCGGGCGCGACGATACCAAAGCTCAACTGCGACAACTGCCCGATGGCCCCAATCGGCGGAATGCCCGTCGCGCCGACCACCCGCGCAGCCACTGCCGCCAGGCAAATCGCCAGAGGGATGGTCAACAACGCCATCCACAGATTGATGCCGAACAACAACGCCTGAAGGCTTACCACGAGGATGATCGACAGCAGCAAACCAAGTGCGGGCCCCGGCTTTGGCATCGCCCAGACAGTCCCGCTGCTCGCTTTAGTGGACGCGTGCAATCCCCACAACCGAATCGCCAGCGACGCCAACGTCGAGCAGACCATCAAGCTCACTCCCGGCCACAACAACCACGCCACCAATGCCGCGAACTGCGGGCCATTGCTGCCAGCTGGCAAGGTCACCAGCCCTTGCGCCAATAACCATGGCGCCAGACCGCCCCACGCCAGCAGTGCACCGAACAACAGCGTCACACCCACACGAATCCCGATGATTGCGCCGAACCCCACCAACAACAGCGAAGGGTCAGCAGTAAACGTCAGCCGCTCCAGCTGCGCACTTGGCGACCAACGCGGAAACGCCCACACAAAGGTATCTACCCACTTCGCCAGCCCGGACAGCAACGCAGCACTGAGCAACACTTTCAACCGCGTGGCGGCCTCACGACCCTGATTGTAAATGTGCAACAGCGTCTCCAGCGTCGCCATGCCCTCCGGAAACTTCAGCGACTTGTCATTGAGCAACGAAGGCCGCAAATACCACGCAATCCAGATTCCCAGAAAACTCACCGAAAACACCCACGCCATCATCGGAACAGCGTCCAGCTGCTGCCCGGTCAACAACGTATACGCCGGAATCGGCGCCACCAACCCGCCGGAAATGATGGACGCAGCGGCCGACGCTACCGTTTGATTGATGTTGCTCTCATGCAGCGTCCACGGTGGCTGATTGGGCGAACGCCTGGCCAGGCCTTGCCAGATGGCGTAACCGATCAACAGCGCGATGATCGACATGTTGAACGACCAGCCAATCTTCAGGCCTGCGTAGACGTTGGAGGGGGTGAGCAGAATGCCCAGGATGATGCCAGTGATGACGGCACGCAGGCTGAGTTCGCGTTGGACGGGGGGGATGTCGGGAAGTGGGGTTGTAGGCATGCGGAATCCTTTCGGCTGTGGGCGTTGAGGAAGGTATAGCTACTGCATTAGAAAAGAGTGTTGGGGTGGGTGAAGGTTCAAGGGGGCTGCGTGCTGAATATTGACCAGTTACTTTACCGGATTTCTTGATTTAACACTTTGATCAAAAGGTGTTGTCATGCCAAGAGGTATAGCGGGATCAAATTATTAGTCACTTCACCTTAAATTGATTCTGTGGTATTCGTGGTTACTCATAGCTTAGCGTACACTTCGTCAAAGTTTTTAAATGATTGTTTGACGTTGTATCGCAGCATCAGTGATGCGGAAATCTTGACCATGGCCTCGAAAAGCGCGTGCCCTGACAGAATTTCACATTGTCCTACGCATTTTCCGCCGGGCTCATAAGCATAGACAGTGTAGAAAACGCCATGAGATCCTCGGTTTAAGCCTGCTGTAACTTGCGTTACAGGGCTGGTTCCTGTCGCAAAATCGTGAAGCGAAAATTCCAAGACATCATCAAAAGGGATGAACATAGCAGAAACGGACATCACGAACAGACTTGCGATATCCAAAGCTTCCTCAACTGCTTTGAGCTCAGGGGGATCGTATTCGTGCTCAAGTATATTTCGCATAGCAACTGCTTTGCGCAAAAGACTTGGTGCCAATAACCCAAGAGCTCTCAACTGCTCTATTTTTTTTGGTACGTTCCATCGAAGTGAGGGATAGCCAAGCGAAATTAGCAGTTGATCTAGCTGGCAGACAATCGCACGCTTAATATTAGTCGTCGCATTTACAAGTGCCGAGAGCCCGCCCCGTTCAAAGTCTTCCTCCGCCAAGCTCAAGAAGTCGACAGGCGAGGTCTTCAGCTCAATCATAGTGAAGCTGCCACCACCTAACGCTACTCCGCATTTGCTCATATCGAATCCATGAGCAGTGCAAAAATCTTTGATGTTCATCTCAGAGTCCGATCTTGGGCTGCCCAAATGGCTGCTATATGTGCAGTGTATCAGCACTCAGCCAAAGCACCGGTGTCGGAATCAAGGGGCATATGCGAACTTTTCGCAACCGGTTGTAGATTAGCCCGATTCACAAGCCTAAAATCTCCCACCACGATAAGGCCGGATACGCTATGCAAATCCTAAAAAACAATGTGAAGGCCGTAAGAGCTGTAGTGATTTTTTGCGCATTTATTACGATATGTATTGTCGGAATACATTTATCTTTTTTTAGTCTGTTTGATAATGCTGAGTGTCAGAAATATAGCTACACAAAAAAATTAAATGGAGGTACGAAAAAAATCGATGATAAAGTGTTTGTGATAAATATTTGCGGGGCAGGCGTAAATAATAGTCTTTTTAATGGAGATGGTATGGAAAGGGTTCGTTTGACTGTCTTCGATGATCAAGGTGAACTATTGGTCAGGAGATATTATAAGGTTTTTTGGGACGGTCAGCCCGGACATGAGCCGCTTAAAATTTCCGAAAATAGTATTATCTATCAAGATGACAAGGAGCAGAAAGATCACGCAATCACTATGCCTCCCACTCGCCTGGAATGGATTAGGGCAAGGCTTCCCCTCTAACTATGGTGATCTTTGAAGGAATGAATCTCAAGCAGGGCCGGTTCAGTGGAGCAGCTTCTTGACCTTGCCCCCGAGAAACGTATCCCTTAACCCGGCATCCGGGTTGGGTATCTAAGGTTGCAGCATTTTCCAGTTCTTCTCGTATTGCATCGGACTTACGTAAAGCAGTGTTGAGTGAAGGCGATCCTGGTTGTACCACAGCAGCCAGTTCATGACCTCGTCCTTGGCGGCGCGTCGGGTCTTGAATTTCAGGCCATGCAGGCGCTCCACTTTAAGCGAACCAAACACGGTCTCGCTGCACGCGTTATCCCAGCAGTTGCCGCGTCGACTCATGGAACTGGCGATCCCGTAGGCCAAGAGGGTATTTCGGAAGTCGAAGCTGGCGTACTGACTTCCCCGATCACTATGAAACAGTAACCCTGACTCCTTTGGTGGGTGGCGCTTGAACCAGGCCATGCGCAACGCATCGATCACCAAACTGCTTTTCATCCGCTCATCCATCGACCAACCCACGATTTGACGGCTGAACAGGTCGATAACGACGGCCAAAAATAACCAGCCCTCATCGGTCGGGATATAGGTGATGTCACCCACCCAAGCCTTGTCTGGCTCCGTCACAGTGAACTGACGATCCAGAAGATTGGGTGAAATCGGCAAGTCATGGGCGCTATCGGTCGTGACCCTGAAACGTCTTTTGCCCTTGCCGTAAATGCCGTGGAGCTGCATCAGCTTTTGCACACGCTCCTTGCCGACACGAACACCGTCAGCCAGCAACCCCCGCCAGATCCGAGGCCAACCGTAACTGCCACGGCTACGGGCATGAGCAACGCGGATGTGCACGAGCAATGCCGTGTCGCTGACACCTCGTTGAGGGCCATTGGCTGCACAGCGGACTTGGTGACCGTGAAAGCCGGTAGCACTGACGCCCAGCACCCGGCATTGCACGCCAATAGGCCAGAGACGCCGATTATCAAAGATGAACGCGTACTTCAGCTGGATGCTTTTGCGAAGTACGCCGTCGCCTTTTCCAGAATGTCGCGCTCCATCTTGACGCGCGTCAGCTCGGCTCGCAGACGGCTTATCTCCATCTGCTCGGGAGTGACAGGCTTGATGTCAGCGCCGGTCAGCCTGCCTTGTCGATGAGCCTTTACCCAGTTGAACAGGGTTTGGTCAGACATACCCAGAGAACGGGCAGCGGCAGCAAGTGTCAGGCCGGTATCAACCAGTCGCACGGCCTCAAGCTTGAACTCGAGGGTGTATTTAACGCGGTCTGTCTTGGACTTAGTCATGTCGTATCCTTGCGGCTATTGAGATGCATGGCAAGGGATACGTTTTTCAGGGGCAACGTCATCTATCTGCACACCAGATATACCACCACTGACCGCCCGCAACCTTCACAACAGTTGCACACCCTCACACCCGTCCGGCATAACATCACCACATCCAAACCACCAAAGCCCTCCCGTCCATGCCCACACTCTCCGCTTTACGCCTGCTTTCACTGATAGCCATTACGCTGCTAACCGGCTGCTCCAGCCTCTCCTATTACGGCCAGTTGGCGCAGGGGCAGTGGCAGTTGTTGCAGGCGCGTGAGCCTGTGGAAAAGATCATTGCTGATCCGACTCGGGATGCCGGTTTGCGCGAGCATCTGGCCCGGTCGCAGCTGGCGCGCAGCTTTGCCAGTGAGCATCTGCATCTTCCGGATAACCAGAGCTATCGCCTGTATGCGGATCTGGGGCGGCCTTATGTGGTGTGGAATGTGTTCGCGACGGATGAGTTTTCGCTGGAGCCGGTCACGCATTGTTTTCCGATTGCTGGCTGTGTCGCGTATCGCGGTTATTACAGCCCTGGCGGGGCGCGTGGTGAGGCGGCGTTGCAGCGTCAGGCGGGCAAGGATGTGTATTTGAGTGGTGTGGAGGCGTATTCGACGCTGGGCTGGTTCGATGATCCGATTCTCAGTTCGATGCTGGGCTGGGGTGATGAGCGTCTGGCGACGCTGATTTTCCATGAGTTGGCGCATCAGCGCTTTTATGTGAAGGACGACACTGAGTTCAACGAGTCGTACGCCAGTTTTGTCGAGCAGGAAGGTACGCGGCAATGGCGTGCGGCGCGGGGTTTGCCGCCGGAGAGTGTTTCGCAGTCGGCGCGGCGTGATCAGTTTATTCAGTTGGTGCTGGCTACTCGGGAGCGGCTCAAGGACCTTTATCGTCAGCCGCTGTCGGCTGAGGCGATGCGCGTGCGCAAGGCTGCGGAGTTTGAACGGCTGCGCCGTGATTATCGGACGTTGCGGGATGGGCAGTGGGCCGGTGACAAACGTTTTGATGGCTGGATCAACAGCCCGATGAACAACGCGAAGCTGCTGCCGTTTGGTCTTTATGATCAGTGGGTGCCAGCGTTTGCGGCCTTGTTCAGGCAGGAGAATGGGGATTGGCAGGCGTTTTATCGGGCGGTGGAGAAGTTGGGCGGGATGCCTGCTGAGTCGCGCAAGGCTGCGCTGCGAGCATTGATGCCTTGATGGATTCTCGTTACTACGCTCTGCGTGGTAATGCCTTTCGTCCCCCTCAAGGATGGGCTGTGCGGCCTATGACTTGTGACGCGGAGCATCACGGGATGCATTCCTACACTGGAGCGTAGGAATGATAGCGAGCGCGCAGGAACGATAGCCAGCCTCAACCCTTATCAAACCCCTCCGCCAGGTGCTGATCCTTGAGCTTCACGTAATTGGTGGCGCTGTACGGAAAGAAGGCGATTTCCTTTTCGGTTAATGCGCGGACCTGTTTGACCGGACGGCCGACGTACAAAAAGCCGCTTTCCAGCACTTTGCCCGGCGGCACCAGACTGCCTGCGCCGATGATGACTTCGTCTTCGACAACTGCGCCGTCCATGATAGTGGTGCCCATGCCGACCAGAATCCGGTTGCCGATTGTGCATCCGTGCAACATCGATTTGTGGCCGATGGTCACTTCGTCGCCGATCAGTAGCGGGAAACCGTCCGGGTTGAAGGGGCCTGCGTGGGTGATGTGCAGCACGCTGCCGTCCTGGACGCTGGTGCGTGCGCCGATGCGGATACGGTGCATGTCGCCGCGTACGACCGTTAACGGCCAGACAGAGCTGTCGGCGCCGATGGCAACGTCGCCGATGACTATCGCTGAATGATCGACAAAGGCCCGTTCGCCAAGGGCTGGGGTGTGGTCCTGAAACTTGCGAATGGCCACGATAGGCTCCTTCTTTGGCAGTGATAGGCGTGTGGATCGGGTTTGGTTGCTGCGGTCGGCGTCGATTGTAATTAAGATGGCTGAGTGTTTCTTCCAGGCAAGGTGCAAAACTGTGAGCGCGAACAACCCTCTTCTGCAATCGTACGACCTGCCACCCTTTTCGGCGATTCGTGCCGAACATGTCAAACCTGCTATCGAACAAATCCTGGCCGACAACCGTGCCGCGATTGCTGACATCCTCGCAAAACAGGGCTCGACGCCGACGTGGGCCGGTCTGGTGCTGACCATGGACGAATTGAATGACCGCCTCGGTGCGGCATGGAGTCCGGTCAGCCACCTGAATGCTGTGTGCAACAGCGCAGAACTGCGTGAAGCCTATGAGTCCTGCCTGCCGGCATTGAGCGCCTACTCAACCGAGATGGGTCAGAATCGCGAGCTGTTCCAGGCCTATGAAGCGTTGGCCAATGGCCCTGAAGCGGCCACCTTCGATGTGGCGCAGAAGACCATTCTGGAACAGGCGCTGCGTGACTTCCGTTTGTCCGGCATCGATCTGCCTCCCGAGCAGCAGAAGCGTTACGCCGAAGTGCAGAGCAAGCTGTCGGAGCTGGGCAGCCAGTTTTCAAACCAGTTGCTCGATGCCACTCAGGCCTGGACCAAGCTGGTCACTGACGAGTCCGCCCTCGCCGGCCTGACCGATTCTGCCAAACAGCAGATGGCCGCCGCCGCCAAGGCCAAGGACCTCGAAGGCTTTCTGATTACCCTGGAATTCCCGAGCTACTACGCGGTGATGACCTACGCCGAAGACCGCGCCCTGCGCGAAGAGCTGTATACGGCGTACTGCACTCGCGCCTCGGATCAAGGCCCGAATGCGGGCAAGAACGACAACACGCCGGTCATGGAGCAGATTCTCGATCTGCGTCAGGAGCTGGCACAACTGCTGGGCTACGCAAACTTCGCTGAATTGAGTCTCGCCACCAAGATGGCCGAGTCCAGTGATCAAGTGCTGAGCTTCCTGCGTGATCTGGCCAAGCGCAGCAAGCCGTTCGCCGCTCAGGACCTTGAGCAGCTCAAGGCGTACGCTGCTGAACAGGGCTGCCCGGATCTGCAAAGCTGGGACAGCGGTTTCTACGGCGAGAAGCTGCGCGAACAGCGTTACAGCGTTTCCCAGGAAATCCTGCGCGCCTACTTCCCTATCGATACGGTGCTGAACGGTCTGTTCTCCATCGTCCAGCGCCTGTACGGCATCGAGATCGCCGAGCAGAAAGGCTTCGATACCTGGCACCCGGATGTTCGCCTGTTCGAGATCAAGGAAAACGGCCAGCACGTCGGGCGCTTCTTCTTCGACCTGTATGCGCGCGCCAACAAGCGTGGCGGTGCCTGGATGGATGGCGCTCGTGACCGTCGTCGTACCGCTGAAGGCACTTTGCAAAGCCCGGTGGCCAATCTGGTGTGTAACTTCACACCGGCAGTGGCCGGCAAGCCTGCGTTGCTGACCCACGATGAAGTCACCACCCTGTTCCACGAGTTCGGTCACGGTCTGCATCACCTGCTGACCCGCGTCGAGCATGCCGGCGTGTCCGGTATCAATGGTGTGGCGTGGGACGCGGTCGAGTTGCCGAGCCAGTTCATGGAAAACTGGTGCTGGGAGCCTGAAGGTCTTGCGCTGATCTCCGGTCATTACGAAAGCGGTGAGCCACTGCCGCAGGACCTGCTGGAGAAAATGCTCGCGGCCAAGAACTTCCAGTCCGGCCTGATGATGGTGCGTCAGCTTGAGTTCTCGATGTTTGACTTTGAACTGCATGCGACCCATGGCGATGGGCGCAGCGTACTTGACGTGCTGGAAGGCGTTCGCGACGAAGTGTCGGTGATGCGCCCGCCCGCTTACAACCGCTTCCCGAACAGCTTTGCGCACATCTTCGCAGGCGGTTACGCAGCAGGTTATTACAGCTACAAGTGGGCCGAAGTGTTGTCTGCCGATGCGTTCTCGAAGTTCGAGGAAGACGGCGTGCTAAATGCTGAAACCGGTCGCGCCTTCCGCGAGGCCATTCTGGCGCGTGGCGGTTCACAGGCGCCGATGGTGCTGTTCGTCGATTTCCGCGGACGCGAGCCGTCGATTGACGCATTGTTGCGTCACAGTGGCTTGAGTGAGGATGCGGCAGCATGACCGATACACCGGTAGTCATTACCAAGAAGCGCTTCATCGCCGGGGCTGTCTGCCCGGCGTGCAGTGAGCCTGACAAGCTGATGATGTGGAGCGAAGACGACGTGCCGCACCGCGAATGCGTTGGCTGTGGTTATAGCGATACGCTCAACGCCCAAGGCATTTCGATTCCGAAGGAACTGGGCACGCGGGTCAACAAGGCGGCGGTCAAACCGGCCGATCCGAAGGTACAGGGCGTGCAATTCTTTCCGAATCCGAAGCTGAAGAAGCCGGTTGATCTCGACTGATGTTTCGGTGTTTCAAATAAAAAGGTTCGCTGGTTAGCGAACCTTTTTTATTGCCACCGACAGTAATGGCAGGTGGTTGTTCGTATAGGGTTTGAATACATCCTGATGGCGTGCAGCAATGGCGCACCGAAAGGTGATACAGGACAAGCCACCGACGTCGCTTGCCCTGTAAACGCAATGGCCTCAGTCGGTCGCCTGAACCCTGCGTTTCTCCGCCAGAAGGCTGCGCCCGTACAGCACTGCAATGGCGATCAGGGCGATGGCCTGCGCGCCGAGCGAGTACAGGTCGGCATGAATACCCAGCCAGTCGAACTCGAAGAACGGCACCGGCCGGGTGCCGAATATGCCTGCTTCTTGCAGCGCCTTGACGCCATGCCCAGCAAACACCACCGACAGCGCGCAGAGCAGCGCGGCGTTGATGCCGAAGAACATCGACAGCGGCAGCTTCGCCGAGCCGCGCAGGATCACCCACGCCAGCCCGACCAGCAGCACCAGCGCCGTGGCACCGCCCGCCAGCACGGCATCGTGTCCGGCCGGACCGGCCTGCAACCACAGGGTTTCGTAGAACAAAATGACTTCGAACAGTTCGCGATACACCGAGAAGAACGCCAGTACCGCGAACCCGAATCGGCCGCCGCCGCCGACCAGGCTACTCTTGACGTAATCCTGCCAGGCGGCAGCGTGGCGACGGTCATGCATCCACACGCCGAGCCAGAGCACCATCACGCTGGCGAACAGGGCCGTGGCGCCCTCCAGCAATTCACGCTGCGCGCCGCTGACGTCGATCACGTAAGCCGCCAGTGCCCAGGTCCCCAGACCGGCCAGCAGCGCCAGTCCCCAGCCGATGTTGACGCTGCGCACGGCAGACTGTTGCCCCGTGTTGCGCAGGAACGCCAGAATCGCCGCCAGCACCAGAATCGCTTCCAGACCTTCGCGCAACAAGATCAACAGGCCGGAAATGTAGCTCAACGACTGGCTTAGGCCATCGCTGCCCAATAGCCCTGCCGATTCCTTAAGCCTGGATTTCGCAGCTTCCAGTTTTTGCGCGACCTGCGGCAACGGCAGTGCGTCCTGCAACGACTGACGATAGGCCATCAGGCTCTTTTCGGTGTCCTTGCGGACATTGGCATCCACGTTATCCAGTGAGCTTTCGACCAGCTCGAAACCCTCCAGATAGGCTGCGACCGATAAGTCGTAGGCTTGCTCGCGATCGCCTGCCTTGTAAGCGGCCAGACTCTTGTCCAGCGTTACGCTGGTGTAATCCAGCAGTTGCGCCGGACCGCGCTGCACTTGCGGTGGCTGCGCGCGCTGGGCCCTGAAGGTCGCGGCGGCATCCTGGCCTTCGGCGGCCAGAATCTCGGCGGGCGTCTGACGTGCCAGATCGGCGATGTTGAAGGTCTTGGCGGGATTGGCGACCGGCTTCGCACTGAAGCTGGCGATATAGGTCGCAACGTCCCAACGCTGGCGATCGTCTAGCTGATCAGCGAACGCTGGCATGTCGGTACCGGCAATGCCGAGGCCGGTTGCGTTGTAAAGGTCGTATAGGCTCAGGCGATCAAGACGCGTCGCGTCGCGCAGGTCAGACGGTGCAGGCTCCAGGCCAATGCCCGCAGGGCCGTCACCCGCGCCGCTGTCACCGTGGCAGACCGAGCAATGCTGTGCATACAAGGGCGCACCCCGGGCCGGGTCCGGTGTGATGGCCGGTGCCTGGCTGACTTCATACGCCAGCGCCAGCTTCGCGCCCAATTGCCGTGCCTGACGCGCGACCTGCTCGCCGTCGTTGTGGCGGGTCACGGCGCTTTTCAGTTCCCCGACACCTTGCTCCAGCTCCGCGCGCTCGGCACGCTGCGGCAGCGTCAGGATCAGGGCTTGTAGCGCGGTCAGATTTTCAAGTTGCTGCTGATACTCGGCGGCTGCCACAACCTTGCCCTCCGCTACCGCAGCCGGGTAATCAGCGCTGACGTAATCCAGCAGATGCAGCGCCTGGGCTGCACCTTCGACGGGGTCGGCCAGTGCGCTGAGGCTGCACAGCGTCAATAGCGGCGTCAGCAGCCAGGCAAGCAAGTGAGGGCGGAGGAGCATTGCAGAATCTCGATAAGAATACGATTCATTGCATTGTTAACTCCGCAAGAGCGCTTCTCAATAGCCGAGATGTGTTTTTGTTACCGAATCTTACGACAAGCGCTTGAAACCCGGACCAGAAGTAGCGACAGACCCGCTGAGCGTAGGAAAGGTCTGAAAGATTTGTGAGATATCAAAATGCCATTGCTTTAGGCGTTTTGCAGCTTATACTCCCGCGCCTTCACTGTCGGCCCGCTCAACCCGGGCAGGCAGATACTCAGGCAGCCTCGCTACCTGAACACGGCTCCGCATGGCTGGCGTTCTCGCCTCAGCTATCACTAAGGGAATAGAAAGCACCATGTCCTCTCCTCGTGCCTTGACTGCGCTTGCATTGATCATTGCGACGCAACTGGCAGGCTGTTCTGCCTTCCGTAGCTATGACACCGAGCTCAAGGAAACCAGTCAGCAACTGGCCAGCGGCAATGTCGACGCCGCGTTGGGCACGCTGGAAAAAAACAACACGGGTGAAGACAAAGACCTTCTCTATTACTTCGAGAAGGGCGAGCTGCTGCGTGCCAAGGGTGACTTCATTGGCAGCCAGATCGCCTGGCGCACTGCTGATCAGGTGGTGTTCAAGTGGGAAGAGTCAGTCAGGCTCGACACCGACAAGTATTTGGCCCAGTTCGGCAGTTTTCTGGTCAACGACAAGGTGCGTCGTTATGAAGGTTATGACTACGAAAAGGTCATGCTGACCACTCAGATGGCGCTCAATCTTCTGGCTCGTAACGATTTCGACGGTGCCCGGACCGAGATCAAGAAGACGCACGAACGCGAAGCGGTGATCGCCGAGCTGCGTGACAAGGAGTACCTCAAAAGCGAGCAGGAAGCAGAAAATCGCGGCGTGAAAACCCGATTCAAGGACCTGCACGGCTACCCGGTTGCTTCGCTGGATGCGCCGGAAGTCGTCAGCCTGAAGAACAGCTATCAGAGCGCGTTCAGTCATTACCTGGCCGGCTTTGTCTATGAGGCACTTGGCGAAAAAGGCCTCGCTGCGCCGGGTTATCGCAAGGCTGCCGAACTACGCCCCAACACGCCGTTGCTTGAACAAGCCATCAAGGACCTCGACGCTGCGGCCAGCAAGGACGGTAACAGCGAGGTGCTGATTGTCGTACAGAGCGGCTTCGCCCCTGCGCGTGACTCGGTGCGCATCCCGCTGCCGCTGCCCATCAGCGGAAATCTGGTGATCACGCCACTGTCATTTCCGGTGATCAAGCCGGACACCACCACGCCGACCTTCAACCAGATCATTCTGGACGGCCAGCCACTCAACCTGACCCTGCTCAACAGTACGACCGCCATGTCGCGTCGCGCACTGCGTGACGACATGCCTGGCATCATCCTGCGCACCACGGTGCGCGCCATCACCCGTGGCGTTGCGCAAAAGCAGCTCAACGACGTCAACCCGCTGGCAGGCCTGGCTGCAGGTATTGCTTCTGCGGTAACCGAGGGTGCCGACACGCGCACCTGGCGCACGTTGCCGGACAACACGCTGGTGGCGCGTCTGCGTCTTACCCAGGGCGAACATCAGATCATCCTGCCCAATTCGCTCGGCGGGTCGCATGTGCGGGTCAAGGTGGATCAACGTTATCAGGTGGTTTCCCTGCGTGCCCTGGGTAGCCAGGTATTTGCGGGCAGTCTTGCAGCGCAGGTGATGCCCTCGAACGTTCCGCAAGCCATTGCCATCGCCAAATAACCCCGAACGGAGACTTTCCATGCGTATGAAGATTTTCGGCGTGCTGGTACTTTCCCTGCTGGCTGGCTGCGCAACCCCGCCGCCGCCCGTTGCAGGCAGTGCTGCCAGCAAGGTGGTATCGATGGGTAAAACTAAAAATATCGAAGTCGGCGCGATGCGTGTCGCACGCGAAAACGGCTTCCTCACGGTCAAGGCTCAGCTGACCAACACCGGCCGCCGCAACACGATGCTGTATTACCGTTTTGCCTGGCTGGGTAGCGACGGTTTCCCTGTCGCCGACGAAGAAAGCTGGAAAAGCATGACGCTGTATGGCTCGCAGAGCACCGTGCTGCCTGCCATCGCGCCGGTTCCGCGCGCGACTGATTTCCGCATCGAAATCAATACGCCTTGACCTGTCGCCCACTGTTTTCAGTTCCGGAGAATCAAATCATGCTGTCCAGACACTTCTGCTCCATTGCCGCCATCGCCCTTTTACTTACTGGCTGTGCCAATACCTCACCGGGTCTTGGCAGCAAGAACATCAGTTATGGCGATACCAAGGCCGTCGAAACCATCACCAACGAATTTGGCTCTACCGACCTGCAGATGATCGCGGAAAGCATGACCCGCTCGCTGGCCCAGTCCGGCACTCTGCAAGGTCGCCCGGTGGTTCAGGTGTATGACGTGAAGAACAAGACCAGCGAGTACATCGATACCCGCGAAATCACCACGTCGATCAAGACCCAACTGATGAAAAGCGGCGTTGCCCGTTTCGCCAGCGATGACAACCAGATGCAGAATCAGGTCGACCAGCTCAAGCTGCAAAATCAGAGCGGTCTGTACAAGAAAAACACCGTCGCCAAGACCGGTAACATGGTCGCCGCCAAATACCGCCTGGAAGGCTCGATCAGCTCTATCGTCAAACGCAGCAGCGACTACAAGGATGTTTTCTACAAATTCAGCCTGCAATTGATTGACGTCGAGAGCGGTCTGGCCGAATGGATGGACGAAAAAGAAATCCGCAAAACTACGGAGCGGTAATCAATGCGCGCATGGATCGGCATTATCAGCATGGTGTGCGCGATGGGGGCGCAGGCCGCCCCCAGGGTTGCGGTGACAGACATGGCGTTTCAGGAGCGTGTGGAGCAATACATCCACACCGTTTCGGCACGCAGCAACCTGCAAGCCAATCGCTACAGCGCCAGTGCGTCGTCCAGTTATGACGAGTACGAGTCGCGCACCAGCTACATCGAACAGGGCGAGCTGCGTAAATTCAGTGGTGACATCAAGGGTGAGATTCTCAAGTCCGGGATGTTCCAGTTGGTGCAGGGCACGCCTTACACCGCAGGTGCCAAGGAAGACGTCTACGACGTGATCAAGCGTATCAAGAACGGTAATTTCAAGGGTGCGGACTACGTGCTGTTCGGCACTGTTTCAGACATCGACTTTCGTCAGGACGTCGGCGAAATAGCCAATACCACCAGCCACTCGGCGATTCTGGGGCTGACCCTGGTGGCCGACTTCAGCCTGATCAACACGCGGACGTTCGAAATTACCTCGGCCTTTACCGCGATGGGCGAAGGTCAGGACACCAAACTGGTGAACGGACGGGATATCAAGGTTTCGCTCAATCGCGGCCTGGTGGTGCGCGAAGTCTCCAGATCAATTGGCGAAGACGTCGCGCGGCAGTTACGCGAACAGTTACGTGGCGAAGTCGAGCTCAACGAGCGCCGCGAACCGCAGAACAGCCTGCCCCGCGACGAAGCCCCGCACATTCTGCGCTAGGCACTGGCAGCAGGGTGCGAGCGGTCAGACTTCATACTCAGGTCGTACTGCGATGCAACGTCGCCAGAAAGCCGGCCGCGCCCACGAACAGGCTGGCAAAAGTGCGGTTCAGGCGACGTTGCTGGCGCGGTGTCTTGAGCACGCGCAGCACCTTCGATGCCAGCCCGGTGTAACCCGCCATGACGATCAGGTCGACCACCACCATGGTCGCCGCAATGATGACGTACTGGATCAGCAGTGGCGCAGCCGGATCAATGAACTGCGGCAGAATCGCCAATATGAAAATCATTGCCTTGGGGTTGCTGATGTTGACCAGAAAGCCGCGCATTACCAGCGTCATCGGTTTACCGACAGGGCGCACGGCAGACTCATCAGCAAGGTCGGTGGGCAGTGTGCGCCATTGTTTGATGCCCAGATAGACCAGGTACGCAACGCCGAACCACTTGATCAGCGTGAACGCCATCTCGGAAGCTGCCAGCACGGCACCCAGCCCCGCCGCGACAATCGCGATCTGCGCCACCAGTGCGATTTGCAGCCCCAGCGCGTTCCAGTAGCCGCGCAAGAAGCCGTATTGCAGCCCGCAGGACATCGAGGCAATGGCGCCTGCGCCGGGGGAAAGACTGATAATCCAGCAGGCCGCAAAAAAGCCCAGCCACATTTCAAACGCCATTACGCACCTCAGGCAAAGTCCAATGCTCGATAAATTAATGCGTGTTGCCTGGCAGCGCTAACTATTTCTAGTCCTGCTCATCGGGCTGCTTAGCGACCACCGTCTGTGGAAACAGATCGCTGCCGCGCCAGCGACGCACCGACTTCTGGAAAAACTGGCTGTTAGGCACCTGAACCAGTGCGCCGCCCGCTTCCGGGGTTTCGATGAGGGTGGTGAACATCAGGTTGATGTCGACCACCCGACCCTTGACTCCGGGCTTGTCCAGCGTGTCGACCAGCTCGACCATGTCGCCGATGCGGAATGGGCCGATGGTGAAGATCAGGATGGCGCAGAGCAGGTTCGACAGCACGCTCCACATCGCGAAGAACGCCACGGCGGCGACGGCGACGAAGCCGGACAATGCAGTCCACAACACCGTTGCCGAAACGCCGAGCCTGCCCAGCACGAAAACGAACGCGCTGCCCATGATCAGCCAGCGCAAACCACCACGAACCGGCACCAGCAGCTCTGGCGGCAGTGGATAGCGATCACCCAGACCGGTCAGAAAACCGCCGACGATCCGCTGCAGCACATAACCGGCCAGCAGGATCAGCAAGATCTGCACACCGATCAACAGCGGCTCAAGCCAGTACGCGGATACCGGCAAGCCCAACATTTCCATCACTCCTTTGCCTCACTCACGATAATGCTTCCAGTTCGGCCTGCATCGACTCCAGTAGCTCCAGCGCCTGCATCCAGGCGTCTTCCAGCTCGGATTCACGGGCCTTCAACCTGGCCTGATCGGCCAGCAGATCGCGCAGCTTGTCCTTGTTGGCGGCATCGTAATTGCCGCTGTCTGCCAGGGCCTCTTCGACCTTGGCGAGTTTTTCATTGACCAGCCCGAGATCGCGCTCCAGCTTGTCGGCTTCGCGCTTGTGCGGCGCCAATTGCTGACGCAACGCGGCTGCCTGCTGGCGCTGGGCTTTCTTGTCGGTCTTGTCGGCGTTGACCGGGGTATTGCTGACGGGCGCGTTGCGCAGCCGGTAGTCGGCCAGCCACCGGGTGTAGTCATCCAGATCGCCATCGAACTCCTGCACGCGGCCGTCGGCCACCAGCAGGAAGTCATCGGTGGTGCTCTTCAGCAAATGCCGATCGTGAGACACCACCAGTACCGCGCCGCCGAACTCCTGCAAGGCCATGGTCAGCGCGAGGCGCATTTCCAGGTCCAGGTGGTTGGTCGGTTCGTCAAGCAGCAACAGATTGGGTTTCTCCCAGGCAATCAGAGCCAGCGCCAGACGTGCTTTTTCGCCGCCGGAGAAATTCAGCACCGGCTCGTCGAGGCGTGCGCCCCGGAAGTCGAAACCGCCGAGAAAGTCGCGCAGCGTCTGTTCACGCTCGGTGGGTGCCAGGCGTTGCAAGTGCAGCAACGGCGTCGCCTTGGCGTCCAGTGAGTCGAGTTGATGCTGGGCAAAGTAGCCCACGGTCAGGTTTTCGCCGCGCACCAGTCGACCGCTTTGCGGCTCAAGCTCGCCCGCGAGGTTTTTGATCAGTGTCGACTTGCCTGCGCCGTTGGGGCCCAGCAAGCCGATGCGCGCGCCGGGAGTCAGTTGCAGCTTGACCTTCTCCAGGACGGTCTTGTCGCCGTAGCCCAGACGCGCATCGGACAGGTCCAGCAAAGGACTGGAGATCTTGTCGGATTCACGGAAGACGAAGTTGAACGGCGAGTCGACATGCGCAGCGGACAACTCCTCCATGCGCTCCAGCGCCTTTATGCGGCTCTGTGCCTGACGGGCCTTGGTAGCCTGGGCCTTGAAGCGCGCAATGTATTTTTCCATGTGCGCACGTTGCACCTGCTGCTTCTCGTAGGCCTGTTGCTGCTGGGCCAGACGTTCGGCGCGGGCACGTTCGAAGGCGCTGTAGCCACCGCGATAAAGGGTGATCTTGCGCTGTTCTACGTGGGCAATGTGGTCGACCACAGCGTCGAGAAAATCCCGGTCGTGGGAAATCAGCAGCAAGGTGCCGGGGTAGCTCTTGAGCCAGTCTTCAAGCCACAGAATGGCGTCCAGGTCCAAGTGGTTGGTGGGCTCATCGAGCAGCAGCAGGTCTGATGGACACATCAGCGCCTGCGCCAGGTTCAGGCGCATCCGCCAGCCACCGGAGAAGCTGCCGACCTGACGCTCCATCTGCTCGTTGGTGAAGCCCAGACCCGCCAGCAGCTTGCGAGCGCGGGCGTCGGCGGTATAACCGTCGGCGCTGTCGAGCTCCGAATGCAGACGTGCCTGAGCAGCGCCGTCCTGCGCGGCTTCGGCCTCGGCCAGTGAGCTCTGCACTTCCCGCAGGCGCTCGTCGCCATCGAGCACGTAGTCCACGGCCAGGCGTTCGAGGGTATCGACCTCCTGACGCATGTGCGCGATGCGCCAGTCGGCGGGCAAGAGGCAGTCACCGGCGTCAGGCGTCAGCTCGCCGCGCAGCAAAGCGAACAGGCTGGATTTACCGGCGCCATTGGCACCGATCAGACCGGCTTTATGGCCGGCGTGCAGGGTCAGCTCGGCGTCTTCTAGCAGACGTTGCGGACCACGCTGTAAGGTAAGGCTTTGAAGTCGAATCATAATGGCGGCGGAGTCTACCAGCTTCGTCCTGAACAGGTGGATCACTATGCCTTCAGCGCTCTGGAGTTTCACCCTCGATTTCTACGCCCGGCCGGGTGTGGAACAGGCTTGTCTTGCGCTACAAGCCAACGGGGCCAACTTGTGCATGGTGCTTTGCGGCGTCTGGCTGGAGTCGCGCGGCGTGGCCTGTAATGCGCAACGATTAATGCAAATCGGACAATTAGCGACGCCTTGGCACGATGAGGTGGTGCGCCCACTTCGGGTTTTACGCAATCAATGGCGTGATTCTGCCCATCAGGATGCCGCGCTGGATGCACTGCGAACCAGGGTCAAGGCGTTGGAACTGGAAGCCGAGCAGAGTCTGCTGCTGAGGCTTGAGACACTGACTGATGGCTGGCCGGGTGGCGAGGCAGGTAACACAGGCGACTGGCTTGAAGGACTTGCAGAGGGGGAAGCGGCAGAGAACCGCGATGCGCTACAAGTGTTGCGCATCGCGGCCGATCTCAGCGTTGACCAGGCTTAGGAAGCGCTGGTTGGCGTTACGCTGTTGCTCGGTGTTGCCGGTGCAGCGGCTGGTGCGGCGGCTGCCGGTGTAGCTTTGGCAGCAGCAGGCGCTGGCGTCGCCGACTTGGCAGCAGCCGGTTTTGCAGCGGGCTTCGCGGCCGATTTAGCGGCAGGCTTGGCCACTGCTTTCACCGGCGCTTTGGCTGGGGCCTTTACTGCTGGCTTGGCTGTGGGTTTTGCAGCACTGCTTGCAGTGGTTTTGGCAGCCGCAGGTGCTTTGCTCGCGGCAGGTTTGGCCGCCGGTTTGGCGGCAGTCGATTTGGCTGCAACTGGCTTGGCAGCCGCTGTTTTCGCAGCGGTTGGCTTGGCAGCGGCAGTCGACCGGGTAACTGGCTTGGCAGCTGGTTTAGCGGCTGGTTTTGCAGGCGTTCTGGTTGCAGCCGGTGCCTTGGTTACGGCAGTGGCGGACGCCGTTTTAGCGCTGGCAGCAGGCTTGGCAGCCGTTTTGGCGACGGGCTTGGCGGCAGCTTTCACTGGCGCTTTTGCAGCAGGTGCCTTGGCAGCGACCTTCGGTGCAGCAGGTTTGGCATTACGAGCGGTCAGAACTTTACCGACCGCCTCTTTCACTCGGCCAATACCCTGAGCCAGTTTCAGGCTCTCTTGAGCATCGCGCTTGAGGTGCAGGATGTAAGTGCGGGTCTCTGTCTGACGCTCCTTGAGCGCATCCAGCAATTCTTCCAGCTCGGACACAGCGCCTTTGGCCTTGTTCTGGGCCTTGGATTTGCCTGCGGTGGCAGCATCCTGCAATTTGATACGGGCGTTGTGCAGTTTTTCCTGCGCCTTGCCGCGTTGTTTCTCAAGCTTGGCGAGCAGTTTCTCGGCATCAGCCAAAGCTTGGGAGCAGGCGTCTTCCAGATGTTCAAGCAAGCTGCCCGATAATTGTTGGAGCAAATGCAACGGAGTATTTACTGGCTTCTTTTTGGCCGACATGACTTACCTCCTGGGTGACGAAATTGCGGCTCATACTAGGCTTCTGCGCGCATCGCCGCTAGGGCATATTGACACCACTAACGGGGCGCTGTTGCATACTGCAAAAAATGATTACGGCACGACGATGCGCAGGTATCGTGAAATTCATATCTCAAGACTGATCACTACACGTCCTGGCACTGGCATAATCGCCAACTTCCCAGGCCGGAGAGCATTAATGTCGCGCTACCTGTTAACGTCGTTGTTCTTCTTGCTACCCCTGGCCCAGGCTGCCGAAGCGCCGCCCTCCAGTGACAGTCACGACCTGGCTTACAGCCTGGGCGCAAGCCTTGGCGAGCGTCTGCATCAGGAAGTTCCGGATCTTGATCTCAAGGCGCTGGTAGACGGTTTGAGGCAGGCCTATCAAGGCAAGCCGCTGGCCCTTAAGCAGGAGCGCATCGACCAGATTCTGCGTGAGCATGACGCGGCGATCGCGCAAGCCGAAACAACAGGTACAGACGCACCCACCGAGGCAGCCCTGGGTGCCGAGCGCCGTTTCATGGACGCTGAAAAGGCCAAACCCGGCGTCAAGGTGCTGGCTGACGGCATTCTCATGACCGAACTGACGCCGGGCAGCGGCCCCAAACCTGATGCCAATGGCCGGGTGGAAGTGCGCTATGTGGGGCGTCTGCCGGACGGCACGATCTTCGACCAGAGTACCCAGCCGCAGTGGTTCAGGCTCGACAGCGTGATCAGCGGCTGGACCAGCGCCCTGCAGAACATGCCGACGGGTGCGAAATGGCGGCTGGTGATCCCTTCGGATCAGGCTTATGGTGCCGAAGGTGCCGGTGACCTGATCGACCCGTTCACGCCGCTGGTATTCGAAATCGAGCTGGTTGGCGTTTCACAATAAACGACCAAGCGCCCTGTGGCACACATGAAAAGGGGTGCAAAAAGCACCCCTGGCATATTTGTATGTTCGGCATCACAGCTGCGCGGCGAGTTCTTCCTTGTGCGACGTGTGCAGTACCTCGATCAGGCAATCTTCCAGCTCGAAACGCTCATGCAGCAAGCGACCCAACTGGTTGAACTCTTTGGCGAGCACGGCTGCGTCCGAGCAATCGCCCTTGTCGCAACGGTCATTGAACGCCAGCGCGAACTTGGTGATGACATCAAGACGCGGGTAAATGGTGTCCGCCAGCTCAAGGCCGCGCTCGTCATTGAATGCCCTGGCCTCATCGCCAAGCTGTTCGTAGACTTCGAAGTGCCCGGCTGAAACGTAATCCACCAGAATTCCGCACAGATTCTGTAAACCTTCCAGATCGGCTGCCAACGCTTCGGGTGTGTCACCCAGCGCATCGTAGGCTTCGATCAGTTCAAGACGGCTTTCCAGCCAGCGATCAATCAGCTTGTTGACCCCGCCCCAGCGTTCCTGAGCATTCTGACAACTTTCCAGCATGGTCTTCTCTCTTCCCTTCGGGGGCGTGCGGTCCTGTGCCAGCCTCGATGACGCACAAGGAGCTGGCTTGATGATGCGTCAGGACAGCATGATTCCAGTGACGCGTGCGGCCCAGACTATGCCCGCTCGGTAAGGCCATCAAGGTACGCAGGAGATAAAGTTCATACAAGCGTTTAATACGCTTGCCGATTCTGCGCCGCCAGCCAGGCAAGTAATTCGCTGGAAAGCGGATACAGAGCAGCCGCGGCCAAGCCCGCAAAAGCCAGCACGCTCCACTCCGGCAGGCTCATGCCGAGCAGGGACCAGGTGATTTCGGCGCAAAGCATTGCATCGCTGCGCACCCGGTCTATGCACATGTCCAGCGACAGAAAGCTCAATAAATGTTCGAGTCTTGCAATGAAAGGTATCAATTGATCGACCGAGGCAGTTTGCAGCCACACTTGAACACCTGCGGTGCCCATGCCTGCCAGAGTAAACAGCAGCAGCCCCAGGCTGTAGCGACGCAAACCCGCGGCACCAGGCGCGTGGCAGGCGGCGGCCAGCGCCAGAACACCGCAGGTGACAAACGCGACACGTTGCAAGATACACAGGATGCAGGGTTCAAGACCAAAGGCTTGCTGAACGTAAATGGCGGTGCCGATGATCAGTACGCAGGCCAGCGATACCAGGAAATACAGGAAGCGTGTGCGAGCCAGATACATGGCAAATCCGTAACAAAGGACGAGGCGATCACGTTAGAGGAAAGGATGCGAGGCTTTCAAGGTGGCGGCGTGCGGATGCTTCGCTGTTTAACCACGAAAACAAACACGCTGCGGTGCGGTTTTTTTACACGGTGCCGTAGGAGAATTCCCACATGCCGATGTTTGCTGGCTTTAAGGCCGAGAGAGCCCTTTTACAGGGCTCTCGGCAGATTCAGCTTTGGGTCAGTGCGGGTAGCGGGCGTGACAGGAAGCGTTCGTCGAGCAGACCGAGGCCTTCCTGAAACAACTGATTGCTGCGATCCGTCTCGCCCAGCTGCGCAAGCAGTCGCGCCAGCTCCGCGCAGGTTTCAGGATTACGTTCCAGGCGCAGGCTGCTCTCCAGGTAATCCCGCGCCTTGCCCCACAACCGACCTTGAAGACAAATGCGGCCAAGGCTCAGCAAAAGGCTTGGGTCGCTGGGGTGATGCTTGAGCCAGCCTTCCGCAGTCTGTAGCTGCTTCAACGGGTCGCTGCCGCGCACCAGCCCGTATAGGCGTGCCAGGTGGCTGTGGTAGTCGCGCTTGAGTGCTGTGCGAAGCACCTCTTCAGCTTGGGTCTCGGCACCTAGTCGACGCAGCTGATCGGCATAGGCCAGTACCAGTTGCGGTTCCTGACGCTGCGCGGAGCTCAGGCTCTGCCACGCCTGTTCCAGTGACGGCAGACCGGTCAAGGCCCCTTCGCTATTATCGCGATAACCCGCCAGCGTCAGGTTCTCACCCCAGGCACGGCGTTCCAGTTCGGCAAGCTCCCTGGAGGGCAGAACCTTGTCCTTGCGCAGCTCGGGCAGCAAACGAATCAGCTCGGACCAGTCGCCCCTTTGCTGATACAGACGCTGTAGCTGGCGAAGCACCTGAGGGTTGTGCGGATGACGTTGGTGCATGGCATGCAATGTGGTCAGCGCGCCGTCGGTGTCGCCACGGTCCTGCTGCAACTGAGCGTGGTTCAGGGCAATCGCCAGCTCGGCCTGTGGCTGACGCTCAAGTGCGCGCTCCAGCAGGCTGTCGCAGTCTTCGTAACGCCCTTGCTCATTGGCGGCGCGTGCGGCGCCGATGTAGTAAAGCAGTGGATGCGCATCGGCTTCTGCTGCCCGTTGCAGGTGACGCTGCGCGCTGGTCCAGCGGCCTTCGGCGAGGTCCATCTGGCCCTGTTCGATGGCCATTTGCACGCGACGATGGCGGTTACGGCGCGACCATGGATTGACCACTTTGCCAGAAGTGGTCAGCAAGGTAATCAACAACCTGACGAGGAAGATCACCAGCAGCACCGCGAGCAGCAGTGCGAGGGTGGCCCACAGGCTCGATTCGTAGCGGAAGTTTTTATAGGCGATCAGCACATAACCGGAGTGATCCGCTATGGCGACGCCGATCAGCGCTGCCGCAACTATAGCGATGAACAACAGCACATAGAAGCGCTTCATCGGCTGGTCCCCTGCTGCGCCTCGGCTGGCTGGCTGACGGCATGGCGGCGCTCAAGGTAGGCCTGCACGGCGCTCAGCGTTGGCGCCAGATCAGGTGTCTTGACCGACACCGGCTTGTTCGCCACGTCGTCAAGACCAACGCTCAACGCTTTGCTCTGCGGGTCTTCCTGATTGAAATTGGCCTTGAGTACGCTCTGAGCCTCGGCAACGGCCTTGGCATAAACCTGCGGCTCACCGTTGAGCGCGGCCCACTGCGCCTGTTCCAGCGCAAGGCTCAGGGCCAGACGCACTTGCGAGAGGGACTGACCTGCCAGCACCGGACGGATGTCCTTGTCGGCATTGAAGTCGATGCGGAAGTAATGGGAGATCTGATCCCACCAGCGTGACCACTGACTGTCTTCAGTCTTGTCTTCGGTCAGGCCAAGCAGCGACTGACCTTTGTCTTCGTATTCGGGAGCCAGCGTGTTGAGCTGAACGGCCTGCTCGCGAAGTGCAGCCAGTTGCAGAAACAGGCCGGTACGATCCGGCTGCTCGACGCTGCGCAGCGCGGCCAGGCTCTTGGCCAGTTGCTCGCGTGCGGCGAAAGACCCAGGATCGTCCTGTTCGCGCAGAATTTCATCGGCACCCTGAACCAGGGCCTGTGCGCTGTTAACGTCCTGTAGTGCTGACAGGCGCAGGCTGGCAAGGCGCAGCAAATGTTCGGCCTCGGCCAGACGCCAGTCCTTGCGGCTGGCACCCAGCACGGTTTCAAGGCGCTGGCTAAGGCGTTGCTGGTCGCCCTGCAACTGCGCCACCAGACGACGACTGTCTTCCAGCTGGTCGGCAGGCGGAATTTGCGCGAGACGTGCGCTCAGTTGCTGGTCGTTTTGAGCCAGCACCAGAGTCTGTTCGGCGATGTCCTGAACCTGCCCGCGTTGTTGCTGGTGTCCGGCCTGCAGCATGCGCAGTTGCCAGACTCCCCAGCCCGCCACGGCGACGCCGGCGATGCCGAGCAGCAATGCGAGGATCACCAAGCTACTGCTGCGGTTGCCGGTACGCTCGACGCGCACGGGGTCGGGCGTGGAATTCGATGTTTTCAAAACCGATTCTTCGTCTTTAGGCAAGGCTGTTTCGCTCACGTATCCCATCCTTTGCATTTTGGCGTAGTAGCGTAAACGACAAGTGTCGATCAATACGCCTTCACGGCAGGCTGAGGCTGATTCCGCAACGCTGCCAGCAATGCCGTAGCGTTGGCGCCACGGCAATCAATAACGGTTCGGGCACCGGCTGCGCGCGCAATGTCGGCAACCCTGGGGCTCGGTACAAATAACGGCAAACCGGCCAGATCCGGCCATGAATCACCTGCCATTTGCAGTAAATGTTCAAAACCCTGCCCACTGCTGACCACCAGCCCGTTCAAGCGTTCCAACCTCACGCGCTGCAACAGGGTGCCAGCAGCGTACTGCGGCAGGTAGCGCCGGTACAACGGCAGGTAGTCGACATCTGCTCCCTGCTCGCGCAATTGCTCGGCCAACAGTTCGCGTCCCTCGTCACCGCGCATGATCAATACCCGGCTTCCGGGTGTGGCAATCGCCTGCTTCAGGCGCGGCAGTTCAAGCAAGGCCTCGCTGTCGTCACCCTGTTCCGGCCAGCTTGTATCCAGGCCGTAATCGAGCAGTATCTGCCCGGTAGCTGAACCCACACTGAACCAGGGTTGCATGGGCGGCTGCGGCCACACTTCATCGATCAGCTCGATGGCCAGACGCGCAGCCGGCTTGCTGACGACGATTACTGCGCAATAATTGAGCAGCTCGAAAATGATCGAACGCTGCGCAGGCGTCAAGGGTAAAGGCTCGGTTTCAAGCAAGGGCAGACTGTTGCTGAAGATTCCGGCGTCGGCCAACAGCCTGGCCAGCGCCGCTGATTCTTCGGCAGGACGAGTCAGCAGCAGACGCCAGCCATTCATGGGTTATTGGCCTCGCCGTAAACCGCCTTGAGGATCTCGGCTGCACCCTGCGCCAACAACGCTTCTGCGACTTCCACGCCCAGTGCCTGGGCCGAAGTTTGCGGTGCGCGGGCTTCTGCACGCAGCAGCAGACTGCCGGACGGATCGCCGACCAGGCCCCGCAACCAGACGTTATCGCCCTCCAGCACGGCATAGCAGGCGATGGGAACCTGGCAGCCACCGTTAAGGTGCTTGTTCAGCGAACGCTCGGCAATCACGCGCACAGCGGTGTCTTCGTGATGCAGGGGCGCAAGCAGCGCGTGAATTTCGGCATCGACACTGCGGCATTCGATACCGACCGCGCCCTGCCCACCTGCCGGCAGGCTGTCGTCGACGCTGATCGACGAGGTGAGGCGGTCTTCGAAGCCCAGGCGAATCAGGCCGGCTGCGGCGAGGATGATTGCGTCGTACTCACCGGCATCCAGCTTGGCAAGCCGGGTATTGACGTTACCGCGCAGGAAGCGGATTTGCAGGTCCGGGCGTCGCGCCAGCAACTGGGCCTGGCGACGCAGGCTGGAGGTGCCGACCACGCTGCCGGCCGGCAGCGCTTCGAGGCTATCGAAGGTATTGGATACAAATGCATCGCGTGGGTCTTCACGTTCGCAGATACAAAACAGGCCCAGCCCCTGAGGGAAGTCCATCGGCACATCTTTCATCGAATGCACGGCGATGTCGGCGGTGTCTTCCAGAAGCGCTGTTTCCAGCTCTTTGACGAACAGGCCCTTGCCACCAATTTTCGACAGGGGCGAGTCCAACAGCTTGTCGCCACGGCTGATCATGGGCACCAGCGTGACGATAAGGCCCGGATGAGCGTGTTCCAGGCGCGCTTTTACGTATTCGGCCTGCCATAGGGCCAGCGCGCTTCTGCGGGTGGCAATGCGGATTTCGCGAGAGGACATTGAACAATCCGTACTGAATAGATGCGACGGATAATAACAGCTCAGCCGGAACGACTTCAGTGCTGCCTGAAAACTTGCGTCAGTCCACCGTTCCCGGGCAGCGAATCGGCCAGCGGTTGAGGGATCTGACAAGAAGGTTTGGCGATGCAGAAGCCGGAAAACGCACAGCCCTGAGATTTCGATCAGTTCCGTGACTCGGCCTTGGCATTCGGGGTCCCGGAGTGGATGGAAACCCTAGAGCTGCTGCATCATTTTGCGAACGCCCGCCACATGACGGCGGCTGACAGTCAGAGCATCGCTGGCCTGAAGACCTCTCACGAACAACTGAAAGTGCCCAAGCGGCGTGCGTTGCATGCGCTCGATTCGGTCGCGCGCCACCAGTGCGTTGCGGTGAATACGCACGAACCGATCACCGAACTCGTCCTCCAGTGCCTTCAATGGCTCGTCCAGCAGGACCTCTCCACCTTCATGTCGCAGGGTGACGTACTTGTGATCAGCAATGAAATAGATCACATGGTCCAGCGGAATCAGCTCGATGCCCTTACGGGTGCGGGCGCTGATATGACTGCGCGGACCTGAGCCGCTTTCGGCAGCAGGGCGAGTCATCGCTGCCAACTGAACGCGATTCGGGCGCTCGGCCTTGCGCAAGGCTTCGATCAGATGCTCGGAGCGTACGGGTTTGACCAGGTAGCCGACCGCGCTGACCTGAAAAGCTTCCAGGGCAAACTCGTCGTGTGCGGTGCAGAACACGACGGCTGGCGGCGCTTCACGCTCGCACAGCCTCGCCGCGACTTGCAGGCCATCAAGGCCCGGCATTCGGATATCGAGCAATACGATATCCGGTTTGTGGGTTTCGATCAGCGCCAAGGCTTCTTCGCCATTGGAGGCGCTGGATTCCAGTACTCGGTAACCCTCGATTTCGTTGACCATGCGGCTGAGTCGCTCGCGGGCCAAGGGTTCGTCATCAACGATCAGGACATTCATATAGCTCTGGCTTCCTGCGTGAGTCTCGCACAAGGATAGCGTAGACAGGTGTAGTGACGACCGTCACGGCGCTCCACGCTCAGACTGGCGTGCGGACCAAAAAGTGCCGCGATACGTGCACCGATATTTGTCAGGGCTTGCTGAGTACCATTGGAAGTCTGCCGAGTGGCAGCTTCTTCATAGGGATTGCTGACGCTCAATATGAACTCTCCCTCTTCATAGTCTGCTTCGACTGTCACTACGCCCCCTTCGATTCGCGGAGCAATGCCATAGATCAAAGCGTTTTCAAGTAATGGCTGCAAGGTTAGCTGGGGAATCGGCAAATCATCGGGAATTGTGCTTACCCTCCAGTCCAACTGTAGACGCTCGCCGAGGCGATATTGCTCAATCGATAAATATCGTTTTGCCAACGCCAGCTCTTCGGCCCATGTCACCAGGCTCCCGGGCTTGGCCAGGCTGGCACGAAACAGGTCAGACAAATCCAGTACCGCCTGCTCCGCCTTGACCGGGTCGCTGGCGACCAGGCTCGCAATACTGTTGAGGGTGTTGAACAGAAAATGCGGGCGGATACGTGCCTGCAATGATTCGATTCTTGCTCGCAGTTCGCCCTGTTGCTGCTTGCGCCATTGGCTCTGGAGATAGAAGTAACGCAGCATCAGGGCTGACATGATCAAGGCGATAGTCGAGTAACGCAGGTAACGCTCGACCATCCCGCTGATCGAGATTCTCCCGGTAAGCTGACACACATCGGTGACGGCCGTGCACAATAACGTCAAACCGACCACCAGCAGGCAGCTGAGCATGCCGGCCAGCCCTGGCGTCAGGCGCGCCAGCCAAGGCCGCAGCCCGCAGAGCAGCGCCGCCGAGAGCAGTACGATCCACTGCACGAACAGTGACATCAGCGCCAGGCGCACCCAGTCGAACCCGCTGCGCATCGGTTCTACCAGCACCAGAATCAACACCAGCAGCTCGGCCAGCACCACGAGCACCAGCAATGCCTGCGGCAGGCACAGTTCGGGGAGGAAAAAGTCTTTGCCGGGAACGGGCCTGGCGGGGTGTTTCAACGGTTTGGTCTGCATGGCTTCAGTCTCTGCCCTGGCCTCGTCGGCAGCAAGCCATCCGGGAATAAAAAAGCATCAACCCTGTTATCATCGCTACCGCCCTTGTGCCAGGTATCGGGCACGCCACTTACTGTTGAGCAACGAGCGAATCCATGAGCACCGACAAGACCAACCAGTCCTGGGGCGGCCGCTTCAGTGAACCCGTCGACGCATTCGTCGCACGTTTCACTGCCTCCGTCACCTTCGATCAACGCCTGTATCGCCACGACATCATGGGCTCCATCGCCCACGCCACGATGCTGGCCAAGGTGGGCGTTCTGACCGACGCCGAGCGCGATACCATCGTTGAAGGCCTGCACACCATCCAGGCGGAAATCGAGGCCGGCAGCTTCGAGTGGCGCGTCGATCTGGAAGACGTGCACATGAACATTGAAGCACGCCTGACCGACCGCATCGGCATCACCGGCAAGAAGCTGCACACCGGTCGCAGCCGCAACGATCAGGTGGCCACTGATATTCGCCTGTGGTTGCGTGACGAAATCGACCTGATCCTGAGTGAGATCACGCGTCTGCAGCAAGGTTTGCTGGGGCAGGCCGAGCGCGAAGCTGAAACCATCATGCCCGGCTTCACGCATTTGCAGACGGCCCAGCCAGTAACATTTGGTCACCATATGCTGGCCTGGTTTGAAATGCTCAGCCGCGACTACGAGCGTCTGGTGGACTGTCGCAAGCGTCTGAACCGCATGCCGCTGGGCAGCGCTGCGCTGGCGGGCACCACTTACCCGATCGACCGCGAACTGACCTGCAAACTGCTCGGCTTCGACGTGGTGGGTGGCAACTCGCTGGACGGCGTGTCGGATCGCGATTTCGCCATCGAATTCTGCTCGGCCGCTTCCATTGCCATGATGCACCTGTCGCGCTTCTCGGAAGAGCTGGTGCTCTGGACCAGTGCGCAATTTCAGTTCATCGACTTGCCGGATCGCTTCTGCACGGGCAGCTCGATCATGCCGCAGAAGAAAAACCCTGACGTCCCTGAACTGGTACGCGGCAAGAGCGGCCGTGTATTCGGCGCATTGATGGGCCTGCTGACCTTGATGAAAGGCCAGCCGCTGGCCTACAACAAGGACAACCAGGAAGACAAGGAACCTTTGTTCGACGCTGCCGACACCCTGCGTGATTCGCTGCGTGCTTTCGCCGACATGATCCCGGCGATCAAACCGAAGCACGCGATCATGCGCGAAGCGGCGCTGCGCGGGTTCTCCACGGCGACCGATCTGGCTGACTACCTCGTGCGCCGTGGCCTGCCGTTCCGTGACTGCCATGAAATTGTGGGTCATGCCGTGAAATACGGCGTGGAAACCGGCAAGGACCTGGCGGAAATGAGCCTGGAAGAGCTGCGTCAGTTCAGCAACCAGATCGAGCAGGATGTGTTCGCGGTGCTGACCCTGGAAGGCTCTGTGAATGCCCGTAACCACATCGGTGGCACCGCTCCCGAGCAAGTCCGCGCCGCCGTGGTTCGCGGCCAGGAGCTGCTGGCCGGGCGCTGAACATACCCCGCACCCACGCCGGAGCCTCTGATCATCGTTCCCACTCCGCGTGGGAACGCCCTCCTGGAGGCTCTGCGTCCGATCCTGAAGGCGCACCGCGGCACAGATGTGTGACTCAGAGCGTCACGAATTGCATGCCGACGCGGAGCATTGGCACGACAGTGCTCTCCCGGGCACTTATCGTTCCTACGAGTCTTTCAACACCTGCCGATTTCCCTCCAGCGCACCCCGCCGTTATCATCCCCCGCATCTTGTGAAGGACTTATCCGATGCTTAATGGCCTGTGGCTTGGTTTTTTTGTCGTGGCGACGATTTCAGCGCTGGTGCAGTGGCTGGTGGGCGGCAATGCGGGCATTTTTGCGGCGATGGTCGAAAGCATCTTTGCCATGGCCAAGCTGTCGGTCGAGGTGATGGTGCTGTTGTTCGGCACGCTGACCCTGTGGCTGGGTTTTCTGCGTATCGCGGAAAAGGCCGGGATTGTCGACTGGCTGGCCAAAGTCCTCGGGCCACTGTTCCTGCGCCTGATGCCGGAAGTCCCGCCAGGCCATCCGGCGCTGGGTCTTATTACCCTCAACTTTGCCGCCAACGCCCTGGGTCTCGACAACGCGGCGACGCCTATCGGCCTGAAAGCCATGCGTTCGTTGCAGGAGCTCAATCCCAGCAAGACCGCTGCCAGTAACGCGCAGATCCTGTTTCTAGTACTTAATGCCTCGTCTCTGACCCTGCTGCCGGTGACGATCTTCATGTACCGCGCTCAGCAAGGTGCGCCCGATCCGACGCTGGTGTTCCTGCCGATCCTGCTGGCGACCAGCGTTTCGACTATCGTCGGCCTGCTGTCGGTAGCCTTCATGCAGCGGCTGCGCTTGTGGGACCCGGTGGTGCTCGCCTATCTGATCCCCGGCGCTTTGCTGCTGGGGGCGTTCATGGCCTTTCTCGGCACCCTTTCGGCGGCTGCGCTGGCGGGCCTGTCGTCGATTCTGGGCAACCTCACGCTGTTCGGCCTGATCATGATGTTCCTGATCATCGGCACGCTGCGCAAAGTGCTGGTTTACGAGGCCTTCGTCGAAGGCGCGAAAGAAGGCTTCGACGTCGCCAAGAGTCTGCTGCCTTATCTGGTCGCGATGCTCTGCGCGGTGGGCGTGCTGCGTGCCTCAGGAGCGCTGGACTTCGGCCTCGAAGGCATTCGGCATGTGGTGCAGTGGCTGGGGTTGGATACCCGCTTTGTCGATGCGCTGCCGACGGCGATGGTCAAACCCTTTTCCGGCAGCGCTGCCCGTGCCTTGCTGATAGAAACCATGCAGACCCAGGGCGTGGACAGCTTCGCCGCACTGGCGGCTGCGACGATTCAGGGTAGCACCGAAACCACTTTCTATGTACTGGCGGTGTACTTCGGTGCGGTAGGCATTCAGCGCGCCCGTCATGCAGTGGGTTGCGCGCTGCTGGCTGAATTTTCCGGCGTTGTGGCAGCAATCTTCGTCTGCTATTGGTTTTTCGGCGCGACTGCCAGCTAGGACGCTATTGCGCTGGCGCTGCGGGTGCTGACTCGGCCGGAGCAGCCTCCTGCTTCTGCTCGCTGGCCTCAGGTTCCGCAGGTGCCGATTCAGGCGTTGCTTCTTCGGTTGGGTCGCCGCCCGGCTTGAGCTTGATCAGCCTGCCAGTCGGTCGTTTCACGGCTGGCTGGTCGTTGTCGGTTACCACGAAACGCAACACGCCGATCATCTGCCCATCCTCGGTCAGCACTCGCACCTGCCAGCGGCCGGTGACGTCCTGCGGGAAGTTCTGCTTGCGCGTCCAGGCGCGATAGCCTTCCTTGCGCCCGCCGTGGATGTCCAGGGCGATGCGGTCCATCTCCTGACCTTCGTGCCACCACACATGGTAAATGCGCTCATCAAGGCCGCGTGGCGCGTTGATGGCGGTGTAGGCGTACAGACCACCGTTGCGCAACTGTTTGACGCTGATCAGCGAGATGCTGTCCCCTGGCGTGCGATTCTTGTTATCGAAATCCGGGCTGACCGCCACCTCGGTCAACCAGAGTGTCGCCGGTGGCACCCAGGAGCGCAGCAGCCAGCCCGCCGCGCCGATGGCCAGGATCATCGTGATAACGGTCGCCGCGCTGCGCCAGGTGTTGAGCGGGAAGTTCGACATCAGGCTGGGTGCCGACAACAGCATCGCCACGCCCAGTGCCAGCTTGTAACTCTCGGCGGTGGTCAGGTGCAGGATGATTGGCAGCGCGGTGAGCAGCGCGGCAAATAGCGTCAGGGTGTGCAGCGTCATGAACAGCCAGCGCCTTGGTGCCAGCCATTTGTAGTAGAGCGGGTCAATGATCGAGATCAGTCCAGCGGCCCCAAGCGCTGCGGTGAAGACGGCCTGACCGCTGTTCCAGGTGGTGGTGATGAAAAAGAACGGCAGCACGAAAAACAGGCTTTCCTGGTGGATCATCTGCGTGCCATAGCGCAGCAGGCCTTGCGGAATTTCGCGCCCCAGTGCCTTGTTGAGCAGCCCGACCATGGTGTTCTCGATCATCAGCCACAGCCAACTGATCAACATGACCACTGCGATCCAGGTGGCCAGGCTTTCCTGGCGGTCAACCAGAATGAAACTGGCGATCCCGGAAACGAAACCAAACGCCGCAATGAGCCCCGGATAGCGCTGCATCAAGTTGAGCACGGGTGTCACATAGCGGTTCAGATCAAGCATCGGGGTCGTTCACTCAGGTTGATTCATACAAAAACCGCGCAGCGTACCAAACGCTGCGCGGTGCCTGCACCAGACGTGCAGTCAGGTATCAGGATTCTATTTTTTTCGGGTCCGCCAGCGCCACAAGGCCAGCAGCACAATCAGGGCCAGTGCTCCCGCCAGCAATCCATACAGGCCGTCGTAGCTGAGCAGCGGTTTTTCGATTCGCATGTAGCCAGGCTGGGCGAGTAACTGACGCATGGCTTGATTGGCAGTATCGAGGCTCACCGCCTTGATACGTTTTGCAGGGTCGCCAAAGCGCCCGTTTTCATAGTCGTTGAGCGCGCTCCAATAGTAGTCGGCCAGCGCACTGTTGCCCTGAGTGGCCCACGATTGCCGGTCAATAGCGAGCTGTTGCAGTCGCGCAAACGTGGCGGGCTGCATGCCCTCTTTCTGCAAACGCTCGACCAGCGTCCGGATATCCTGCTCGGTTTCGGTGACATCTTCACGCTCGACGTCGGCGTTCAGGCTCAGGAAGCCGACATCGCCGAACACTTCGCGCTCTGCCGACGGCCCGTAGGACAGCCCGTGCTTCAGGCGCAGCTCAGTGTAGAGCGCCCAGTCGAGATACGCTTTGACCAGATCCCAGGTCTCATCGTGCTGGTCGTCGAGTTGCGGCTCAGGATAGATCAGATGCAACCTGGCGTTGGCCCCCAGACCACCCCGTTGCAGCTCGCGACGCGGCTCGGCAGCGCCGTTGCTTTGCGCCAGCGGCGGGTGGTCGATCGGATCGGTCGGTGCCAGCTTGCCGAACGTTCGCTCCAGATAGGCAGGCAGCAGCTTGTCCAGATCGCCCACCACGATCAGCGTCATGTTGTTGGGTGCGTACCAGTTGGCAAACACGTCCTCGACATGCTCCAGCTTGATGCCGTCGACCTCGGGGCGTTCGGCGCACTTCAAGCCCAGCTCCACGGCCAGCCGGCTGCTGGCGCTGCGTCCCGAGTCGTGTTGCTCAAGCAGGTGCTGTAAATGCGAGAAGTGTCCGCCGTCTTCGCGCTCCACCACACGCTTGACGCCGTCCAGACGCGCCTGGCTCAGCTCGGTTCGGGTCATGATCTCCAGCAGCAGGTCCAGCACCTTGCGCTGGTTGCGCGCGGGTGCTTCGATCACAAAGGTGGTGTCGGCATTGCTGGTAAACGCATTCCATTCGCCACCAAGTGCCTGCATGCGCTCTTCGAGCCCGCCTTCGCCACTGTCATCAACTCCGCTGAACAAAAGGTGTTCCAGCAGGTGTGGCAATTCCTTGTCCGCACAGGGAAAGTCATCGAAACCGATGCCCACGACCAGCCGGATGGCCACATGGCCCTTTTCATAACCGGGCTTGAGAAGGATTTGCAAACCATTGGGCAGCAGATAGCCCTCGACCTGAAGACGGTCAAGGGCAAACGAAGGGAGTGAACCGAGGAGCAGACAAGCGAACAGCAGGCAACGCATAAAACAGCTTTCCTGACGGGCCGGTATGTTTAACAGACTTCACCTCTGCCCTTACGTTCACCGTGATCGTTCGGGTTCGTCCTCGCTCGACAAGGCGCCTGTGTCAGCGGTTTCCAGTACTGCGTAGGCGCTGCTGCAGAACAGCGAATTGAGGCGTTTCATGTCGGCGATCAGCTCCAGGTGCAGCGAGCTGGTCTCTATACTCTGCACCACCTTGTTGCGCAGGCGGCTGACGTGAGCGTGGGCCAGGCGACGTTCCTCGGCCCTGAAGCGGCGTTTCTCACGCAATAATTGACGCGCACTTTCGTGATCGCCGCTGAGGAAAACCGAAAGCCCCAGGCGCAGGTTTGACTGGAGCTGAATATGCAGATCGGCCAGCTCTTCGAGCCCGACTTCGGAGAAGGAGCGACGATGCGCGGTCTTCTGCTGCTGGATCTTGCGCAGCATGCGTTCAATCAGGCCGCTGGCCAGTTCCAGGTTGATGGTCAGCTCGATGATCTCGGCCCAGCGCCGGTTATCGTGCTCGCCGAGGTCTTCACGGGGCATCTGCGCCAGATACAGCTTGATCGCGCTATACAGTGCTTCAACGTCGTCGTTCAGACGGCGCACTTCCTGCGTGACGGCTGTTTGCGTACCGCGCAGCACCGCCAGCATCGAACCGAGCATGCTTTCGATCAGGTCGCCCATGCGCAAGGTTTCGCGCACTGCGTTGGCCAGTGCGAGGCTGGGCGTCGACAGCGCGGTCAGGTCCAGATGCCGAGGTTTGGCCAGCCCGCCGGTTTCATTCTGCTGTGGCAGCAAGTACGAGCACAGCCGCGCCATCGGGGCCACGGTGGGCAGCATGATCAGGCAGCGCACGGTGTTGTAGATCAGATGAAAGCCGATGACCAGTTCCTGTGGACGAAAGCCCAGCGTGTCGATCCATTCGACTAGCGGATCGAGCACCGGAATGATCAGCAGCAAGCCAAGCAGTTTGTACAGCAGGCTGCCGAGCGCCACTTGCCGACCGGCAACGTTCTGCATGCTGGTGCTGAGGAACGCTAGCAGCCCACTGCCGATGTTGGCGCCGATCACTAGCCCGATCGCGACCGGCAAACCGATGACTTCGGTGCCTGCCAGCGTGGCAGTCAACAGCACCGCTGCCAGGCTGGAGTAGGAAATCAGCGCGAACATGGCGCCTACCAGCGCATCCAGCAACAGGTCGCCGGTCAGCGATGCAAACAGCACCTTCACACCGGCCGCCTGCGTGATCGGCGCGGCAGCCGCGACGATCAATTGCAGCGCCAGTACGATCAAGCCCAGACCGATACCGACCCGGCCCATTTGGCCGGCGCGGGTCTGTTTGCGCGACAGGAAGAACACCACGCCGAGGAAAATCAGCAGCGGCGACAGCCATGACAAGTCAAATGTCAGCACGCGGGACATCAGTGCCGTGCCGACATCGGCCCCCAGCATGATCACCAGCGCAGGCGTCAGCGTCATCAGGCCCTGGCCGACGAAGGAGGTCACCAGCATGGCGGTAGCGTTACTGCTCTGCACGGTGGCGGTCACCAGAATGCCGGCGATGAACGCCAGCGGCCGTTTGGACATGTTCTGGCTGAGCAAGCGGCGCAGTTGCGCTCCGTAAACACGAAGGATGCCGGTGCGCACGATATGTGTGCCCCAGATCAGCAGGGCGACAGCAGACAGCAAATCGAGCAGGGTCAGCATGCAGAAAGCCCCTGAGGTTTGCCCGTTCAGGCGATGAATTGAAAGATGTAGCGTGTAGCGAGCGAGGACGGGTTTATAGCGCTCTACTAAGCTTTAGTCGGCCTTTGGCCTTGGCGCCAGCATCGCACAGGGCGAGAGTCATTGAAATAAAAGTGTCATAAATCAGTATTTTGATGTCGCTTACGGGCACATGCCATGGACATGCCGCAGACAGTTCATGCGCTGGCGCCAACTTGCCGCCCGAAGACGGCAAGTGGATTACCCGGTCAATCCATGGTGAATGCGACGTTGGGTTCGAGTTTCATCCCGACGGCTTTTGCGACCTTCATGCCCTTTTCATACGAAAACGATTTATCCGCAGTGGGCTGGAAAAACTCCACGAAATCCAGACTGCGACGGCTGAATACGAACCCGCCGATCAGTGGCCGATTGACTGCATACAGGTGCGGACACAGCGCCATCATCGAGGATGCGGGCACGCCGATCAGGTGTTCCTCAAGATCACCTTCTTGCTGAGCGTCCTGCGGGTAGAACCACAGCGGGGTGCTGATAAACAGGTAGGAGTCCGGCCCCAGACTGGAAAGCAGCGTCCGTACCAGCCATCGTGCAGTGTCTGCCGTCAGGTGCTCGACAACGTCCAGCAGGCAGATTATCCGGTACTGAGCGAGCCGCTCGGATGACAACTCCTGAGCCAGACCATGCCAGATGTTGCGGTAGGTGGCGTTTTCATACAGCTGCGAATTCTGGCAGTTGGCCTCCCAGCCATCGATGCCATCTACCGACCAGTGCGCAGTGTCCGGATTCGATTTGATCAAGGCCCCCATTGTTCCGGAGCCAAAGCCGATATCCAGAACTTCTACATCAGCGCTGAGATCCTTGAGGATATGGAAAATCATCGCTTTTGGGGACACCGAATCACCTTCCACGTGGCCAGATGCAGGTGGGCAACCTTCGATGGGCTGATAGTTTTCAACATACTGCTTCATGGTCGAGATCCTTGACGGGGTCGGTAGGGGATGTGCCGGCTATCTTGCTGAAGCATCCGTGTCGGGCTTTGGCGTCAGTGCAAGTAGTGTAGGGGGTTTCGAATGCCAGGCCCTCAATCCTGCGAAATGATCAGAGTTGCCTGTTCACAAGGCTGTCTATCGGCCGACAGCTGTACTTTCTGAAATAGGCCCGAATTGACTGGTACCGATGCTCCGCGCCGCATCCAGGTCCCGACGTGCACTCAAGGCTGGATGCAGAGCGTTCAGAACGGCATGCCAATGCGGAGCATTGGCACGATATTCGACGGGTGATAACGGCATTGGGAACTCAACGAAACCGGTCAACCTCTTTGCGCAATTCGGTCGCCAGGCCGTTCAGCTCCTGGGCGGTGATTGCGAGGTTTGACATGACCTGGCGTTGTTCGCTGTTGGCCATGGCGATGCTTTGCAGGTTGCTGCTGAGCATGGTTGCGGTGCTGCTTTGTTCTTGGGTCGCCGTGGTGATGGCTGCGAACTGATGCCCGGCCGAACGGCTCTGCTCGTCGATCTGCGTCAGTGCGGACGCCACTTTCGAGTTAAGCGACAGACCTTCCTGCATCAGGGTGTTGCCCTGCTGCATGGTGCTGATGGCGTTGCCGGTTTCCTGCTGGATGCTGGCGATCATGCCGGAAATTTCGTCGGTGGCTTCGCGTGTACGTGACGCCAGGCTGCGAACTTCATCCGCTACCACGGCAAAGCCACGGCCTTGCTCGCCGGCGCGTGCAGCCTCGATGGCGGCGTTGAGGGCGAGCAGGTTGGTCTGGTCGGCGATCGACGTGATCACCCCGACAATGCTGCCGATTTCCTGCGAACGCTGGCCCAGCGTGTCGATGACTTTCGCGGTGCTGCTCAACGACGTTGCGATCTGTTGCAGCGACGAAGACGCTTCGTCCATGGACGTGCGCCCAATGCGGGTCTGTTGCGCGTTCTCCTGCGCCAGACGCTCGGTATTGCCCATGTTGTCAGCGATGTTCATCGACGTGGCGCTGAATTCCTCAACGGCACCGGCCATGCTGGTGATCTCGCCGGACTGTTGCTCCATGCCCTCGTAAGCACCGCCGGACAGGCCGGACAACACATTGGCGCGGCTGCTGACTTCCTGCGCGGCGGTACGGATGTGCGAAACCATGGACGACAGCGCTTCACTCATCTTGTTGAAGCTGCCGGACAACTGGCCGATTTCGTCGTTGCTGGTCACATTGAGACGCACGCTCAGGTCGCCAGCGCCCAGTGCATCGGCCTGACGAACCAGCTCAGAGAGTGGACGCAGCTTGCTGCGCAGCAGCCAGATGGCGCTGACCACCGCAATGATCATGGCCAGCAGGCTACCGATGGCCAGTTGCGTGCCCACGTTCCAGGTTACTTCGCTGATTTCACTGCGCGGCATGCTGGCGATGACTGTCCAGGGGCCTCCTGCGAATGGTTGGCCGACGCTGTAATAATCATCGTCGCCTTCACTCCAGAACTGCGCCTTGCCCGGTTTGCTGGCGAGGTCTGCAACGGCTTTCGCAGCACCTTCCGAGGATTTGACGCCCGCAGGCGCGACCAGCCAAGTGCCCTTGTCGTCCAGCAGGGCCAGCGAACCGGTAGAGCCGATACGGAAGCTCTTCAGGTTATCGAACTGAGTTTTTTGCGCGTCGGTGTAATCGAACCCTACGAACAGTGCCGCAATGATTTTGCCGCTGCTGTCACGTACCGGGCTGTATTGGGTCATGTAATAACGATCAAACAATACCGCTTTCCCGACATAGCTCTGACCCGCCATCAAGCGCTCATAGGCGGCGCCTTTGCGATCCAGCACGGTGCCGATGGCGCGCGTGCCATCCTGCTTGCTCAATGAGGTGCTGATGCGGACAAAGTCATCGCCACTGCGCACGAAAATCGTCGCCACGCCTGCAGTCATCGAGCGGAATTCATCGACTTCGGTAAAGTCGTTGTTCAGTGCTGTATCACGCAGATACAGGCCCGGCGTAGAAGTGCCCGCTACGGTTACCGGCTTGTCTGCTTGCAGGGTCAGGCCTTCGGCGAAGCGCTTCTCGAACAGGCCGCTCAGGCGCTGGGTACTGTCGCGCAACGTGCTGTGGAAGGTGTTGAGCTGGTCGGCGAGCAGTCTGGCTTCGCTCGACATGTGTTCTTCGCGAATGACCAGGTTGGACGCGTCCAGGGATCTCAAGGCGAACAGCGTACTGCCGCTGATAACGACGGCGAGGATTACTGCCAGGGCAATACCAAGTTGCGAGGCGATTCTAGTACGGGGCTTGGACATAGAGACTCCACGCCAAATGACTGGAGTCGCCACATCCCTGGCTTACCATTCAGCGAATAATTAGTTGGTATTTCTTGCCGCCTGAATAGGCGAGATTCTCAAGCAGTGCTTCGGCCATCGACTTCGTTACTTGAGCGCTTCGCGCGACATTTATGAATGATGGCAGTTCAATACTAAGCTAAATATTAATGAAGTACTTCAACTAGTGGCAACTCCATGGCTTTCACTTCTGCCAGAAGAAAATCACTGAGGCGTCTTAGCCGCTCTGCGCCGGGCCTTGTGCGCGGCCAGACCAGATAATAATTTTCTCCGCTGAACACTGCCGTACGCCACGGCAGGCTTAAGCGCGCCTGCGCCACATCTTCGGCAACCATCAGCAAGTCGCCCATCGAGACCCCGTAGCCGCGTGCTGCCGCAATCATTCCGAGCTCAAGCGTGTCGAATACCTGCCCGCCTTTCAGTGAGACCTTGTCAGCCAGACCCATGCGCTTCAGCCAGGTGCCCCAGTCGCGGCGATCCGGTGTCGGGTGCAACAGTTCTGCCCTCGCCAGCCGTTCGACATTCCACGGCGGATCCTGCAACAAGGTAGGCGCCCCCACCGGTATCAGTAACTCCGGAAACAGCAGCGTGGCCTCCCAGTCCGCCGGAAAATGCCCTTGGCTGAGCAGAATCGCGCAATCAAAAGGCTCTTGGGTGAAATCCACGGCGTCGATGTCCATCCAGGCGCTGGTCAGCTGCACTTCATTGCCGGGTTGCAGATGACGAAAACGGCTGAGCCGCGCCAACAACCAGCGCATGGTCAGGGTCGAAGGCGCCTTCATGCGCAGGATGCCTTCCTCGGCCTGCAAGGTGCTGCAGGCCCGCTCCAGCGCCAGAAAGCCATCGCGCACGCCGGGTAAAAGCGTGCGTGCCGACTCGGTCAGTTGCAGGTTGCGCCCGTTACGCTGAAACAAACGGCAGGCGAAGTGTTCCTCCAGCGTACGGATATGCCGACTGACCGCACTTTGGGTGATTGACAGTTCTTCTGCTGCACGCGTGAACGAGGTATGCCGCGCGGCGGCTTCAAATGCTCTCAGTGCATAAAGTGGCGGGAGATTGCGAGGCATGCGGAGCTTCCTGCTGGCGATGAACCGTTACTCTACTGCAAATCGCTTCAGATGAGTTTTAGTCATGCTGAGCATCGGATTTATCGTTTTGTGCTTCGCCGTTTAAATGTCCAGAATACGTTGCTCCAAAGTCCCTTCGCCTTAGAGCACCGCCACCATGCAGCAGCCCGCCTTCAAAGAACTCTGGATTATCCTGCGCCTGGCCGGGCCGCTGATCGCGTCGCAGATGGCGCACATGCTGATGGTCTTCACCGACACGGTCATGATGGGCAAGATCGGTCCCGAAGCGCTGGCGGGCGGCGGGTTGGGCGCTGCGACTTACAGCTTCATCTCGTTTTTCTGCGTCGGTGTGATGGCGGCGGTCGGTACGCTGGTTTCGATCCGCCACGGTGCGGGTGATACAGAAGGTGCCACGCGCCTGACGCAGGCCGGGTTATGGCTGGCGTGGGGCATGGCGCTGGTGGCCGCACTGCTGTTGTGGAACCTGGAGCCGGTGCTGTTGCAGTTCGGTCAGGCCGAAGCCAACGTGCACATGGCTGCGCAATTTCTGATCACTCTGCCGTTGGCCCTGCCCGGCCTGCTCAGTTTCATGGCGCTGCGTGGCTTCACCAGCGCGCTGGGCCGTGCGGGCCCGGTGATGGCCATCAGTGTGGCCGGTGCCGTTGCCAACTTTGCGCTCAATTACGCGATGATTCATCAATGGCTCGGCTTGCCAAACCTCGGGCTGATGGGCATCGGTCTGGTCACCGCTGTTGTGACCAACTGCATGGCACTGGCGCTGGCATTGCACATCAAGCGCCATCCGGCCTATGCGGCGTATCCGATCGGCAAGGGGTTGTCGAAACTGTCGCGCAGCCATTTGAAAGAACTGTGGCGTCTCGGCTTGCCGATTGGCGGGACCTACGCGGTGGAGGTCGGGCTGTTCACCTTCGCGGCGTTCTGCATGGGGGCGATGGGCAGTACGCAGATGGCGGCGCACCAGATCGCCCTGCAAACCGTGTCCATGGCGTTCATGATCCCGGTGGGCATTTCCTACGCGGTGACCATGCGTATCGGTCAGCACTATGGCGCTGGCAACATGCTTATGGCGCGCACCGCCGGGCGTGTCGGGATCGGTTTTGGCGGCAGTGTGATGCTGATGTTCGGGATTCTGTTCTGGCTGGTCCCGCATTGGGTCATTGGCCTGTTTCTGGACATCAATGACCCGGCATTTGCCGAGATTGTCGTGCTGGCCACGAAGTTGCTGGCCATTGCTGCCTGGTTCGAGTTCTTCGACGGTACCCAGACCATCGCCATGGGCGCGATTCGCGGGCTCAAGGATGCGCGCACCACGTTCCTCATCGGCCTGGGCTGTTACTGGTTGATCGCTGCGCCTGCTGCGTGGCTGCTCGGGTTTTATGCCGACGCTGGCGCACCAGGCGTGTGGTGGGGGCTGGCCTTGGGCCTGCTCTGCTCGGCGCTGGCGCTGACCTACGCATTCGAGTGGAAGACGGCGCGCCTGTTACGTCGGGAGGCATCGGGCGTGGCGGTGCCGGGTCAGGCCGGCACATCGTTATCCTGACTTCGACACGTCCGGGTAGCGGGCTTCCGACCGCAGATACGTCACCAGCGCCGTCATCGGCAGCGGCCTGCTGATCAGATAGCCCTGCACCTGATCACAGCCGAAGCTGCGCAGTAACGCCAGTTGCCCGGCCGTTTCAACGCCTTCTGCCACCACTTCCAGATTCAGGTTGTGCGCCAGGTTGATCATCGCGTGGACCAGCTTGCGGTTCTCTTCGCGTGACTCCATCTGCCCGACGAAGCTCATGTCGATCTTGAGCAGCGCGATGGGCAGGCTGTTGAGGTGCATGAATGACGAATAGCCGGTGCCGAAGTCATCCAGCGAAAACCGCACACCCAGCCGTTTCAGCGCTTCCATGGTCTGCCTGACCTGATCAGTGCGTCGCATGACGGCGGTTTCGGTCAATTCAAATTCCAGCCAGCGTGCATCGACGTCCTGCTCTTCGATCAGGCGAGTGAGCGTCGGCAACAGCTGGCTGTCCTGAAACTGCCGGAACGACAGGTTGATCGCCATGTGCAGCGGCGCAAAACCCTGTTCGCGCAGGACCTGCATGTCGCGCAAGGCCCGGAAGATGACCCAGTAACCCAGCGGCACGATCAGGCCGCTTTGCTCGGCCAGTGGCACAAATTCGCTGGGTGGCAACAGGCCGCGTTCGTGATGACGCCAGCGCACCAGCGCTTCCAGACCGACGATACGGCCGCTTTGCAGGCACAGTCGCGGCTGGTAATGCAGTTCCATCTCGTCCCGGCGTAAGGCGTGGCGTAGTTCGCCTTCAAGGTCAGCGAGGCTGCGCGCTTTTCGGTTGATGCGCTCGTCAAACAGGTGGAAGGTGCAGCCTTGGGTACTCTTGGCCTGACGCATGGCAATGTGCGCGTGCCACATCAGCGGGTCGACATCGAGCTCGGTTTGCGAATGAGCGATCCCCAGGCTGCAGCCGAGTAACAGACTTTCACCGTCGACCCAGTAAGGCTCGGAAAGCACGTCGGTGATCCGTTCGGCCAGTTGCATGGCGCGGGCTGGCGTTTTCCGAGTGTCGATCAGCAATGCGAATTCGTCGCCACCCAGGCGGGCGATCTGGTCGCCAGCGTCGAGCTGGTTTTTCAGTCGGGCCACGACCTGCATGATCAGCCGGTCGCCGGCCTGATGGCCCAGCGAGTCATTGGCGCGTCGAAAGTTGTCGAGGTCCAGATGGCCCAGCGCCAGACTGCCGCCTTCGGCCAGGCGAGCGGCCAGCAGCACCTGAAAACCCTGGCGGTTGGCGATACCGGTCAACGGGTCCTGGCCAGCCAGGCGGCGCAAGCTGTCTTCGAGACGGCCGCGTTCATGAACATAGCGCAGGCATCTGCGCAAGGCGTCACCGGTCAGCGCGTTCCGCACCAGCCAGTCACTGACGCCACTCGGTTTGACCAGCGGTTCCTCTTCGAGCAGTACCACCGTGGGCAAAAGACAGCTGCCGGTCCTGGGCTGCAGCTCGGGTGTGGTCAACAGGACGGTATTGCGTTCATTGGCATAGCGCGCACTGAACGCCTCCCAACTGGCACCTGGCACAAGCGTTATGTTGCTGCCTGGCGTTGTAATGCAGTCGCTCAAGAGCGCCTGCCAGAGCGGCTCTTGCGCCAACAAAAGCAATTGCAAGGGTTCGACAGGTGTAGGCAATCTAACTTCCTAAGTACAAAGGAAAAATCGGTGGCCGCACTCTTCGGGGAGCGTGACAGATACACGTATCGTCGCGTCGCGGCGCAAATGTAACAAAACCAGAAAAATTAGATAGCGGTCACTGCCTGTGACGATGATCGCTACACAAACCCGTGGGCCTGTTAAAATGCCCGACCTTTTTTGCAGACGACCCTTCTTACCGCCATGTCCCGACTCAATCCCCGGCAGCAGGAAGCCGTGAACTACGTCGGCGGCCCTCTTTTGGTGCTCGCCGGTGCCGGTTCCGGCAAGACCAGCGTGATCACCCGCAAGATTGCGCACCTGATCCAGAACTGTGGCATCCGCGCCCAGTACATCGTCGCCATGACCTTTACCAACAAGGCGGCTCGCGAGATGAAAGAGCGCGTCGGTACCTTGCTCAGAGGCGGCGAAGGTCGTGGGCTGACGGTGTCGACGTTCCATAACCTGGGCCTGAATATCATCCGTAAGGAGCACACCCGGCTAGGTTACAAACCGGGGTTTTCGATCTTTGACGAGACGGACGTCAAAGCCCTGATGACCGACATCATGCAGAAAGAGTATTCGGGCGACGATGGCGTCGACGAAATCAAGAACATGATCGGCTCGTGGAAAAATGATCTGATCCTGCCCGCCGAAGCGCTGGAAAACGCCCGCAACCCCAAGGAACAGACCGCTGCCATCGTCTACACCCACTATCAACGCACGCTCAAGGCGTACAACGCGGTGGACTTCGATGACCTCATCCTGGTGCCGGTCAAGCTGTTCCAGGAACACCCTGACGTTCTGGAGAAATGGCAGAACAAGGTGCGTTACCTGTTGGTAGACGAGTATCAGGACACCAACGCCAGCCAGTACCTGCTGGTGAAACTGCTGATCGGCTCGCGCAACCAGTTCACCGTGGTGGGCGACGACGATCAGTCGATCTATGCCTGGCGCGGCGCGCGGCCGGAAAACCTGATGCTGCTCAAGGACGATTACCCATCGCTGAAAGTGGTCATGCTGGAGCAGAACTACCGCTCGACCAGCCGCATTCTGCGCTGCGCCAACGTGCTGATCTCGAACAACCCGCACGCTTTCGAAAAACAACTGTGGTCCGACATGGGCCATGGCGACGAGATCCGGGTGATTCGCTGCCGTAACGAAGATGCCGAAGCCGAGCGGGTGGCGATGGAAATCCTCACTCTGCACCTGCGCACCGACCGGCCTTACAGTGACTTCGCCATCCTCTATCGCGGTAACTACCAGGCCAAACTGATCGAGCTGAAATTGCAGCACCATCAGGTGCCCTATCGCCTGTCGGGCGGCAACAGCTTCTTCGGCCGCCAGGAAGTGAAAGACCTGATGGCCTATTTCCGCCTGCTGGTAAACCCGGATGACGACAACGCCTTCCTGCGGGTGATCAACGTTCCGCGCCGCGAAATCGGCTCGACCACGCTGGAAAAACTCGGCAACTACGCCACCGAGCGCAAAGTGTCGATGTATGCCGCCACCGACGAGATCGGCCTTGGCGAGCATCTGGACAGCCGCTATACCGACCGCTTGCAGCGCTTCAAACGCTGGATGGATGGCGTGCGCCAGCAATGCGCGCAGAACGACCCCATCGCCGCGCTGCGCAGCATGGTCATGGACATCGATTACGAGAACTGGCTGCGCCAGAACAGCTCCAGCGAAAAGGCCGCCGACTACCGGATGAGCAACGTCTGGTTCCTCATTGAGGCGCTGAAAAATACGCTGGAGAAAGACGAAGAAGGCGGCATGACCATCGAGGAAGCCATCGGCAAGCTGGTCTTGCGTGACATGCTCGAACGTCAGCAGGAAGAGGAAGATGGTGCCGAGGGCGTACAGATGATGACCCTGCACGCTTCCAAGGGGCTGGAATTTCCGTACGTGTTCATCATGGGCATGGAAGAAGAGATCCTTCCGCATCGCTCCAGCATCGAAGCCGACACCATCGAAGAAGAACGCCGTCTGGCCTACGTGGGCATCACCCGCGCTCGGCAGACCCTGGCGTTTACCTTCGCGGCCAAGCGCAAGCAGTACGGGGAAATCATCGACTGTGCGCCCAGCCGTTTTCTGGATGAGCTGCCCCCGGACGATCTGGCCTGGGAAGGTAACGACGACACGCCGACAGAAGTCAAAGCGGTGCGCGGCAATACCGCGCTGGCCGACATTCGCGCCATGCTGAAACGCTAGCCGACCCACGAAATTGATCATTTATTGCGCAATGGCGCAGCCAAGGAATTGAAGTGGAAGCACTGCACAAGAAGATTCGCGAAGAAGGTATCGTCCTGTCTGATCAGGTGTTGAAGGTCGATGCGTTTCTCAATCACCAGATTGACCCGGTGTTGATGAAGCAAATCGGCGACGAATTCGCCCGACGGTTTGCCGATGCTGGCGTGACCAAGATCGTGACCATCGAAGCGTCGGGTATTGCACCGGCAGTGATGGCAGGCCTGAACATGGGCGTACCGGTAATCTTCGCCCGCAAGCACCAGTCACTGACCCTGACCGAGAACCTGTTGTCGGCCAGCGTGTACTCGTTCACCAAGCAGGTGGAAAGCACCGTAGCCATTTCGCCGCGCCATCTGAGCAGCAGCGACAAGGTGCTGATCATCGACGACTTCCTGGCCAACGGCAAAGCTGCGCAGGCGCTGATCTCGATCATCAAACAGGCTGGTGCCACCGTTGCCGGGCTGGGGATCGTGATCGAGAAGTCCTTCCAGGGCGGCCGTGCCGAACTGGATGCGCAGGGCTATCACGTTGAATCGCTGGCCCGCGTCGAGTCACTGGCCGGTGGCGTAGTGACGTTCAAGTAAGGCACTCAAGAGCGAACGCGGAGCCTCCGGAAATGCATGCCCACGGAGCATGGGCACGATAGCGTTTTCCCGGACACACCTCTCGTTCGTCACACTACGCTCCAGCGTCGGAATGCCGTTCGTGACGCTTTGCTCTCTACGCCGCGCTGCTTGCGTTAGTGTGGAATACCCAGCGTGCGCAAACGCCGATACAGGGTGCGCTCGCTCAACCCCAGCTCTTTGGCAAGCTCACTGCGCGAGCCTTTGAACACGCGCAACGCGTGGGCGAGCTTCTCAAGGCCCTCATCCGCACGCCGGTAAGACACGCCGCCTGCCTCGTCATGCCCGCGTACTTCAGCGGGCAAATCCTGCACGCGAATCACGCCGTCGTCGGTAAACAGCCGTGCGCGTTCGAGGATGTTGCGCAGTTCGCGGATGTTGCCGGGGTAGCTGTAAAAACTCAGCAGTTTCATGGCGTCGGGATCGACACGCGGCGCGGCAACGGGTGCGATGCGTTGCAGCAGGCTATCAATCAGCAGCGGCAGGTCTTCGCTGCGTTCGCGCAGGGCTGGCAGGCGAATCGGGAAGGCGCTGATGCGGTAAAACAAATCCTGTCGAAAGCTGCCCTCGGCGACCATTTCCTTGAGCGGCTTGTGAGTGGCCACCACCAGCCGAAAGTCGGAATGCACGGTTCTCAGGCTGCCCACCGGACGAAAGCTGCCCGACTCGATCAGCCTCAGCAGCTTGACCTGCATGGCCAGCGGCACCTCGCCGATCTCATCAAGAAACAGCGTACCGCCATGTGCGGCTTCAGCCAGGCCGGTCTTGCGTTGCACTGCGCCGGTGAATGCGCCCTTTTCGTAGCCAAATAGCTCGCTTTCCAGCAGGGTTTCGGTCAGCCCGGTGCAGTCCACCACCACCAGCGGTCCTGCCGATCTTGAGCTGCTGGCATGCAGCGCGCGCGCAAACAACTCCTTGCCGGTGCCGGATTCACCCTGCAACAACACCGGAATCTGCGCGGGCGCAGCACGTTGCAGGGCGCCCAGCACTTCCTTGAAGGCTGCCGAACGTCCCACCAGCCCGTGTTGCTGAGGCTGCACCGATGCAACCGCCACTGAACTCAGCCGCTCGACGTAAGCGATCACGTCACCCTGATCGTCGAGAATCGGTCGCAGCTCGACATCGACATGCTCAGGGCCGCGTGGGGTGTGGTGGATGTGCAGCAGGCGCTCTGGCAGCCGGGTTTCATGAGCCTTGCGCATCGGGCACTGCTCACCGGCCTGATCGCAGGGCACCGCGAACTGGTGCGACACCCGATAACACTTCTCGCCCACATGGGGCGTGCCTTCGACGCCAAACTGCCGCTGGTAGGCGGTGTTGGCGGCGATGATGTTGTAGTCAGTGTCCAGCACGATGGTCGGGCGCAGGTCATGTTCCAGGTACGACACCAGCGACTGCATGCGGCTGCCGGGAAAATCGGTGGCGATGATTGACATGATTGCTCCTGAAAACGGGATGCCCGCTGACCCGGCGGGCTGCCAGTTTATGCCATTGGCTGCCAGTCGGCTGCCAAAAAATGGCAGTTACGCCGATCTGACCGTCGGCGGGATAAACCAGCGAACGGAGCTTACCCTTGCAGTTACTAAGCTGTAGCCGTTTCAGAGCGTTTGGCATGCTTATTGAGACTGCAAGACAACGACTGCCAACCGTCCCGCCTGCCGAAACGGCCTCCGGGCGATTACAGCCATGGGAAATGCACATGATTATTGCTGAACAGCTTTACGTCGAAGCGTTATACGACGGCGATACCGGGACCATCAGTTATCTGGTGATGGACATGGAGAGCAAGCAGTGCGCGCTGATCGACAGCGTGCTGGATTACGACCCCAAATCCGGGCGCACACGGACCGAGTCTGCCGACCGGATGATCGGCCGGGTGCATGCCTTGCAGGCCTCTGTGCAATGGATTTTCGAAACCCATGTACACGCGGATCACCTGTCGGCAGCGCCTTATCTGAAGCAAAAACTGGGCGGGCAGACGGTGATAGGCAGCCACATCACGGTCGTGCAGAAAACCTTTGGCGCGCTGTTCAATGCGCCGTCCGATTTTGCGCGCAACGGCAGCCAGTTCGACGTGCTGCTGGACGATGAGGCGTCGTTCGCCATCGGCACTCTGCAGGTTAAAGCCATGCACACGCCCGGACATACCCCGGCCTGCATGAGCTATCTGGTACAGGTTGGCGAGCAGACCGTCGCGTTCGTCGGCGATACGTTGTTCATGCCCGATTACGGCACCGCCCGCTGCGACTTTCCGGGAGCCGATGCGCGCGTGCTGTATCGTTCGATCCGCAAGCTGCTGGCCTTGCAGGCGCAGACCATTTTGTTCATGTGTCACGACTACCTGCCCAACGGCCGGGCGCTGAAATACATGACCACCGTCGCCGAGCAGCGCGCCAGCAATATTCATGTGCATGACGGGGTTGATGAAGACGCGTTCGTCGACATGCGCGAAGCGCGCGACATTACGCTGGAGATGCCGGTATTGATGCTGCCTTCGGTGCAGGTCAACATGCGTTGCGGGCACTTTCCGGAGCCGGAAGACAACGGCGTCGTGTATCTGAAGATCCCGCTCAATGCGCTCTGAGCCCTGCCCGCTATTGGAAATTTTGCAATGAATGCCTCGACTATTAACTGTCAGATCCTGATCGTCGGCGCCGGTGCTGCCGGTATTTCCACCGCTGCAAGTCTGCTCGCCCGCGATGCTTCGCTACAGATCACGCTCGTCGATCCTGCCGACACCCATTACTACCAGCCAGGCTGGACGATGGTCGGCGCGGGCATCTTTGAAGCGCAATCGACGGCGCGCAGCATGATCTCGTTGATCCCCAAGGGTGTGCAGTGGATCAAGGCTGCGGTGGCGACGTTCGAGCCGCAGGACAATGCGCTGACGCTGGAAGACGGACGTACGATCGGCTATCAGCAGCTGGTGGTCTGCCCCGGCCTGAAACTGGACTGGGCTGCCATCGACGGTCTGGTCGAGACTCTTGGTGCCAATGGTGTGACGTCCAATTACCGCTTTGACCTGGCGCCGTACACCTGGCAACTGGTGCAGGACTTGAAACAGGGCCGCGCCCTGTTCACCCAGCCGCCCATGCCGATCAAGTGCGCGGGTGCGCCGCAGAAGGCCATGTATCTGTCCTGCGATCACTGGCTGAAAGCCGGTCGGCTCGCGCAGATCAACACGCAGTTCTACAACGCAGGTGGCGTGCTGTTTGGCGTCGCGGACTATGTACCTGCGCTGATGAGCTACGTGGATCGCTACGCCATCGACCTCAAGTTCAGTCATCGGCTGGTGGCAGTCGACGGGCCGGGTAAACGCGCCACGTTCATTCGCACCCAGCCGGACGGCAGCAGCGAAACCGTCGAGCAAGGCTTTGACATGCTGCACGTGGTGCCACCGCAGACTGCGCCCGATTTCATTCGCAGCAGCCCGCTCGCCGATGCTGCTGGCTGGGTCGATGTGGACCCTGCCACGCTGCGGCATCGGCAGTTCGCCAATGTTCACGGGCTGGGCGACGCCACCAATACCAGCAACGCCAAAACCGCAGCTGCAGCACGCAAGCAGGCACCGGTGGTGGCCAATAATGTGCTGGTCGCGTTGGGTCGCCAAAGTGAATCGGCCGAATATGACGGCTATGGCTCCTGCCCGCTGACCGTCGAGAAAGGCAGGATCGTGCTCGCCGAGTTCACGTACGGCGGCAAGGTCGCACCGAGTTTCCCGAGTTGGTTGCTGGATGGGCGCAAACCCACCCGGCTGGCGTGGTGGTTGAAGGAGCGCGCGTTGCCTGCGATTTACTGGCACGGCATGCTCAAGGGCCGCGAGTGGCTTGCGAGACCGAAGAAGGCTGATGCTCCACATGGTTGAGCATCAACTGTTGGGTGCAGGTCTGGGCGCAATCATTGGTGTGGTGCTGGCCTTGACCGGTGCAGGCGGCGGCATTCTCGCGGTGCCGTTGCTGGTGTTCGGGCTGGGTTTAACGATTGTCGAAGCCGCGCCTGTCGGCCTGCTGGCAGTGGGGCTGGCGGCCGGGGTCGGTGCCGTGCTGGGGTTGCGTCAGGGCATCGTCCGCTATCGGGCCGCAGGTTACATCGCCGGTATCGGCGTGCTTGTGGCGCCGCTCGGCCTGTGGCTTGCCCATCGTCTGCCCAATGCGCCACTGGCGCTGATTTTTTCCGGTGTGTTGCTGTATGCCTGCGGGCGCATGTTCATGCGCGCCAGTCGCGAGCTGCGCGACGGCCAACCTGCACCACGGGCGGAAATACTGCCCTGTGTGCTCAACCCGCTGCAAGGGCGGCTGCGCTGGACCATGCCGTGTCTGCGTGCTCTGACGCTGACCGGCCTGGGCTCCGGCTTGCTCTCCGGCCTGCTTGGCGTCGGCGGCGGCTTCGTGATCATTCCGGCACTGACCCGCTACAGCGACCTGAACATGAAAAGCGTTGTGGCGACCTCACTGGCAGTGATCGCACTGGTCTCGACCGGCAGTGTGATCACCGCATCGTTGACTGGCGTGATGCATTGGGCCGTGGGCGCTCCGTTCGCGTGCGGCGCGGTGCTCGGCCTGATCGGTGGCCGGCAGATCGCCCGCTACCTGGCCGGTCCGCGTTTGCAGCAGTTGTTTGCTGCATGCGGGATCGTTGCTGCGGCTATGTTGGTGCTTTCAGTGGTGTAGCCAGCGACGACCCTCCTGCCAATGTCGTAAGAATCCCCAAACTGTAGGAGCGAACCTGTTCGCGAAGAGGCCGGTGCAGGCGCTGAAAACCTGTTGATCCGTTAATCCGCCTTCGCGAGCAAGCAAGCGTCGCCTGGCTCGCTTCCACTGGAGTCAGGCATGACTCAGCCCGTCAGCCCGGCTGTGTTCTGCAATCCGGCCAGCAGCAAGCGTTGATACAACTCCTCGCGCAGGCCTTGCGGGTTGTCCAGTTGCATGCGCTGCAGGTGCTGCTGGAAGGCTTCCGGATCGGGTGCGTCGAGGGTGGCTTTGCCCAGATCAAGAATCTCGCTCAGCTTGAGTTTGCTCTTCAGCCAGTTCAGCGCGCGCAGCAGGTCGCGTTCTTCGGGACTGAAGTCGCAGCCCAGCGGGTATTCGGTAAACAGTGACGGGTAATCCGCTGCGACGTCCCGCAGGCGCTCCGGAGTGTTTTGCGTGAAGCGCGGGTCGAGCTGGAAATCCTTGGGCAGCTTGCCCGCCTTCTGCGCCTGCTCGATCAGGCCGGACTGAAAGCGTGAATCGCTGATGTTCAGAATGCGCTCGATCACCGTCGCGTCAGTCTGACCACGCAGGTCCGCGATGCCGTACTCGGTGACGACAATATCGCGCAGGTGCCGGGGGATGGTCGTATGGCCGTACTGCCAGACGATATTGGAATTCACCTCGCCACCTGATTCACGCCAGCTGCGCAGCATCAGAATTGAACGAGCGCCTTCCAGGGCATGGGCCTGAGCGACAAAGTTGTACTGGCCGCCGACACCGCTGAGCACCCTGCCGTCTTCCAGTTGATCCGCCACTGCTGCGCCCATCAGGGTAACGGTGAAGGCGCTGTTGATGAAGCGGGCGTCGCGGCGTTGCAGGCGCTTGAGGTCTTCCTGACCGTACAGCTCGTTGATGTAGCTGATGGCGGTCATGTTGAACTGCGCCAGTCGCTCGGCCGGCAGCTCGCGCAGGCGCTCGTAGAAACTTGATGGCCCAAGGAAGAACCCACCATGCACGACTACGCCGTCGGGATGCGCGTCTTCGTCCAGGGTGCCCATATTGGCCAGCCGTTGCAGTTCTACATCGGCATACACCTTGCGCCGTACGATTCCGGCGTCGGCCAGTACCAGCAGGCCGTTGACGAACATTTCGCTGCACCCGTAAAGCCCGCTGGCGAACGGCTGTGTACCGCCTTCGCGGTCGATCAGGGTCTGCCAGTTGCTCATGTTCAGCTCGGCCAGCAGGCTGCGCCATGTTTCGTTGTCGGCCTGCCGCGCCAGCAAGGCGCCGGTCAACGCATCACCCATCGAGCCAATGCCGATCTGCAACGTCCCGCCGTCGCGTACCAGCGTGCTGGCATGCAGACCGATCAGGTGATCCTGATAACCCACAGGCATGTTGGGTGTGGAGAACAGTGTGCTGCGCTCGTCTTCGTCCAGAAGCAGGTCGAAGGCCTCGACGTCGAGTTCCGAATCGCCCGGCATATACGGAAGGTCGACGTGGACCTGGCCGAGCATCAGGATGGTTTCCCCGGCGGCCCGTCGTTTGGCGATCATCGGCAGCAGGTCCAGGGTCACGTCCGGATTGCAGCTCAGGCTCAGCTTGCCCGGTCGTTGATCATCACGCGCCACCAGTTGCGCGACCAGGTTCAGGCCGTTGGCGTTGATGTCGCGCGCGGCATGGCTGTAATTGCTGCTGACGTAGTCCTGCTGGGCAGGCGGGCTGTCGAGCAGGCTACCCGGCTGCATGAAGAACTGCTGGACGTGAATGTTGGGCGGCAGTTTGTCGCGACGTAGCGCGGCGAGGTAGTCGAGTTCCGGGTAATCACCGAAAGTCCGTTCCAGGAACGGTTCCAGAAACCGCGCCTGTAAACCTTCACCTGGCGTGGGTCGGCCGAGCGTCAACGCGGTGTAGATCGTCAGGCGTCGTTCGGGCAATTGACTGATGCGCTGATACAGCGCGTTGACGAACCGATTGGGCTTGCCGAGGCCCAGCGGCATGCCGAGATGAATGTGCTCGGGTAACTGCGCCAGAACGTGATCGACGGCTTGCTGGATGGAACAGGAATACGGCATCCAAGCTCTCCTGAATTATTATTGGGTGCAGGTTGGACCGGTGATGAAGCGAAAGCGTTGCATGCTCGCCATGCATGGTTCAAGCGCCCTACTTCTGGCGGCTGTACCGGCCTCTTCGCGAGCAAGCGAAGCGTCGTCCGGCTCGCTCCCACGAGACGTATGTATAGCGATGGGCGCGGAGCGTGGAAACGAGAATCTACGCTTACTTCAGCCCGGACATGCTCTGGATGGCGCTCTTCAGTTCGTCGTCTGTGCAATCGCCGCAGGTGCCTTTCGGAGGCATGATGCCAATGCCTTTTATAGTGCTGGCCAGCAGGCCATCGAGGCCGCCGGTTTTTTGCGCTCGTGCTTCCCAGGCTTCGGTATCGCCGATTTTCGGCGCGTTGAGCAGACCTACGCTGTGACAGGCGACGCAATGGGCGGCGATGATGTCGTCAGGGGCTCGGGCGGTGTCGGCGGCTTGCACATTGAAGACCCACAGCGTCAAAACGCCTGCGATGCTCAGAATCTTCCGGTTCGGTTTCACACTGCACTCATCGCGAAGGCACTCAGAAATTGGCCGGTGTCGCGGCGCTGATCAAGCGCGCCGGGACGTCGAACGGGTTGCGAAAGCGATGCGGCCGGGTGCTTTCGAAATAGTAGCTGTCACCCGCTTCGAGCACGTAGGTATCGAGTCCGACCACCAGCTCAAGCCGCCCCTCCACGAGGATGCCGGTTTCTTCGCCCTCGTGAACCAGCATTTCTTCACCGGTATCAGCGCCCGGCGGATAGGTTTCCGTGAGAAAGGCGATGGCGCGACCCTGATGCGACTTGCCGACCAGCTTCATGGTCACGGCACCGTCCGAGATATCGATCAAATCACTGGCCTTGTAGACCACTTGAGCCGAATTCTCCGGGACGGTTTCTTCCGAGAAGAACTCGACCATGGACATGGGGATGCCGCTCAGTACCTTGCGCAGGGAGCTGATCGAAGGGCTTACGCTGTTTTTCTCGATCATGGAAATGGTGCTGTTGGTCACGCCTGCCCGCTTGGCGAGTTCGCGCTGGGACAGGCCCTTGAGCTTGCGGATCGATTGCAGCCGTTCACCCACGTCCAATGCGGTATTCCCTCAGTCTTTGTCAGGTCAAGTCGGTATGAACGCCATCATGGCAACAGCGTTCAATATTTACAACAGTTCGACAGGCACCGGCGCAGCAAGGGAGCCGCTGGAATGATCAGCAATCAATGTTCGGAATAGGTCCGCGGGACTCGCCGCAGGTTGCAGAATATCTGGTAAGGAATTGTGTCTGCCTGCGCGGCGACTTCGCTGGCCAGCACCTCTTTGCCCCATAGCTCGACCCGACTGCCGATACCGGCCTGCGGCAGGTGGGTCAGGTCTACGGAGAGCATGTCCATGGACACCCGGCCGACCAGTCTGGAGCGTTGGCCGTCGATCTGCACCGGTGTCCCGCTCGGCGCATGGCGTGGATAGCCGTCGGCATAACCTATCGCAACCGCGCCGATACGCGAAGGCTTGTCGGTGACGAACGTCGCGCCGTAGCCCACGGCTTCGCCGGCCGGCAGCTCGCGGACGCTGATGATCTTCGATTCCAGGGTCATGACCGGTTGCAGGCGGTCGGCAAGAGGCTGCGCCTGATCAAACGGTGTCGCTCCGTAGAGCATGATGCCGGTGCGCGACCAGTCACTGGGGATCTTCGGCCAGCCCATCACGGCAGGAGAGTTCTTCAGGCTGGTCTCCGCCGCCAGCCCTTGGCAGGTGGTTTCGAAAACGGCGCACTGTGCCGCGCTCGATGAGCTGTTCAGCTCGTCCGCGCAGGCGAAGTGGGTCATCAATACGATCTTCGCCACCTTGCCGGTTGCCAGCAGGCGTTGATACGCCGCGCGATACTCGAACGGATGCAGCCCGACACGGTGCATGCCGGTGTCGAGCTTGAGCCAGACCGTCAGCGGCTTGCCTGGATGCGCCCGTTCGATGGCTTCCAGTTGCCAGGGCGAATGCACAACCGTCCAGAAATCATGCTCGACAATCAGGGCCAGCTCGTCGGCCTCAAAAAAACCTTCCAGCAGCAGAATCGGCGCGCGGATACCCGCCGCACGCAATTCGAGCGCCTCTTCGATGCAGGCCACTGCAAAACCGTCGGCCTGCGCTTCGAGGGTTTGGGCCACACGCACTGCGCCGTGGCCATAGGCGTCGGCCTTGATCACCGCGAGGGCTTTGCCGCCGCTGCTTTCACGGGCCAGTTGATAGTTGTGGCGCAGTGCCTGGAGATCGATAAGGGCGCGGGCTGGACGCATGGTGACGTTGATTGCCTGAAGAAAGTAAGCAGAGGAAATTGCCCAACGTCGAGAGTTGCGTCGCCGGGCAGGTGTGCAACGTTATGGCAGTGCAGCAACCACCGACAGTTCGACCAGGATTTCTGGTTCGCACAGTTTGGCCTCGACCGTTGCGCGCGCAGGGGCGAAGCCTTTGGGCAGCCACTTGTCCCACACGCTGTTCATGCCAGCGAAGTGGGCATCGATGTCTTTCAGGTAAATGGTGACCGATAGAATGCGCGTCTTGTCGGTGCCGGCCAGATCCAGCAAGCGCTCGATGCTGTTGAGGACCTCTTTGGTCTGCTGTTCGACACCCGCAGTCATGTCATTGCCTACCTGGCCCGACAGATACACGGTGCCATTGTGGACAACGACCTGACTCATGCGCTCATTGGTGAGCTGGCGCTGGATTGACATGCTTTGCATTCTCCTGGGTGTTGCCATAGCGAGAGATATCGAGACCTTCGGCACTGATTCGAGGCGTCTTGCAGGCAATCAGATCGGCCAGCAGGCGGCCGGAACCGCACGCCATCGTCCAGCCCAGCGTGCCGTGACCGGTATTGAGGAACAGGTTACGGAACGCTGTGGCACCTACGATCGGCGTGCCGTCGGGCGTTGTCGGACGCAACCCGGTCCAGAAACTGGCCTGGGTCAGGTCGCCGCCCTGAGGATAGAGGTCACCGACGATCATCTCCAGTGTTTCGCGTCGACGTGGATTGAGCGACAGGTCAAAACCGGCGATTTCTGCCATGCCGCCGACCCGGATACGGTTGTCGAAGCGGGTGATGGCGACCTTGTAGGTTTCATCGAGAATGGTCGACGTCGGCGCCATCTCAGGGTTGGTGATCGGCACGGTCAGCGAATAGCCCTTGAGCGGGTACACCGGGGCTTTAATGCCCAGTGGCTTGAGCAGCTGTGGTGAATAACTGCCGAGCGCCAGCACGTAGCGGTCGGCCGTTTCCAGCTGGCCATCGATCCACACGCCGTTGATGCGGTCGCCGGCGTGGTCGAGGCGCTCGATGTTCTGCCCATAACGGAACTCGACGCCCAGCGCTATCGCCATCTCGGCCAGCCGGGTCGTGAATAACTGGCAATCGCCGGTTTGGTCATTGGGCAGGCGCAGCGCGCCGCTGAGGATACCGGTGACACCGGCCAGCGCAGGTTCGACCCGGGCGATGCCTTCGCGATCGAGCAATTCATAAGGAACACCTGACTGCTCCAGCACGGAAATGTCCTTGGCGGCATTGTCCAGTTGCGCCTGGGTGCGGAACAGTTGAGTGGTGCCCAGGCTGCGCCCTTCATAGGCGATGCCGGTCTCGATGCGCAGTTCGTCGAGGCAATCGCGACTGTATTCGGACAGCCGCACCATGCGTTCTTTGTTGACGGCATACCGGCTGGCGGTGCAGTTGCGCAGCATTTGCGCCATCCACAGGTACTGATCGATATCCGCGGTTGCTTTGATGGCCAGCGGGGAATGGCGCTGCAACAGCCATTTGATGGCTTTCAGCGGAACGCCCGGCGCAGCCCAGGGCGAGGCATAGCCCGGCGAGACCTGACCGGCGTTGGCGAAGCTGGTTTCCATGCCCGCTGCAGGCTGACGGTCAACCACTGTCACCTGGAAGCCGGCACGCGCCAGATAGTAGGCACTGGTGGTACCGATCACACCACTACCAAGGACCAGAACACGCATGTCGATAACCTCATCGCGGATATCCGCTGATATTTCGAAGTTTTAAGCAAGAATGTGGGCAGTATATTGAGCAATAGGCAGTGCTTCTCACTGTATAAACATTTATATTCAGCGTTTATTCACGGCCAAAAACGCTTTGCCAGAGGGGAATGTACCCGTGCGCACTCAACACCAGTCAAACCGCGAGCTGGACAAGATCGACCGCAATATCCTGCGCATCCTGCAAGCGGACGGGCGCATCTCGTTCACCGAGCTGGGCGAGCGGGTCGGCCTCTCGACCACACCCTGTACGGAACGGGTCCGCAGGCTGGAACGCGAAGGGATCATCATGGGCTACAACGCCCGCCTGAACCCGCAAAGCCTCAAGGCCAGTCTGCTGGTATTCGTGGAGATCAGTCTGGATTACAAGTCCGGCGATACGTTCGAAGAGTTCCGCCGCGCGGTGCTGAAGCTGCCGCATGTGCTGGAGTGCCATCTGGTGTCCGGTGACTTCGACTATCTGGTCAAGGCGCGTATTTCCGAGATGGCGTCCTACCGCAAACTGCTGGGCGACATCCTGCTCAAGTTGCCCCACGTGCGCGAGTCGAAGAGCTATATCGTGATGGAAGAAGTGAAGGAGAGCCTGAACCTGCCGATTGCCGACTGATGTCGCGGGCCCGCTTTACACCAGTACTTGCCGGGTCGAGGCCATGAACTGGTGAATCTGTTTCTCGACCCGTGGATGGATCAGTTCGACCGGGCGCCGGCCGTTGGGGCATGGCAGGCTTGCGGTAGTACCGAACAGACGGCAGATCAGCGGGCGTTCTTCATAGACTGTGCAGCCTTGTGGCCCGAGGTGCACACAGTTGAGTTCGTCCAGCGCGGCTTCCTGCTCGGCGGCAGTCTTGCGTGGCAGGCGTGACATTTCTTCGGAGGACGTCGTGACCGGGCCGCAGCAGTCATGACAGCCAGGCACGCACTCGAACGAGGGGATCTGACGTCGTAAATCGAGGACTTTCTGACGGTTGCAGCTCATTGAATTGACCACCTGGAAGCAATGCCGGGAGTTTGCCTCAGTTGGCAGGCGCATGACAGCGGCTTATCCTCCCGACCACCCAGACGCCGCCAACAGGACAAATCCATGAGCGCCCGCGTTCAGCATCCAGCCGCTCACGACCGGCACACCGTCTCCTATTACGCCGCCAGCAGCCATCCGCAACCGGATTATCCTGCGCTGCAAGGCGACTTGAAGGTGGATGTGTGCGTAGTGGGCGGCGGATTTTCCGGCCTCAACACTGCCATTGAACTGGCTGAACGAGGTTTCAGCGTTGCCCTGCTGGAAGCCCGCAAGATCGGTTGGGGCGCCAGCGGGCGCAATGGCGGTCAGTTGATTCGCGGCGTCGGGCATGGCGTCGAGCAATTTGCCAACGTTATCGGCAGCGACGGCGTGCGTCAGCTCAAGATGCTGGGCATCGAGGCGGTCGAGATTGTCCGCCAGCGCATTGCAAGGCATGGCATCGATTGCGACCTGAAATGGGGTTATTGCGACCTGGCTAACAAACCGCGTGACCTGATCAGTCTCGCCGAGGATGCGGATGAGCTGCGCGGCCTGGGTTACCGTCACGAGCTGAAACTGGTGCAACCCGATCAGATGCACAGTGTGGTGGGGTCCGCGCGCTATGTCGGCGGGCTGATCGACATGGGCTCGGGGCATCTGCATCCGTTGAATCTGGCGCTGGGCGAAGCGGCTGTTGCGCAGTCGCTGGGCGTGCAGGTGTTCGAGCATTCCGCTGTGACCCGCATCGACTACGGCTCGCAGGTCAAGGTGCACACGGCGCAAGGTGCGGTATCGGCGACAACCCTGGTGCTGGGCTGCAACGCGTATCTCAACGATCTGAACCCGGAAATCAGCGGCAAGGTGTTACCTGCGGGCAGTTACATTATTGCGACCGAGCCTCTGAGCGAGGCGCAGGCCTGCGAATTGCTGCCGCAGGACATGGCGGTCTGCGACCAGCGCGTGACGGTGGATTATTACCGGTTGTCCGCCGACCGCCGCTTGTTGTTCGGCGGTGCCTGCCATTATTCCGGGCGTGACCCGAGCGATATTGCGGCTTACATGCGACCTAAGATGCTGGACGTGTTTCCGCAACTGGCCAGTGTGAAGATTGATTACCAGTGGGGGGGGATGATCGGCATCGGTGCCAATCGCCTGCCGCAGATCGGTCGACTCAAGCAGCATCCGAATGTGTTCTATGCCCAGGCTTACTCAGGGCATGGCCTGAACGCCACGCACTTGGCGGGTCGTCTACTGGCCGAAGCCATCGCCGGGCAACACAGCGATGGCTTCGAGTTGTTCGCCAGCGTGCCGCACATGACCTTCCCCGGCGGCAAGCACCTGCGCTCGCCGTTGCTGGCGCTGGGGATGCTCTGGCATCGACTCAAAGAGCTGCGCTGAACGCTCACGTTCTCCAGAACGGCTTCAGAGCCTCGGCTCTGGCCTGCTGGAAATCAAGGCCGATATCGCGCAATTGATCGTCGCTCAGCTCCAGCAGGGCGCGGCGTGATGCCCAGCGGTGTCGATACAGCGCCCAGCGGCCCATGTCCGTCGGCAGCTCAGTCTTCTCGGAACGGACCGTCCTGATCAGGTTTGGCCGATATTCATTCAGTTCCTGACTGTGAAGCGCTAGGCGTACATCGCTGAACCCGTTCATTTACGGTTCCCTCATCCTGGGTGGGTGTGAGCCCATGATGAAACGAACAGCCAAACCATTACAGATTCAAAAACTATTTATATTTTCCATACAGAAAGTTTGAACTCCGCACTGAATGCTATATTTTGGCTTCATCTGTATCGTTCAGTAGTCCAGAAAACTCAAGAGTACGCCATGACGCTTTACGTCAATCTTGCCGAGCTGCTCGGCTCGCGCATCGAAAACGGCTTTTATCGTCCTGGCGACCGCCTGCCTTCCGTGCGTGCATTGAGCGCCGAGCATGGCGTCAGCCTCAGTACCGTGCAGCAAGCCTATAGGGTGCTGGAAGACAATGGGCTGGCCTCGCCGAAACCCAAGTCCGGGTATTTCGTGTCGGTCAGCAAACGAGCCCCCGCGTTGCCTGCTGTGGGGCGACCGGTCCAGCGGCCTGTGGATATCTCGCAATGGGATCAGGTACTGGATCTGATTCGGGTCGCACCCCACGAGGCCGTCACCCAGTTGGGGCGCGGCATGCCTGACGTCACCAGCCCTACCCTGAAGCCTTTGATGCGCGCTTTGGGCCAATTGAGTCGCCATCAGGACATGCCGGGCCTGTATTACGACAACATCTACGGCGTGCCGAGACTGCGCGAGCAGATCGCCCGTCTGATGCTTGATTCGGGCTGCAACCTGACCGCCAACGACCTGATCATTACCACCGGCTGTCACGAAGCGCTGTCGGCCAGTATTCGCGCCCTCTGCCAGCCGGGTGACATCGTGGCGGTGGATTCGCCGAGCTTCTTTGGTGCCATGCAGACCCTCAAGGGCGTCGGCATGAAAGCCATGGAGATTCCGACCGACCCCTTGACCGGCATCAGCCTGGAAGCGCTGGAGCTGGCCCTTGAGCAATGGCCGATCAAGGTCATCCAGCTCACACCCAATTGCAATAACCCGCTGGGTTACATCATGCCCGAAGCCCGCAAGCGCGCCTTGTTGAGCTTGGCGCAACGCTTTGACGTGGCGATCATCGAGGACGATGTGTATGGCGATCTGGCCTACAATTACCCTCGCCCGCGCACCATCAAGTCCTTCGACGAAGACGGCCGCGTGCTGTTGTGCAGTTCGTTTTCCAAGACGCTCGCGCCCGGTTTGCGGGTGGGTTGGGTTGCACCGGGCCGTTATCTGGAACAGGTGCTGCACATGAAGTACATCGGCACCGGCTCGACGGCTCCGCAACCGCAACTGGCGATTGCCGATTTTCTTGAGGGCGGCCATTACGAGCCACACGTCAGGCGTATGCGCACGCAATATCAGCGCAGCCGCGATCAGATCATCGACTGGGTGATGCGCTACTTTCCCGAAGGCACGCGTGCCAGTCGCCCGCAAGGCGCTTTCCTGCTGTGGGTGGAGCTGCCTGAAAACTTCGATAGCCAGCGCTTGAACCGCGTCTTGCTGGACAAGGGCGTACAGGTCGCGGTGGGCAGTATTTTTTCGGCGTCGGGCAAGTACCGCAACTGCCTGCGCATGAACTACGCGTCCAAACCTACGCGGGAAATAGAGAGTGCTGTGCGGATCGTAGGCGAGACAATTACGTCACTGATTGCGCAAACTGACTAAGTGCGGCAAATCTTTCCCGGTTTTGCGGGTCATATCGCCAAGTCGAGCCATGTCCAGACGCGGAAATCAATTTGAACAATTCATGGGCCTTGCCCTTTTGCTTGCTGGTTGCAATGTGCGTCAGCGGTTGCGCACATCAGCAGATCACCGGCGAGCCGAGCCAGGCCATGCCGCCCTCGGGCTCTGCGTTTGGCCGCTCCATCCAGGCCATGGCGATGCCCCACGAAGGGCGCTCGGGCTTTCGCTTGCTGCCTGACAGCAGTGATGCGTTCAAGGCGCGCGCCGAACTGATCCGTAATGCCAAGAGCAGCCTCGACCTGCAGTACTACATCGTCCATGACGGCCTGAGCACGCGCGCGCTGATCGACGAGCTGCTCAAGGCAGCTGACCGTGGCGTTCGCGTGCGCGTCCTGCTGGACGACACCACCAGCGACGGGGTGGATCAGGCGATAGCTACGCTGGCGGCACATCCGAACATACAGATTCGTTTGTTCAATCCGCAAAACCTGGGGCGTGAGACGGGTATAACGCGCAGCCTCGGCCGTTTGATGAATCTGTCGCGCCAGCACCGGCGCATGCACAACAAGCTGTGGCTGGCCGACAGCAGTGTCGCGATTGTCGGCGGCCGCAATCTGGGCGATGAATATTTCGACGCCGAGCCGAACCTGAATTTCACCGATATCGACATGCTGAGCGTCGGCCCGGTCGCCGAGCAACTGGGGCATAGTTTCGATCAGTACTGGAACAGCACGCTCAGCAAACCCATCGATGACTTCATGTATTTCCTGCCGGACGGCCAGGACTTGGCCGAAGCCCGCAAGAAGCTGGACGATTCGCTGGAGCAGGCGCACCAGCAGCACAAGGCGCTTTATGAGCGGCTGATGGCCTACAAGACTCAGCCGCGCATGAAAACCTGGCTCAATGAGCTGGTTTGGGCCTACAACCAGGCCTTGTGGGATGCACCGACCAAAGTGCTGGCGCAGGGCGAGCCGGACCCGCACTTGTTACTGACTACGCAACTGGCGCCGGAGCTGCTGAACACCCGCAAGGAGTTGATGCTGATTTCCGCCTACTTCGTGCCGGGGCAGGAAGGCTTGCTGTACCTGACTGGCCGCGCCGATGCAGGTGTCAAGGTCAGCCTGTTGACCAACTCGCTGGAAGCTACCGACGTGCCCGCCGTGCATGGTGGATACGCACCGTATCGCAAGGCGCTGCTGGAGCATGGTGTGAAGCTGTTCGAACTGCGCCGTCAGCCTGGCGATACCGAAACCATGCGCAGCAGTGGTCCTCATTTGTTCAAGAAAAGTCATTCGCTGGTCAGTTCTGAATCGAGCCTGCACAGCAAGGCAATGATTTTTGATCGGCAGAAGGTGTTCGTCGGCTCGTTCAACTTCGACCCGCGTTCGGTGCTGTGGAACACCGAAGTCGGGGTGCTGGTCGACAGTCCGCAACTGGCCGAAGAGCTGCGTGAGTTGACCTTGCAAGGTATGGCGCCAGCGCTCACTTACGAGGCGCGACTTGAGGATGGCAAGGTGGTGTGGGTGACCGAGGACAACGGCCGGATCCACACCTTGCACACCGAGCCGGGCGACTTGTGGCGGCGTTTCAATGCGTGGATGAGCCGCGCCATCGGTCTTGAAAGAATGCTTTAGGCGGGCGCAGCCTGTGTGCCGAAAGCGCCACGCCGCCTGATCAGAATCAACAGCCCGAACGCGCCTGCCGCCATCAGCAGCGGCAAGGCTTCTCCGCTGACCCACTGGCTGCCTGCACCTGCTGCCAGAGGGCCGATCAGGCAACCGATGCCCCACAGCTGAGCGACGTGCGCGTTGGCACGCACCAGCGCGTCGTCGCGATAACGCTCACCGATCAGGATCAGCGACAACGTGAACAGCCCGCCAGCGCTGGCACCGAACACGGCCCACAGCGGCCAAATCAAGACGGTGTCGATCAGCAACGGCACCAGCAGGCTGGACGCCAGCAGCAACGACGCACAGCCGGTGAACATCGCACGTCGCGAGATACGGTCTGCGAGCATGCCGATCGGCAGTTGCAGCAGCGCATCGCCGACCACTACGACGCTGACCATGATCAGGGCGATTTCCGGGGTGAAGCCATGGCGTATGCAGTAGAGCGGCAGCAGCGTCAAAATCAACGCTTCAAACGCGGCGAACAGCGCCACCGCCCAGGCAATGGCGGGCATGCCGCGACAGAAGCCGAGCAGGTCCGTGAACGTGACGTTGCAGGACTCGGTCGATGGTGCGCCGGTTCGTCCCAGGAGCAGAAAAGGTGAGCCGACCAGCAACAGCACGCCGATCCAGAAGCCGTAGTCTGCCTGCGTACCGATAACGCCCAGCAGCAACGGGCCTGCCAGTTGGCTCAGTGCATAAGCGCTGCCATACAGAGCGACCAGTCGCCCGCGCAGGCGCTCGATCACCAACTGGTTGATCCAGCTTTCGCCGAGCACGAAAACGATGGTCAGGATCACCCCGAGCGTCAGACGCAGGAACAGCCAGATCCAGTAGTACGGCAATAACGCCAACGCGCCGACCGACACAGCTCCGGCCCACAGGCACAGACGCATCAGATTGGCTGTGCCGAAGCGTGCGGCCAGACGACTGGCCAGTGCCGCCCCCACCAGCACACCTATTGCGGGCATCGCCGCCATGATGCCGATGGCGAACGAGCCGTAGCCCCAGCCAGCCAGACGCAATGAAACCAGCGGCATGCTGACGCCCATTGCCAGACCGACGCCCAATACCGACGCCAGCACGGCAAAGTAAGTACCCCAACGCATTTTGAAGCTCCTGCAACCCTTTGCTTATCTGTTCGGTATCGGACGCAGAGCGTCCAGAACGGCATGCCCACGCGGAGCATGGGCACGATAGGCGTTCGCTCGGATGCCTATCTTTCCTTGCGCTCCGGCGTGGGAATGCACTGGGTGACGCTCTGCGTCACCTATTCAACGTGGGACCCAGAGCGTCCCGAACGGCCTTACAACTTGATCCAGGTGGATTTCAGTTCGGTGTATTTATCAAACGCATGCAGTGATTTGTCACGACCGTTACCCGACTGTTTGAAACCGCCGAATGGTGCGGTCATGTCGCCGCCGTCGTACTGGTTGACCCATACGCTGCCCGCACGCAATGCCTTGGCGGTCAGGTGTGCCTTGGAAATGTTCGAAGTCCACACCGCTGCGGCCAGGCCGTATTGGGTGTCGTTGGCGATCTGGATCGCTTCTTCGGCGCTGTCGAAGGTGATCACCGAAAGTACCGGGCCGAAGATCTCTTCCTGGGCGATTCTCATCGCGTTGTTCACACCGTCGAAGATCGTTGGCTCAACGTAAGTGCCGCCAGTCTCCTGCAGGATGCGCTTGCCGCCTGCAACCAGTTTGGCGCCGTCAGTGTGGCCGGCCTCAATGTAGGACAGTACCGTGTCCATCTGCTGGGTATCGACCAGCGCACCGACGTTGGTCGCCGGGTCCAGTGGGTTACCGGGCTTCCAGGTGCTCAGCGCTTCGATCACCATCGGCAGAAAGCGATCCTTGATGGAGCGCTCGACCAGCAGGCGCGAACCTGCCGTACAGACTTCGCCCTGATTGAACGCAATCGCGCTGGCAGCGGAGTCGGCGGCGGCCTGCAAGTCCGGTGCATCGGCAAATACGATGTTCGGGCTCTTGCCGCCAGCTTCCAGCCAGACGCGCTTCATGTTCGATTCGCCCGCATAGATCATCAACTGCTTGGCGATTTTGGTCGAGCCGGTGAACACCACAGTGTCGACATCCATATGCAAGGCCAGCGCCTTGCCAACCGTGTGGCCATAGCCCGGCAATACGTTGAGCACGCCTGCCGGAATACCGGCCTCGATAGCCAGTTGCGCAATACGGATTGCGGTCAGCGGAGATTTTTCCGACGGCTTGAGGATCACCGAGTTGCCGGTGGACAACGCAGGGCCGAGTTTCCAGCAGGCCATCATCAGCGGGAAGTTCCACGGCACGATGGCGGCAACCACGCCGACGGGCTCGCGTGTCACCAGACCCAGTTGATCGTGAGGGGTTGCGGCCACTTCGTCATACAGCTTGTCGATGGCCTCGCCACTCCAGCTCAAGGCTCTGGCGCCGCCAGGGATGTCGACACCCAGCGAGTCGCTGATCGGCTTGCCCATGTCCAGCGTTTCAAGCAGGGCAAGCTCTTCAGCATTTTGCTCAAGCAACCCCGCGAAACGGATCATGGTGGCCTTGCGTTTGGCCGGGGCCAGGCGTGACCAGGCACCTGATTCGAAAGCGCTGCGAGCGCTGTCTACGGCGCGCTGGGCATCGGCAGAGTCGCAACTGGCGACCTTGGCGAGCAGCCGGCCATCGACCGGGCTGATGCAGTCGAATGTTTCGCCGGAGGCGGCAGCGGTGTACTCACCTTGAATGAAAGCGCGGCCTTCAATCTTCAAATTCCGGGCGCGGTTTTCCCAGTCAGTACGAGTCAGGGTGGTCATCGGCATGTCCTCCTTTTGAGTGTTGGCGTGTCATGATGGATTGCAGACACAATCTGAAGTTTCAGGACAGGCAACACCCTAAACCAGCCGGCGGGTCAAAACCAATATATTTGACAGAAATGGCCATTAGAGCGCTTTTCTGTTGATTTTATTAAACAGTCGAGATTCGTAGCCAAGGCACTATTGCTGCGTTTGTTCGTCAAATCGTCAACGTGTTCAAGACAAGGGGGCATCATGGGTATCGCAAGCATTGTCGACTTCAGCGAGGCCAGCACCAGCGCCGAACATTACCGTCCTGCGCCGGAAAAGGTCTTCAAGGGCGATCCGGCTCAGACTATCTATAACCACTACAACAGCCCTTGCGGCCAGATGAGCGCGGGCGTCTGGAATGGCGAGCCTGGTCAGTGGCAGGTGAATTACACCGAGCATGAATACTGCGAAATCGTCCAGGGCGTCAGTGTGTTGCGCGACGAGCAAGGCAATGCCAAAACCCTGCGCTTGGGTGACCGCTTCGTGATTCCTGCGGGCTTCAAGGGCACATGGGAAGTGCTGGAGGCGTGCCGCAAGATTTATGTGGTGTTCGAGGCCAAAACAGGCTGAGTCAGTGGCGTTCTGGTTTCAGGGCAGGCACAAAAAAACCCACCAGAAGGTGGGTTTTTTTGTAGCCGACATAATCAATTACTTGATTTTGCCTTCTTTGTAGATCACGTGCTTGCGTACAACCGGATCGAATTTTTTGATTTCGATTTTATCCGGGGTAGTACGTTTGTTCTTGTCGGTGGTGTAGAAATGGCCTGTACCAGCGCTCGACACCAAACGGATCAATTCACGCATGATTCTCTCCCTTAAATTTTGCCGTCGCGACGCAGTTCAGCGAGCACAACTTCAATGCCACGCTTGTCGATGATACGCATGCCTTTAGCAGATACGCGCAGACGAACAAAACGCTTCTCGCCTTCAACCCAGAAGCGGTGATGCTGCAGGTTTGGCAGGAAACGACGACGGGTTTTGTTGTTTGCGTGGGAAATGTTATTCCCAGTCACCGGACCCTTACCGGTAACTTGACATACTCTCGACATGCCTCAGCCCTCTAAAACCACATGCCCAACCCGGCATGGGTTGGCCGCTTAATCTCTCAGTCATTTGGCGCCAGGCGCCGCGTTTCTTTAAGGGTCTTACCGGCTACACCTACAGTGAAGGAACCGGGCCCCTAGAAAAGAGCGCTGCTTTATACCAGAAACCCTGTGGCTCAACAACAGGCAAAGCACTTTAGTGCAGACAAGCAGGCCTCGTATGCCAGCGCACTCAAGCGCCTGCGGGGGTGCCGGCAAGCCGACCGCTCGTCGCACCATGACGATTGTTCTGTGCCAGAACATAGTCTAGGGTAAGTCCCTCACCAGACTGCACCGGCAGATGGGCCCCTTTCTGAACAGGAAATATCGCCATGCGTCTAGCTGCACTCCCGTTTTTGCTGGTCCCGCTGTTGCTTCCGATTGCCGCTCAGGCGTCCAGTCTCGCTGTTTGCACCGAGGCCAGCCCTGAAGGTTTTGACGTAGTGCAGTATAACTCGCTGACGACCACCAACGCGTCGGCAGATGTATTGATGAATCGTCTCGTGGACTTCGACGCCAAGAGCGGCAAGCTGGTGCCGAGCCTGGCAGAAAGCTGGACCGTGTCTGCCGATGGCCTGACCTACGATTTCAAATTGCGTTCCGGGGTGAAATTTCATACCACCGACTACTTCACGCCGACTCGCGAACTGACGGCGGACGATGTGCTGTTCAGCTTCCAGCGCATGCTCGACCCGCAGAACCCGTGGCACAAGATTGCCCAGAGTGGTTTCCCGCACGCGCAGTCCATGCAGCTGCCTGCGCTGATCAAGCGTATTGAAGCGCCCGACCCGCACTCTGTGCGCTTTACGCTCAACCACGCCGACTCTACTTTTCTCGCCACGCTGAGCATGGGCTTCGCCTCGATCTACTCGGCTGAGTACACCGCGCAACTGCTCAAAGCGGGCACTCCGGAAAAGCTCAACAGCCAGCCGATAGGCACCGGGCCGTTTGTCTTCAAGCGTTTCCAGAAAGACGCCGTGGTGCGCTATGAAGCGTTCAAGGACTACTTCGCTGGCAAGTCTGATGTTGACACGCTGGTGTATGCCATCACGCCGGACGCCAATGTGCGTTTGCAGAAGCTCCGTCAGAATGAATGCCAGATCGCCCTCTCTCCCAAGCCTCTGGATATTCAGGCCGCCAGCAAGATCGACTCGCTCAAGGTCGAGAAGACCGAAGCATTCATGACCGCGTTCGTCGCGATCAACAGCCAGCACCCTCCGTTCGACAAGCCGGAAGTGCGCCAGGCGCTTAACCTGGCGTTCGATAAGGACAATTACCTGAAAGCAGTTTTCGAAGGCACCGCCGAAGCCGCCAACGGCCCTTACCCGCCGAATACCTGGAGCTACGCCAAGGACCTGCCGGGTTACCAGCATGATGTCGCGAAGGCCAAAGCGTTGCTGGCCAAGGCCGGTGTCAAGGACGGTTTCAAAACCACTATCTGGACGCGGCCTTCCGGCAGCCTGCTGAATCCGAACCCTACTCAGGGCGCCCAACTGCTGCAGGCTGATCTGAAACAGGTCGGGATTGATGCTGAAATCAAGGTCATTGAGTGGGGCGAGCTGATTCGACGCGCCAAGGCCGGTGAGCATGATCTGTTGTTCATGGGCTGGGCGGGCGACAACGGTGATCCGGATAACTTCCTGACGCCGCAGTTCTCGTGCGCTGCCGTGCAATCGGGCACCAACTTCGCTCGCTATTGCGACAAGACGCTGGACAAGCTGATCACCGACGGCAAATCCACCAGCGATCAGGCCGCGCGCAGCAAACTTTATCACCAGGCCCAGAAGCAGATTCAGCAGCAGGCACTGTGGATCCCGCTGGCCCACCCGACGGCATCAGCGTTGGTCAGCAAGGACGTGACGGGGTATCAGGTCAGCCCGTTCGGTCGGCAGGATTTCTACAAGGTGCAGGTGAAGTAAGTCGCCGACGACCTCGCTCTGCGCCACCTCGAAAGCTGACGCAGAGTGTCCACAACGCACTGAAACCGTGGGATCTTGCTCGCGAAGGCAATGGTTCAAACGCTTCATTTTCGGGGGCTGCACCGGCCTCTTCGCGAACAAGTTCGCTCCTACGGTTCGGGGGCTTTGACGACGATCTGCGGCAATGCGGGTCGTCGCTCCGGGTCATGTTTCCCTTTTCGGGTTCGTCTGAATTCGCTACATCAACCCCTTCTCCACCATCGACAGCGGCTCGCCGTCGCCGATGATCACGTGGTCCAGCACCTGAACGTCGATGAGCAGCAGTGCTTCCTTGAGGCGCTTGGTCAGGTCGATGTCCGAACGGCTGGGCGTGGTGATACCCGAAGGATGGTTGTGGCAGAGAATCAGGCTGGCGGCGTTGTGAGCCATGGCGCGCTTCACCACCTGGCGAGGATGCACGTAGGACGCGTTGATCGTCCCGCGAAACAGTATCTCGAAGGTCATGACCCGGTGCTTGGTGTCCAGAAAAAGGCAGCCGAACACTTCATGGGGTTCATGACGAAGCAGCGCCTTGAGGTAACTGCGCACCTGAGCCGGATTTTCCAGTGCTGAATCCCGGCGCAGCGACTCGGCCATGTGCCGCCGGGCCATTTCCATTACGGCTTGTAACTGAGCGAACTTCGCAGGGCCCAGACCGAGCTGAGAGGTAAAGGCAGGCAGGTCTGCATCCAATAATGGCCGGACCCCGCCGAATTGATTCAGAAGATGACGCGCCAGGTCTACAGCGCTTTTTCCGGCCACCCCGGTACGTAAAAAGATAGCCAGCAACTCGGCGTCGGATAGAGCCTCTGCTCCCAGCTCCAACAAGCGCTCCCGCGGGCGTTCGGCCGCGGGCCAACTGCGAATACTCATAGCACCTCCATGTGATTGAGCGCCGCTGTCCCGCTGCGGTCGCTGTGCTATCTTAGCCCATCTTTTTTGCGCGACGATCTGGCCTGGGGAGGCGTCATGGCTGTCGCGTAATTCACTCGATCAAAAAGGCAGGTCTATGCAGCGGCTGTATCGAAAACGCATCGTTCTGGGCGTCGGCGGCGGCATCGCGGCCTACAAGAGCGCCGAGCTGGTCCGTCGTCTGCGCGATCAGGGCGCTGAGGTGCGTGTGGTGATGACCAAGGGTGGAGCGGAGTTCATCACGCCTTTGACCATGCAGGCCTTGTCCGGGCATCCGGTGCATCTGGACCTTCTCGACCCGGCTGCCGAAGCCGCGATGGGCCATATCGAACTGGCCAAATGGGCCGACCTGATCCTGATTGCACCCGCCACCGCCGACCTGATCGCCCGACTTGCTCAAGGCATCGCCAATGACCTGCTGACCACCATCGTGCTGGCCACTGATGCGACCGTCGCCATCGCTCCGGCGATGAACCAGGCCATGTGGCGTGATGCGTCTGTGCAGGCCAATACCCGCCTGCTCGAAGCGCGTGACTTTCGGGTATTCGGCCCGGCCTCCGGCAGTCAGGCCTGTGGTGATGTCGGTTTCGGACGCATGCTCGAAGCCGACGACCTGGCCCAGTGCGCCGCCGATTGCTTCAAGCGCCAGAGCCTGACCGGCAAGCACGTTCTGATTACTGCTGGCCCGACTCAGGAAAACATCGACCCGGTCCGCTACATCACCAACCACAGCTCCGGCAAGATGGGTTTTGCTCTGGCCGAAGCTGCCGTGGAAGCCGGTGCCCGCGTCACGCTGATCACCGGCCCGGTCAACCTGCCCACGCCGGATCGCGTCTCGCGTATCGATGTGGTCAGTGCTCGCGACATGCTGGCGGCCTGTGAAGCGGCGATTCCGTGCGACCTGTTCATTGCCTCGGCGGCGGTGGCTGACTACCGCCCGGAAGTAGTCGCCCCGCACAAACTGAAGAAAGATCCTGCAAAGGGTGATGGCTTGCTACTGCAGATGGTCCGTAACCCGGATATTCTGGCCACCATTGCAACGCGCCCGGATCGCCCGTTCAGCGTCGGCTTTGCTGCCGAGACTGAACACCTGCTGGACTACGCTGCGCGCAAGCTCAAGGACAAGAACCTCGACCTGATCGTCGCCAATGATGTGGCCAACCCCAGCATCGGCTTCAACAGCGAGGAGAACGCTTGCAGCGTAATTGACCGGGCGTTGCACGCAACGCTTTTTGCCCAGACCAGCAAGGCCAAGATTGCTCGCCAGCTGATCACTTTTATCGCCGACCGCATGACTCAGGTTTAATTACGAATGCACGCTCTACAAGCCAAGATCCTCGACCCTCGCATTGGCAACGAATTTCCGCTCCCGGCTTACGCCACCGTCGGTTCGGCCGGCCTGGACCTGCGCGCCATGCTCAAGGAAGACACTGTTCTCGAGCCGGGCCAGACCCTGCTGATCCCTACCGGCCTGTCGATCTACATCGGCGATCCAGGCCTGGCCGCGTTGATCCTGCCGCGCTCCGGTCTGGGTCACAAACACGGCATCGTGCTGGGTAACCTGGTGGGCTTGATTGACTCGGATTATCAGGGCGAATTGATGGTGTCTTGCTGGAACCGTGGCCAGACCGCATTCAACATCGCCGTTGGCGAGCGCCTCGCCCAACTGGTGCTGGTGCCGGTGGTGCAGGCGCACTTCGAACTGGTCGAAACGTTCGACGAAAGTCAGCGTGGCGCTGGTGGCTTCGGTCATTCCGGAAGTCATTGATCGTCGGTCGACAAATATAGTCCGGTTTCGGGTCAGGCTCAGGGAGAGGTCGGTGAAAGGCAGTCAGCGCAGTGCTTCAAAGCAAGCTACACCGGCCGATCACTCGCTTCCGGCCGCGAACCTTGGCGCCCTCGCTCCGGGCCTTGTGCCTGCGGCGATTGGGCTGGTAATTGCTGCGGTGATCGTCTGGATCGCGCTGATGACCGGTCCGCAGCAGCAGAATCAACTTGCCCAGGCATGGGGCGGCAGCCAGGCCGCCGCTGTCAGTGTGGCGTTGCGTCAGATCAACGCCAACACTCAGGTTGCCGCCTCCGGCCCGGCGCTTGTTCAGGCGTTGCAGGACAATAGCGTAGCGGCATTGGTGGCAGCACAAACGGGGCTTACTCAGTGGAGTGGTGTGGCGGGTGCGCGGCTTTTCCCCAAGGGGCTGGCTGATGTCGACCAACAAGGCGCGCTGCCGGTCAGCTTCGCCACGCTGGATATGCTCAACAAGGCCGCGCAAGGTGAGAACGTTGCCCCCGAGGCTCGCAAGGTTGGCGAGCGCTGGCTGATCTACAGCGTTGCGCCAGTGCGAGCGGATGCAACCCGGCCAGTTGCAGGCACATTGTTGCTGGCATTCGACATGCAACGCCTGCTCAGTGCCGTGCCCGCACTTCCAGCCGACGCCGGGCAGATTACCCTCAGTCAACAGTTCGGCAGCGCGCCCGCTCAGGTTTTCCTGCAGCGTGGGCAGGCTGGAGATGGAAAACCGCAGAGCTTTGACACTGGCTATTCCGGCTGGAAACTCGAGTTTACGCCGGGGCCGGCGCTACAAACTTCACCGCCCGTTCTGCTCCTGTTGCTGGCATTTTTTAGCGCTGCAGCAGGCGTGTTACTTGGCCTTCACCTTCATGAGCGGGCGTTGCAGCGGCGGATTTGTGCCGATGCGCGGCAACTGGATCAGCTGCTTCAAGAACTCTCACGCGGAAAAGCCGTCAAACCCTTCGGTTTGAGCCTCCCGGCACTTAATGGTCTGGCTCAGGCTTTGGCTCGTGTTTCGCTCCGCAGCCAGCCGCAGGCGGTTTCTGTCATGGCCACGGGCGATCAGCACGCTGCAGAGATTAGCAAAGGCAGTGCTTCGTCCACAGTCGCTGCGTCGCGCACTGACTGGACTGATCCGCTGTTTCAAGATACCGATATTCTAGATATCGACCTTCTCGATGAAAATCAGGACTTCCTGAGATCGGAGCATCCCCTCGTTATGAATAGCCCAGCATCCGTTGCACCCCAACTCCCAGAGACTATTTTCCGCGCTTACGACATTCGTGGCGTCGTCGGGGATACGCTCAACGCCGAAACAGCTTACTGGATCGGCCGTGCGATTGGCTCTGAAAGCCTGGCGCAGAACGAGCCCAACGTCAGCGTTGGCCGTGATGGTCGTCTGTCCGGTCCGGAGCTGGTGCAGCAGCTGATTCAAGGCCTCCACGACAGTGGCTGCCATGTCAGCGACGTTGGCCTGGTGCCGACGCCTGCCCTGTATTACGCCGCTAATGTGCTGGCGGGCAAGACTGGTGTCATGTTGACCGGTAGCCACAACCCCAAGGACTACAACGGCTTCAAGATCGTCATCGCGGGCGACACCCTCGCCAACGAGCAGATCCAGGCGCTGCATGAGCGTATCAAGACCAACAACCTGACCTCGCAGAAAGGCAGCATCACCAAAGTCGACATCCTTGATCGCTACTTCAAGCAGATCAAGGACGATATCGTCATGGCGCGCAAGCTCAAGGTTGTGGTCGATTGTGGCAACGGCGCAGCTGGCGTGATTGCCCCGCAACTGATCGAAGCGCTGGGTTGCGAAGTGATTTCCCTGTTCGCAGAAGTGGACGGCAACTTCCCCAACCATCACCCGGACCCGGGCAAGCTGGAAAACCTGCAAGACCTGATCGCCAAGGTCAAGGAAACCGGCGCCGATCTGGGCTTGGCGTTCGACGGTGACGGCGACCGCGTCGGTGTGGTGACCAACGCCGGTAACGTGGTTTACCCGGATCGCCTGTTGATGCTGTTCGCGCTGGATGTGCTCAAGCGCAATCCTGGCGCTGACATCATTTTCGACGTCAAATGCACCCGTCGCCTGACCCCGCTGATCAGTGAGCACGGTGGCCGTCCGGTCATGTGGAAAACCGGTCACTCGCTGATCAAGAAAGAAATGAAGAAAAGCGGTGCTCTGCTGGCCGGTGAAATGAGCGGCCACATTTTCTTCAAGGAGCGCTGGTTCGGTTTCGACGACGGCATCTACAGCGCTGCACGCCTGCTGGAGATCCTCAGCCAGGAATCGGCCAACGCCGAAGACCTGTTCGAGACCTTCCCGAACGATATTTCGACGCCTGAAATCAACATCAAGGTGACGGATGTCACCAAGTTCAGCATCATCGAGGCCCTTGAGAAAGACGCGCAGTGGGGCGATGCCAAACTGACCACCATCGACGGTGTCCGTGTGGATTATCCGAAGGGCTGGGGTCTGGTTCGCGCCTCTAATACCACGCCGGTACTGGTGCTGCGTTTCGAAGCCGAAACCGAGGCCGAGCTGCAGCGCATCAAGGATGTGTTCCACGCTGAGTTGAAGAAAGTTGCACCGGATCTCGACCTGCCATTTTGATTGCTTTTCCTTTTGACTGGAGCCCTGAATGACCCTCGAACGTGATGCCGCCTCTAATGTAGCCAAGGTCCTTTCCGAAGCGCTGCCGTACATTCGCCGCTTTGTCGGCAAGACGCTGGTTATCAAGTACGGCGGCAACGCCATGGAGAGCGAAGAGCTGAAAACCGGCTTTGCGCGCGATATCGTGTTGATGAAAGCAGTTGGCATCAACCCGGTAGTGGTTCATGGCGGCGGGCCGCAGATCGGTGATCTGCTCAAGCGCCTGTCCATCGAGAGCCACTTCATCGATGGCATGCGTGTGACTGACGCGCAGACCATGGATGTCGTGGAAATGGTGCTGGGTGGCCAGGTCAACAAGGACATCGTCAATCTGATCAACCGCCATGGCGGCAGCGCCATCGGCCTGACCGGCAAGGACGCTGAGCTGATTCGTGCGAAAAAGCTCATTGTCACGCGCCAAACGCCGGAGATGACCAAGCCTGAAATCATCGACATCGGTCAGGTGGGCGAAGTGGTTGGCGTCAATACCGGCCTGCTCAACATGCTGGTCAAAGGGGATTTTATTCCGGTCATCGCACCTATCGGTGTAGGTCCGGACGGCGAGTCTTACAACATCAACGCCGACCTGGTGGCAGGCAAGGTTGCCGAGGCCCTCAAGGCCGAGAAACTGATCCTGCTGACCAATATTGCCGGCCTGATGAATAAGCAGGGCGAAGTCCTGACCGGCTTGACCACCGAGCAGGTCGACGTGCTGATCGCCGACGGCACCATCTACGGCGGCATGCTGCCGAAGATCCGTTGCGCGCTGGAGGCTGTGCAGGGCGGGGTCAACAGCTCGCACATCATCGACGGTCGAGTGCCCAATGCGGTCTTGCTGGAGATCTTCACCGACAGCGGTGTCGGCACCCAGATCACCAATCGCAAGCGGCATTGATTCCGGCGTAACACCCAAAGCCCCGTGAGCTAATGCTGACGGGGCTTTTTTGTGGGCGATTGCTAGAGCTTAAGCTCGTAGCGCGGCGCAGATATTTAAGGCGGAGCGTGCGGAACGAGAGGTGTCCGGGCTTTTGATTCTCGTGCCCATGCTCGCGTGGGCATGCAGTTGTGGACGCTCCGCGTCCGATCCAGAAGGTGCAGCGGCTACTGCGTCAGCCGCTGCACCTGAACGCGGGCGGTGGCGAAGTCTGTTTCGGCTTTCGCGCGTGCAGCCTGATACCCGGTGATATCGGCTTGCAGCTTCTGCTGTTGGTCACGCAGGTCATTCAGTTGATCGACGAGCGTCTGCGGAACGGGGCGTCCTGCACGTTCCAGGTCGGCTGCCTGGCCTTGCAGGTTGCGCTGCTGTGCGGCGAGCCCCTGGATGTTGCCTTGGGCCACGCCGACCAGTGCGTCCAGTTCAGCCAGTTTGCGAGCCTTGACGCGGTCTACCTCGGCAACGCTGCTATACAGGCTCAGCAACTGAGCATCGGCGCTGGCCTGGCGCTTGTCTGCGTCGGCCTGGCGAATCTGCTCGGCCGTCGGGGCGGGCGGCACGACCTGTATCACCCGCCCACGCCCGTTGAGCACTTCGTAACCTTTGGCGACGTAGTCGGGCGGCACGCCTTGCGTATCAATCACCGTCACACCGCGACTGTCGACATAACGATAAAGGCGAACCTCAGGCGCGTCGGCGGCCTGGGCGACGATGGGCACGAGAATACCCAGCGAAAGCCAGAGCCCCGCAGCGCTCAGCTTGCCTGAAACCAGACCCAGTACTCTGCCGACGACTGCCATAGGCCTTCCTCAGATCCCGTATTGCGCGCGATAAGCCTCGACAGCCGGCAGATGCTGCTTGAGCTGCGGATCGTCAGCGAGGAATTCGAGCACCTGGTTCAGCGATACGATGCTCACTACCGGAATACCGAAGTCGCGCTCGACTTCCTGAATCGCCGACAGCTCACCATTGCCGCGTTCCTGGCGATTGAGGGCGATGAGTACACCGGCCGCCGTCGCGTTCTGATCCTTGATGATCTGCATGACTTCGCGAATCGCAGTACCCGCAGTGATCACGTCGTCGATGATCAGCACATTGCCCGCCAGTGGAGAGCCGACCAGGCTGCCACCTTCGCCGTGCGCCTTGGCTTCCTTGCGGTTGAAGCACCAAGGCAGATCCCGGCCATGATGTTCAGCCAGCGCCACGGCTGTCGCTGACGCCAGCGGTATGCCCTTGTAGGCCGGGCCGAACAGCACGTCGAAGCCAATACCGCTCTCCACGACTGCGGCTGCGTAGAAACGCCCCAGTTGAGCCAGCGCCGAACCGGTGTTGAAGAGCCCGGCATTGAAAAAGTACGGGCTGGTGCGCCCGGACTTGAGGGTGAACTCACCGAACCGCAGAACACCGCGATCGATGGCAAAACGAATGAAATCGCGTTGATACGCTTGCATGAAAAAAGCCCCGAATACCACGGATTTAGCTAATTGGTTTGAGCTCGGGTATCATACACGCACGTGATTTTTGGGGCCATTTATGCGGATCATCAGTGTGAACGTAAATGGCATTCAGGCGGCAGTCGAGCGCGGTTTGCTCAGTTGGCTGCAAGCTCAGAATGCCGACGTCATCTGCTTACAGGACACCCGCGCCTCCACCTTTGAACTGGATGATCCAGCCTTTCAGCTGGATGGCTACTTCCTCTATGCCTGCGAAGCCGAGGTTCCCGCTCAGGGTGGTGTCGCGCTTTATTCGCGGTTGCAGCCGAAGGCGGTAATCAGCGGGCTGGGCTTCGAGACAGCCGATCGGTACGGGCGTTACCTGCAAGCGGATTTCGACAAGGTCAGTATTGCCACCCTGCTCTTTCCCTCGGGGATGAACGGCGATGAAGACCTGAATCAGAAATTCAAGCTTATGGACGATTTCGGCAAGTATATGGACAAGCAGCGCCGCAAGCGTCGCGAGTACATCTACTGCGGGTCGCTCTACGTGGCGCAGCAGAAGCTCGACATCAAGAACTGGCGCGACAGCCAGCAGTCTCCTGGTTTCCTGGCGCCTGAACGTGCCTGGATGGACGAGATTGTCGGCACCATGGGCTATGTCGATGCCCTGCGTGAAGTCAGTCGCGAAGGCGATCAGTACAGCTGGTGGCCGGATAACGAGCAGGCCGAGATGCTGAATCTGGGCTGGCGCTTTGACTACCAGATCCTGACACCGGGCTTGCGCCGCTTCGTACGCAGCGCCCGTCTGCCGCGTCAACCGCGCTTCTCGCAGCATGCGCCGCTGATTGTGGACTACGACTGGACCCTGACTATCTGACAGTCAGGTAACAGCGCATACGAAAAAGCCGACTTGATGTCGGCTTTTCGCGTTGCTCGCAATGATCGCTACTTAATCAGGCGCCAAGTAAACGGGTAGCGATAATCCACCCCGTCGTTGGCCTTGATCCCGGCGATGATGGCCAGCACTGCGGCGCCAATCCCTACCAGCGTCAAGAGCGCAAAACCGATCACCAGCAGTATCAGCAGCATACTGACGGTCGCCGCAATGGCCACCGTGATCTGAAAATTCAGCGCTTCCTTGCCCTGCGCATCGATAAACGGGTCAGAGTCCTTCTTCAACTGCCAGATAATCAGCGGTCCCAGCAGGTTGCCGAATGGAAACATCAACCCGGCAAATGCTGACAAGTGACAGAACATCGCCCACTGACGAGCGCTTTGCGGCGGTTTGCTCAACGGTTGCAAGCTGTCACTCATTTTCAGACTCCAGGGGTATCAGTCGGCCAACGCGGCGCGCTGCAATTCGAACAGTTCGGTCATGCCTTTCTGTGCCAGTGCCAGCATCGCGTTCAACTCTTCAGGCTGGAATGGCGCGCCTTCGGCAGTGCCTTGTACCTCGATGAAGCCGCCGGCACTGGTCATCACCACGTTCAGATCGGTTTCGGCAGCGGAATCTTCAAGGTAGTCCAGATCAAGCACCGGCTCACCTTGATACATGCCGACGGAAACCGCCGCAATCATCTGCTTGAGCGGGTCGCCGCCTTTCAGGCCGCCGCGCTTCTTGATCACTTTCAGCGCATCGGCCAGTGCAACCATCGCGCCGGTGATGGACGCGGTACGCGTGCCGCCATCGGCCTGAATGACATCGCAATCGACATACAGGGTGACGTCGCCCAGCTTGGACATGTCCAGCGCTGCACGCAGCGAACGACCGATCAGGCGCTGGATTTCCAGGGTACGGCCACCCTGTTTGCCACGGCTGGCTTCACGCTGGTTACGCTCGCCGGTGGCGCGCGGCAACATGCCGTACTCGGCGGTCAGCCAGCCTTGGCCCTGGCCCTTGAGGAAGCGTGGTACGCCGTTTTCGACGCTGACGGTGCAGATCACCTTGGTGTCACCAAACTCGACCAGTACAGAACCCTCGGCGTGTTTGGTGTAGTTGCGGGTGATGCGAATCGAGCGGAGCTGATCGGCGGCGCGACCACTTGGACGTTTCATCTGGGATACCTGTACTGAGACGGAAAACTGCTGACCATTATAGGGGCCACAACTGCCGCTGGGCATCTCTAAAACTCGCGGCGGCCGAACCCGCATGATTCGCACGCTCCAAAAAGAGCTCTGGATGCCAGGATCGGGCGATTTGCAGCGCTTTGCATTTCCTGTCTCATTGCCGGATTGGGAGCGGGCGTCGCACTGCGCTACAATCCTGCGCCTCTGCAGCCAGTCGGCTTTCACGACATCCATGACAGCCGACTCATCGCGTTCATGGACTGAATCAAGAGGTACTTCGCATGGTGCACAGTATGACCGCCTTCGCCCGGGTAGAGCGGGCTGGCGCCCAGGGCACGCTGAGTTGGGAATTGCGCTCGGTCAACCACCGTTACCTTGAGCCGCACCTGCGTCTGCCCGAATCGTTTCGTGATCTGGAGGGTGCGATTCGTGAAGCCCTGCGTCAGGGGCTTTCGCGCGGCAAGGTCGAATGCACCCTGCGCTTTGTCGAAGAGACCGCCGGCAAGCCGCTGCAAGTGAACCGCGAGCGTGCCGCTCAATTGATCGCAGCGGCCGAGTCGGTTGCCGGCCTGATCAAGCAGCCGGCTGCGCTGAACCCGCTTGAGGTGCTGGCGTGGCCTGGTGTCCTGGTCGCTGACGCCAACGATCCGCAGGCGCTGAACTCCGCCGCGTTGACCCTTTTCAATGAGGGCCTGGCCGAGCTGAAAAGCGGTCGCGGCCGCGAAGGCGCCGACCTTGCCAGACTTCTCGACGAACGGTTGACTGTCATCGTTCAGGAAGTGGCCACTTTGCGTACTCTGGTGCCGCAGATGCTGGCCGCTCAGCGGCAGAAGGTGCTGGATCGCTTTGCCGACATAAAGGCCGAGCTGGACCCACAGCGTCTGGAGCAGGAAATGGTCCTGCTGGCGCAGAAGAGCGATGTCGCAGAAGAGCTGGACCGTCTCAGCACGCACGTTACCGAAGTACGCCGCGTGCTCAAGGCTGGCGGTCAGGCGGGTCGCCGTCTCGACTTCCTGATGCAAGAGCTTAATCGCGAAGCCAACACACTGGGCTCCAAGGCCTTTGATCCCCGCAGCACGCAAGCTGCCGTCAACCTCAAGGTGTTGATCGAGCAGATGCGTGAGCAAGTGCAGAATATTGAGTAAGGCTAAACCTGACATGACCCACATCACTGGCACCCTGTACATCATTTCCGCCCCATCCGGCGCGGGCAAGACCAGTCTGGTCAAGGCGTTGATGGACGCTCAGCAAGAGCCCCAGCACGGCGCGCAGGCAAAGATCCGCGTGTCGGTTTCGCACACTACGCGCGCAATGCGTCCGGGTGAAGTGGATGGCGTGAACTACAACTTCGTCGATCGTGCCGAGTTCCTGCGCATGATCGAGCATGGCGACTTTCTTGAGCAGGCCGAGGTCTTCGGCAATCTGTATGGCACCTCGCAAAGCCACTTGCAGCAGACGCTGGATGAGGGCCACGACCTGATTCTGGAAATCGACTGGCAAGGCGCCCGTCAGGTTCGCGCGCAAATGCCGCAGGCCCGATCGATCTTCATTTTGCCGCCGACTCAGCAGGCTCTGCGTCAACGCCTGACCAATCGCGGCCAGGACAGCGATGAAATCATCGAAGCGCGGATGCGTGAAGCGGTCAGCGAGATGAGTCACTACAACGAATACGAGTACATCGTGGTCAATGACGATTTTGCTGGTGCGCTGGAAGACCTCAAGGCTATTTTCCGCGCCAATCGCCTGACCCAGCAGTACCAGCAGGAACAGTACAGCGAGCTTTTTCAGGAGTTGCTGGCCTGATCGAACTGTTTTCGGGCATTGGGTTACAGTTTAAAACCTTACCGTTTGTGGCTTGCCGCTTGATGCTTGACCTTGTCCGCTTGTAAACTACCGAGTCCGCTCGCCCATCCGGGCATCGCGCATCCGCATTTGCTACGAGGAATACCCATGGCCCGCGTAACCGTTGAAGACTGCCTAGAACACGTGGATAACCGCTTTGAGCTGGTCATGCTCTCCACAAAGCGTGCCCGTCAACTGGCAACCGGCGGCAAAGAGCCAAAGCTGGCGTGGGAAAATGACAAGCCTACGGTTATGGCCCTGCGCGAAATCGCTGCTGGCGTGATGAGCTACGATGTAATCGCAGAAGCCGAAATCGTTGAAGATGAGCCATTGTTTGCAGCGTTCGAGGACGAGTCAAACGAGGCCGTCTAAGCCTATGCCGGGTCGACGTAGTACGGCGCAGGGTAAAAGCCATTGGCAGGGGGTAGCGCCTTGCCGAGCATAGACGCCCTCGCCGACAGACTGTCGGCTTACCTCGGCAAGGACCAGGTCAATCTGGTTCGCCGAGCGTACTTCTACGCCGAACAAGCCCACGACGGCCAGCGCCGTCGCAGCGGCGAAGCGTATGTTACCCACCCGCTCGCGGTGGCCAATATTCTTGCCGACATGCACATGGACCATCAGAGCCTGATGGCTGCGATGCTGCATGACGTGATCGAAGACACCGGTATTGCCAAGGAAGCGCTCAGCGCGCAGTTCGGCGAGACCGTTGCGGAACTGGTCGACGGGGTCAGCAAACTGACCCAGATGAACTTCGAGACCAAGGCCGAAGCCCAGGCGGAAAACTTCCAGAAGATGGCCATGGCCATGGCGCGCGACATTCGCGTGATCCTGGTCAAGCTCGCTGATCGCCTGCACAACATGCGCACGCTTGAAGTCCTGTCTGGCGAGAAGCGTCGACGTATTGCCAAGGAAACCCTCGAAATCTATGCGCCCATCGCCAATCGGCTGGGCATGCACAACGTGCGCATCGAATTCGAGGATCTGGGCTTCAAGGCCATGTACCCGATGCGTTCCTCGCGAATCAACCAGGCGGTCAAGCGCGCCAGGGGCAATCGCAAGGAACTGGTCAACAAGATCGAAGAATCCCTGAGCCATTGCCTGGCCGTTGATGGCATCGAAGGTGATGTCAGCGGGCGGCAGAAGCATCTTTACGGTATCTACAAGAAGATGCGCGGCAAGCGCCGTGCCTTCAACGAGATCATGGACGTTTACGCGTTCCGTATCATCGTCGACAAGGTCGATACCTGCTATCGCGTGTTGGGCGCTGTACATAATTTGTACAAGCCATTGCCTGGCCGTTTCAAGGATTACATCGCGATTCCCAAAGCCAACGGCTATCAGTCGCTACATACCACTTTGTTCGGTATGCATGGCGTGCCCATTGAAATCCAGATTCGCACCCGCGAAATGGAAGAAATGGCCAATAACGGAATCGCCGCGCACTGGCTGTACAAGTCCAGTGACGACGAGCAGCCCAAGGGCACTCATGCTCGTGCCCGGCAGTGGGTCAAAGGCGTGCTGGAAATGCAGCAGCGCGCGGGCAACTCGCTGGAGTTCATCGAAAGCGTCAAAATCGACCTGTTCCCGGACGAGGTCTACGTGTTCACGCCGAAAGGCCGGATCATGGAGCTGCCCAAAGGCTCCACCGCCGTGGACTTTGCTTACGCGGTACACACCGACGTCGGCAACAGCTGCATCGCCTGCCGTATCAACCGCCGACTGGCGCCGCTGTCCGAACCGCTGCAAAGCGGCTCCACCGTCGAAATTGTCAGTGCTCCCGGCGCACGTCCAAATCCGGCATGGCTGAACTTCGTCGTCACCGGCAAGGCGCGCACGCACATTCGTCACGCGCTCAAGCTGCAGCGCCGTTCCGAGTCGATCAATCTCGGCGAGCGTCTGCTGAACAAGGTCCTCAACGGTTTCGAATGCAGCCTGGACAAGGTCTCTGCGGAGCGTGTCCAGTTGGTGCTGACCGAATACCGTGTCGAAGTGCTGGAAGACCTGCTCGAAGACATCGGGCTCGGCAATCGCATGGCCTATGTCGTCGCCCGTCGCCTGCTGGGCGAAGGCGATCAGCTGCCGAGTCCGGAAGGTCCGCTGGCGATTCGCGGCACCGAAGGTCTGGTACTCAGCTACGCCAAGTGCTGTACGCCGATTCCGGGCGATCCTATTGTCGGTCACCTGTCTGCGGGCAAGGGCATGGTCGTGCACCTGGATAACTGCCGCAACATCAGCGAAATTCGTCACAACCCGGAAAAATGCATCCAGCTTTCCTGGGCCAAGGACGTCACCGGCGAATTCAACGTCGAATTGCGTGTCGAACTGGAGCACCAGCGTGGCCTGATCGCCCTGCTGGCCAGCAGCGTCAACGCCGCCGACGGCAATATCGAAAAAATCAGCATGGACGAGCGCGATGGCCGCATCAGCGTGGTCCAACTTGTGGTCAGCGTACACGACCGGGTGCACCTGGCCCGCGTGATCAGGAAATTGCGCGCCCTTGCCGGGGTGACTCGTATCACCCGGATGCGCGCGTAACTCATTCAATAATCAGGAGTTATTCATGACCAAGACTGTCATCACCAGCGAAAAAGCCCCGGTGGCCATCGGCCCTTATTCTCAGGCGATCAAAGCTGGCAATACCGTCTACATGTCCGGACAGATTCCGCTGGATCCAGCGACCATGGAGCTGGTCGAGGGCATTGAGGCACAAATCATTCAGGTTTTCGAAAATCTTAAGTCGGTTGCAGAAGCCGCAGGCGGCTCCTTCAAGGACATCGTCAAGCTGAACATCTTTCTGACTGACCTGTCTCACTTTGCCAAGGTCAACGAAATCATGGGCACTTACTTCTCGCAGCCTTACCCAGCGCGCGCTGCCATTGGCGTTGCTGCACTGCCGCGTGGTGCTCAGGTCGAAATGGACGCGATTCTCGTCATCGAATAAATCCCCCGACGGAGCGTGCCTTGCGCTCCGTTTTCCCTGAAGGAAGGAATCCGTTATGCGCTCCGCGCTCGTCATCTCGCTGCTCGCCGTCATTCTAGGCGGCTGCGCCAGCCACGCCGACCGCAATCCGGACGGCACCTGGATCAACCAGACAGCCATTGATGCTGCCGTCAAACAAGGCAACTTGCGTCAGGCGCTGCTCGCCAATGGCCCCAACCTGGAATGGAAGGTCAACACCAAGGCCAATCAGGCTATCTACTCCAATGGTTTCGAATTGGGCGAAGGCAAGATTGTCAGTGCTGCCGAAGGCAAGCTGCACATCGACTTCTACGGTAACTTCTTCGAAGACCTGAGCGTGAAGGGTGATGAGCTGGTTCAGGCCGCCAGCGAGTCGGGTCCTGAGCAGCATTTCCAGAAGCCCGAGAAACCGGCTCCTGACGGTGCCCAGCCAGGCAGCAGCTTTGAGCAAGCCTTGTACAGCGCCTACATGGGTGGCAAGTGGACGATTGCCGAAGGTGATGGCCAAGGCAGTACCGTGCAGTTCATGCCGGACGGCAGTGTGCAAGGGCTTCCGGAAAATGATCGTTTTGCACTTTGCCTTGCTGGTGACTGTGCCGCGATGAGCGGCGAATACGACAGCATGTGGCTGGAAAAGGCCGAGAAAGGCAACCCGTGGATCTTTGCCCGCAAGGGCAAGCAACTGGAAATCTTCCAGGCGGTGAACAATGCCGGTGCCGACCAGATGCCTGAATTGCGTCCCGGCCCACGTCGCTGGTTGCTGGAACAGCAGTAACCGCTTGCTGAATCAGGAGCGCCGTTCGAGGCGTTCCTGATTTGCGCTTGCTCCACCCTTGAAGTGCTACCCCAGCAGGGCCGCATAGCCAGCCCGGTAATCCGGGTACACCGGTGCCCATCCCAAAGCACGCGCCTTGGCATTGCTGCAGCGTTTGCTGCCGACACGCTGCACGCTGACCTCCTCCGACCACTCGGTGACACCCAGGTACTCACGTATCCACGCCACCACATCGGCTAGCGCGGCAGGGTCGTCGTCGACTCCCAGATAACAGCTTTCCAGCGCCACGCCGCGCTGATCCGCTTGCAGCAGATAGGACAGCAGGCTGGCTGCATCATCGGCATGAATGCGATTGGCGTAGACCGGCGGATCGACCCTGACGCTATGCCCCTGACGTACACGATTCGACAGGTCGCTGCGGCCGGGGCCGTAAATGCCCGTTAGCCTCACAGCGGTGGCCGGCAGCCCGCTGTTCAGCGCCAGCTCTTCGGCTTCCAGCATCACAGTGCCGGTGTAGCTGCCGGGTTCGGTGGCCGAATTCTCATCGACCCACTCGCCATTCTGCTGACCATAAACACCGCTGCTGGAGACGAAGATCAATCGTTTGGGCTGCTGTCCGGTTTGCTTCAGCCAGCCCAACACGTTTCTCAGCCCTTCGACGTAGGCCATTCGATAGCCGGCTTCATCACGCTGTGATGGGGTGGCGCAATACACCACGTAGTCGAGTGGTGCGGTTGGCCAGTTATCCGGCTTTTCACCCTTGAACAAATCAGCTTCAACGCCGATCACCCCGTCCGGGAGCTCGGAAACCGTACGTCGCAGCCCATGCACAGCCCAGCCATCCGACATCAGCCGGATGGCGAGCCGAGAGCCGATATCGCCGCAACCGGCGATCAGGAGGGAAGGTGCAGTCATTCGGAATCTCCAGGTGAAGGTGCTATCAGCACCGTAAAACTCTTCGTAAAAACAGGACCATTTACGCTGATATGTAAAAAAGCTACCACATTGCTTTTGTTAACAAGAACGATTTGCAATAATGGCAGCCCATTTGTTCCCTGCAGGCGTCGAAAGCACCACGCGACGTACAGGAACCATTCCCTATTTCTCTCTCAGGTCCGGCCAGCATGACACGCAATCAATCAATCGCTTCGCCAACCAGACTGCCCCGCATGCCTCGCGCATGGCGCGGTATCGCGGCCCTAGTCTTGAGCCTGATGCTCGCGCCAATGGCGCTTGCGGATCAATCGGCACCGACCTCCGCGCCTGCCACTCCTCCGGCAGCGACTGCGCCAGCTGCAACCGATGCTGCCGCACCTGACGCCGTTCCTGCGCAGGCGCTTGAGCCGGTCGCCGAAAACAACAGCCTGGGCATGGCGCACGATCTGTCGCCATGGGGCATGTACCAGAACGCTGACGTGGTCGTCAAAGCGGTCATGATCGGCCTCGCCATTGCTTCGATTATCACGTGGACCATCTGGATCTCCAAAGGCTTCGAGCTGCTGGGTGCCAAGCGCCGCTTGCGTGGCGAGATCGTCAACCTCAAGAAGGCCCGCTCCCTCAACGAAGCGAGCGCCACCGCCAGCAAGGAAGGCACTCTTGCTCACCTGCTGGTGCAAGACGCCCTCGAAGAGATGCGCCTCTCGGCCAACAGCCGTGAGCGTGAGGGCATCAAAGAGCGTGTCAGCTTCCGCCTTGAGCGTCTGGTAGCTGCCTGCGGCCGCAACATGAGCATGGGCACCGGCGTGCTGGCGACCATCGGTTCGACCGCGCCCTTCGTCGGCCTGTTCGGTACGGTATGGGGCATCATGAACAGCTTCATCGGCATCGCCAAGACCCAGACCACCAACCTCGCTGTAGTTGCGCCCGGCATTGCCGAAGCGCTGCTGGCAACCGCACTCGGTCTGGTTGCCGCGATTCCGGCGGTGGTCATCTACAACGTGTTCGCCCGCTCCATCGCCGGTTACAAGGCTCAGGTTTCCGATGCCTCGGCGCACGTTCTGCTGTTGGTCAGCCGCGATCTGGATCACCTGCCAGAGCCGACCGAACGCAATCAACAACAACCGCACATGGTCAAGGTGGGCTAACACGTGGGCCTGCATCTTAACGAAGGCGGCGACGATCTCGCCGAGAACCACGAAATCAATGTGACGCCGTTCATCGACGTCATGCTGGTGCTGTTGATCATCTTCATGGTGGCGGCTCCGCTGGCGACCGTGGACATCAAGGTCGACCTGCCAGCCTCCACGGCCAAGCCGCAACCCAGACCTGAAAAACCGGTCTTCCTCAGCGTCAAGACTGACAAGAGCCTGTACTTGGGTGACGAGAAGGTGGCGCGCGAGCAGATCGGTCAGATACTGGATGCCCGCACCAAGGGCAAGAAGGACACCACGATCTTCTTCCAGGCCGACAAGGGCGTGGATTACGGCGATCTGATGGAAGTCATGAACACGCTTCGGGGTGCGGGTTACCTGAAGGTCGGTCTGGTGGGTCTTGAGACGGCTGGTAAGAAATGATCAGTACGCGCCAAAAACTGACGCGCTATAGCGGTAGTCTGTTGTTGGTGCTGGCCGTGCACGCGATTGCGATCATTGTTGCTCTTCGGTGGCCCGCCCCTCAGGCGATCGAACTGCCACCTGCTGCCATGATGGTTGAACTCGCACCTGTGCCACAGCTTGCACCGCCGCCACCTCCCCAGGTTGTTCAGCCACCACAGCCGCCTGCACCGGAAGAGCAGGCGCCGATGCCTGAGGTCGCCGAGGCGCCGAAGCCGGAAATCGTGGTGCCGAAAAAAGTCGAGAAGCCCAAACCGAAGCCGCAACCTCCCAAGCCGCAGAAGAAGCCTGAGCCGCCTCAGGAAAAACCTGCCGCAGAGAAGCCGGTCGATGCTCCGCCAACGCCGGCCAAGCCCGAGAAATCGGCTGCCCCGACGCCGCCTGCTGCTGCGCCTTCGCCACCCAGCAACGCGTTGCCGAACTGGCAGGGCGATTTGCTGAGCCATCTCGGCAAGTACAAAAAATACCCTGAGGATGCACGCCGTCGTGGCATGCAAGGTGTGGCTCGGCTGCGCTTCGTGGTGGACGCTGATGGCAACGTGTTGTCCTACTCGATCGCCAATACTTCAGGCAGTCCGGCGCTGGATCGGGCGACCATGGAAATGATTCGTCGCGCTCAGCCGCTGCCCAAGCCGCCCAAGGAAATTCTCAACAACGGCACCATTGAAATCCTCGCACCGTTCGTTTATTCGCTGGATAAACGCTGAATCGCACTTTTGTTACGCATGAGTGCTTCTGATAACGTGCGTCTATCGATTGCACCCGCTATGCTGGGCCCGCAACTTCATGGACGCCCGTTATGACCCTTACAGAATTGCGCTACATCGTTACGCTCGCCCAAGAGCAACACTTTGGCCACGCTGCCGAACGCTGCCACGTCAGCCAGCCAACGCTGTCGGTGGGCGTCAAGAAACTGGAAGACGAACTTGGTGTGCTGATTTTCGAGCGCAGCAAGAGCGCCGTGCGTCTAACCCCGGTCGGTGAAGGGATCGTGGCCCAGGCGCAGAAGGTACTGGAGCAGGCTCAAGGTATTCGCGAACTGGCCCAGGCCGGCAAGAATCAACTGACCGCTCCGCTGAAAGTCGGTGCGATCTACACGGTCGGCCCTTATCTGTTTCCGCACCTGATCCCGCAACTGCACCGGGTTGCCCCGCAGATGCCGTTGTACATCGAAGAAAACTTCACGCACGTCCTGCGCGACAAGCTGCGTAACGGCGAGCTGGATGCCGTTATCATCGCCTTGCCGTTCAACGAAGCGGACGTACTGACCCTGCCGCTCTACGACGAGCCGTTCTCGGTGTTGATGCCGGCCGGCCATCCGTGGACTCAGAAAGAGACCATCGATGCAGCAGCGCTCAATGACAAGAGCCTGCTGTTGCTGGGTGAAGGCCACTGCTTCCGTGATCAGGTTCTGGAAGCCTGCCCGACGCTAGGCAAGGGCAACGAAGGCGCGAAGCACACGACGGTCGAGTCCAGCTCGCTGGAAACCATCCGCCACATGGTCGCATCAGGATTGGGTATTTCGATCCTGCCGCTGTCGGCGGTCGACAGCCATCACTACGCCCCCGGTGTGATCGAAGTCCGCCCACTGACGCCTCCCGTGCCATTTCGCACGGTCGCCATCGCGTGGCGTGCAAGCTTCCCGCGGCCGAAAGCCATCGAGATTCTTGCTGACTCTGCACGTCTGTGCTCAGTGGCTCGTCCGAAAACAGAAGCGAGCTAGGCAGAAAAACAATGAGCGAGCTTTCCAGAGTCTCGGTCACTGCGCTCAAGGGCGTCGGTGAGGCGATGGCAGAAAAGCTGGCCAGGGTCGGTCTGGAAAACCTGCAGGACGTGCTGTTCCATCTGCCGTTGCGTTATCAGGACCGGACCCGCATCGTGCCTATCGGTGCGTTGCGTCCCGGTCAGGATGCGGTGATCGAAGGCGTCGTCAGCGGCGCCGATGTGGTGATGGGCAAGCGTCGCAGTCTGCTGGTACGCCTTGGTGACGGTACGGGCGTGGTCAGTCTGCGTTTCTATCACTTCAGCAACGCCCAGAAAGAAAGCATGAAGCGTGGCACGCACCTGCGTTGCTTCGGTGAAGCTCGCCCCGGCGCCTCCGGCCTGGAAATCTATCACCCGGAATACCGGGCAATTACCGGCGATGAGCCTGCGCCTGTCGAGCAGACACTGACGCCGATCTATCCCACCACCGAAGGCCTGACTCAGCAGCGTCTGCGCCAGTTATGCCAGCAAAGCCTGGCAATGCTTGGCCCTAAAAGCCTGCCAGACTGGCTGCCTGAAGAGCTGGCCCGCGATTATCAGTTGGCACCGCTGGATGACGCGATCCGCTACCTGCATCATCCGCCCGCCGATGCTGACGTCGACGAACTGGCTTTGGGGCATCATTGGGCACAGCATCGTCTGGCGTTCGAAGAGCTCCTGACCCATCAGCTTTCTCAACAACGCCTGCGTGAAAGCCTGCGTTCACAGCGCGCTCCGGCACTGCCCGTGGCAAAAAAACTGCCGAAGCAATTTCTGGCCAACCTCGGTTTTGCGCCCACGGGTGCTCAGCAACGAGTCGGCAAGGAAGTGGCCTACGATCTCAGCCAGCCAGAGCCGATGCTGCGCCTGATTCAGGGTGACGTGGGTTCGGGCAAGACGGTAGTCGCGGCGCTGGCTGCCTTGCAGGCGCTGGAAGCCGGTTATCAGGTGGCACTGATGGCGCCTACCGAGATTCTGGCGGAGCAGCATTACATCAACTTCCAGCGCTGGCTTGAGCCCCTGGGTGTTGGTGTGGCCTGGCTGGCGGGCAAGCTGAAGGGCAAGGCGCGCTTCACGTCGCTGGAACAGATCGCCACTGGCACTCCGATGGTGGTGGGCACTCATGCGCTGTTTCAGGACGAAGTGCAGTTCAAGAACCTGGCCCTGGTGATCATCGACGAGCAGCACCGTTTCGGTGTTCAGCAGCGGCTGGCGCTGCGCAAAAAGGGCGTCGGCGGGCTGATGTGTCCGCACCAGTTGATCATGACCGCCACACCGATCCCGCGCACGCTGGCCATGAGTGCATACGCTGATCTGGACACCTCGATCCTCGACGAACTGCCGCCTGGCCGGACGCCGGTCAATACCGTGCTGGTCGCCGATAGCCGCCGTCTTGAGGTCGTCGAGCGCGTGCGTGCAGCCTGTGCCGAGGGTCGTCAGGCTTACTGGGTCTGTACGCTGATTGAAGAGTCCGAAGAGCTGACCTGCAAGGCCGCTGAAACAACGTATGAAGAACTGAGCAGTGCGCTGGGTGAAGTGCGCGTCGGGCTTATTCACGGGCGCATGAAGCCCGCAGAAAAAGCCGCGATCATGGCTGAGTTCAAGCAGGGCGCTCTGCAGTTGCTGGTGGCTACTACGGTGATCGAAGTCGGCGTCGACGTGCCGAATTCAAGCCTGATGATCATTGAAAACCCGGAACGCCTCGGGTTGGCGCAACTGCATCAGTTGCGCGGTCGTGTCGGACGCGGCAGTGCTGTCAGCCATTGCGTGCTGCTGTATCACCCGCCACTTTCCCAGATTGGCCGACAGCGGCTCGGCATCATGCGCGAAACCAATGACGGTTTTATCATCGCCGAGAAGGATCTGGAGTTGCGCGGACCGGGCGAAATGCTCGGCACGCGACAAACGGGCCTGCTGCAATTCAAGGTCGCTGACCTGATGCGCGACGCAGACCTGCTGCCGGCCGTTCGCGACGCGGCTCAGGCCCTGCTTGAGCGCTGGCCGCAACACGTCAGCCCATTGCTGGATCGATGGTTACGTCATGGTCAGCAGTATGGCCAGGTGTGATACAGGCTACGCTTTGGAAACCGCGTGAGACCCAAAACGGATAACGTGGTTATACTTCAAAAAATGTAGGAATTTGGACAAAGACCATGACAGAAGTTGCCCACGTCAACGATCCGCACCACGCGCCGCCTGTTATCCGGCAGTTGCTTGAAAAGTTGGCGATCAGCTATCACGAAGTCCTGGACGACAAAGACCTGCAACCCGCTCGCAAGGTCCAGGCCGTACTGGTCGAGGATGCTGTGGGCGCCCTGCTGATTCTGTTTCCGCAAAGTCAGTTGCTGGACCTCAGCCGGATCACCGAGCTGACCGGGCGCCAACTGACCGCCGTGCCGCACGAGCGACTGGCGCGCATGCTGACCAAGCACAGTCTGCAAGTGTTGCCGGGGCTTCCGGCACTGACCAGTTCGCCGTGCCTCTACGACGAACGCTTGTTGCAGGAGCCATTGCTGCTTGTAGGTTCGGGGGAGCCCGGCTTGTGGCTGGAGATCAGCAGTGACGATTTCAAGTCCATGCTGAGCAAGGCCAGTGCCGCACATTTCGGCCAATCCATTGCAGGGATTCACCCCAATCTGGACCGGCCCGACGATGATCGGGCAGAAATCACCCAGGCCATGCATGCGTTCACGGCCCGTCGTATCCAGCAGCGTCTGGAAGCGACCCTGGAAATTCCACCGCTGGCGGGCACCGCACAGAAAATCATCAAGCTTCGGGTCGATCCCGATGCAACCATCGATGACATCACCGGCGTGGTCGAAACCGACCCGGCGCTGGCGGCTCAGGTTGTCAGTTGGGCGGCGTCGCCTTATTACGCGTCGACCGGCAAGATTCGTTCGGTCGAAGATGCAATCGTTCGGGTTCTGGGCTTCGACCTGGTGATCAATCTGGCGCTGGGCCTGGCGCTGGGCAAGACCCTGAGTCTGCCCAAGGATCAACCGCAACAGACCACGCCCTACTGGCAGCAGTCGATCTACACCGCGGCAGTCATCGAAGGCCTGACCCGTGCCATCCCGCGTGCCAAGCGCCCTGAAGGCGGCCTGACCTACCTCGCCGGTTTGCTGCATAACTTCGGTTATCTGTTGCTGGCCCATGTGTTCCCGCCACACTTCTCGTTGATCTGTCGCCAGCTGGAGGTCAACCCGCACCTGCATCACAGCTACATCGAGCACCACCTGCTGGGCATCAGCCGCGAGCAGATCGGTGCCTGGCTGATGCGCTACTGGGACATGCCGGACGAGCTCGCTACCGCGCTGCGCTTCCAGCACGATCCAGACTACGCGGGCGAGCATCACGCTTACGCCAACCTGGTTTTCCTGGCTGTGCGCCTGTTGCGCGCCAATGGCGTAGGGTCAGGGCCTCAGCAAGAGATTCCTGACGAGCTCTTCGAACGCCTGGGCCTTACCCGTGACAAGGCCAATGAATCGGTCAGGAAAGTGCTGGAAGCCGAAGTACTGCTACGCGAACTGGCTTCGCAGTTCAGTCAGTGATCGACATCTGACCCGCTTTCCATGAAGGAGCGAGCCTGGCAGTGACTTGCTTTGCTCGCACCGGCCTGTTTGTGAACAAGTGAAGCGTCGCCCGGCTCGCTAAGGCTCACCTTCATCCCCCGGCAAATCCTCATCCAGATGCAGCCACGGCAGTTTGTTTTCTATCCATATGTGGCGAGATGGCGTGGCCAGTTCGGGTTGATCGAGCGTTGCGATGGTGACGTCTATCTCGTTCGGGCTGTTGCGAGTAAACAGTGCCAGGTGGGCTCCGCAGTTGCCGCAGAAATAGCGGACGCAGGTCGAGGCAGAATCGTAAGCGGATGGGCTGCCTGTAAGCCACTGGAAAGAAGTGAGCGGCACGCTTATCCAGGTCATCACGGTTGCGCCCGAGGTGCGCCGGCAGATGGAGCAGTGGCAGTGCGCAATGTCCCGCAACGGGGCATCGAACTGATAGCGAAGGCTGCCGCAATGGCAGCCACCTGTCTGGCTCTGGCTCATCGGCGCGTCTCCCTGTTGTGCGCTATTACTCCTGTGACAATAAAAATCTGACAACCACCGATTGAAAGGTCGGTGAAAGCTTGGGCAATTAGCATCAGCCCACTTCCGGCACAAAGACCGGTTAGCCAGGAACGGACTCCGAGGTGTTTCAGGCCCAATTAACAACAATAATGGTGATTCCGATGCTTGCTGATTTCTCGATCCATACCCTTCTAGCGCCAACACTCCACGTACCGCTCCTACTGAGCTGAATCGTTCATTTAAACGTTCTGTAGCCGTATTACGTCTGGAGTATTCCCATGCTGACTTTCCTTGGCTTCGCCATGGTTATTGCGTTCATGTACCTGATCATGAGCAAGCGCCTGACTGCGCTGATCGCCCTGATCCTGGTTCCGATCATCTTCGCCCTGTTCGGTGGCTTCGCGTCGCAGATCGGCCCGATGATGCTGGCAGGTATCACCAAGCTCGCGCCGACCGGCGTGATGCTGATGTTCGCCATTCTGTACTTTGCGCTGATGATCGACTCCGGTCTGTTCGACCCGGCCGTGCGCAAGATCCTGAAAATGGTCAAAGGCGACCCGATGCGCATCTCGGTCGGTACTGCGGTACTGGCGTTGGTGGTGTCTCTCGACGGTGACGGTGCAACCACTTACATGATCTGCGTTGCCGCCATGCTGCCGCTGTACAGCCGCATCGGTATGAGCCCGCGCATCATGGCAGGCCTGATCATTCTGGCCGGCGGCGTGATGAACATGACTCCCTGGGGCGGCCCGACCGCTCGTGCGGCCAGTGCCCTGCACGTCGATGCCTCCGACATCTTCGTACCGATGATCCCGGCCATGCTGGCAGGTGTCGTTGCAATCCTGGCGATTGCCTACTTCTACGGCAAGCGTGAACGCGCCCGTCTGGGTGAACTGCACCTGCAAGGTGATGAAGTCGACCACAGCGAAATCAGCGTCTCGCAATTCCCTGACGCGCGCCGTCCAAAGCTGATCTGGTTCAACGCAGCCCTGACCCTGGCACTGATGGTCGCCCTGATCATGGGCCTGCTGCCCCTGCCGGTCCTGTTCATGATCGCGTTCAGTATCGCGATGATCATCAACTACCCGAACCTGCAAGATCAGAAGGACCGCGTCTCGGCCCACGCTGGTAGCGTGCTGGCGGTGGTCGGCCTGATCTTCGCGGCCGGTATCTTCACTGGCATCCTGTCCGGTACCGGCATGGTCGACGCGATGTCGAAAAGCCTGCTGGCGGTGATTCCGGATGCGCTGGGCCCTTACCTCGCGGTCATCACCGCGCTGGTCAGCATGCCGTTCACCTTCTTCATGTCCAACGACGCGTTCTACTACGGCGTACTGCCAGTGTTGTCCGAAGCCGCTGCCCACTACGGCATCAGCCCGGTGGAAATGGCCCGCGCTTCGATTGTCGGTCAACCGGTTCACTTGCTCAGCCCACTGGTGCCATCGACTTACCTGCTGGTTGCTCTGGCCGGTATCGAGTTCGGTGACCATCAGCGCTTCACCCTGAAATGGGCGATTCTGGTGTGCATGTGCATCCTGGTTGCCGCGCTGCTGATGGGGATCTTCCCGTTCTATAGCAGCATGTAAGCTTCTTTAGCTGCCCCCAAGGCTCGCCGTGACTTGATCGTTGACGGCGAGTTTTTGCGTTTTGGGGGCGTCAGTTGGTTGATGGTCGATACAGCAACACCTCGGCCATATGACTGCGATTAATCGCGTCCACTTGCTCCACATTCGCCAAGCCGCGCGCCACTTTCAGCAGCCTGTGTTGCCGGGGTCCGATCACAGGTAATTAATGCCCTTGGCATTCTTTTCGGTGGCGCTGATCTTCTTGTTGAAGGAGTCTTCACGGCCAGACTGGATGGCATCGAGCACGTCCATGAGCTGTTTACGCGCAGCGTTCCGGGCTTGCAAGGCAGATTTTGCTTTGAGAAGGGCTTGGGCGCGTTGCATCTCATTTTGATGCTCTCGCATGCTGTTTATGCTCTGAGCAACGCGTTGAGCTGCATCTTTTGGCCTGGTGAGATCAGGATTATGTGTCTGATGATCACCACAAGCGTTCGCCGCTGTAGGCTCTGTTTGCTGTGCATTGATCCTTGCCCCGTTCCGTTCTGCTCGGCCAAGCAGCCTCCCGCCGGACTTATCCACACGAGGACTGTCGCGTTGCGCTTGATTCAACGCGACGCCTAACGAGCTAAGCACCGAGCTTGCAGGTGGCCGCCGAGGTAACGAAGACGAAGCAGAATGGGCTTGCGCCTCTGGCCCAGGCAGCGGTGTAGAGACTGCGTCGGCTGGCGGCTCCCAAGGATTGAGCTTGCCAGCGCTGTCTTGCATATAAACCCTGACAAGGTTCAAGTCGTGATTAGGGTCGGGCTCAAACCTCAAAACAGGATGGTGCGTCGAGTTGCGCCCTGAAATGGCCGGGACACCGAACATGTTGTCACCCAGGGAAGCCAACTCGAACAGTTTCCCTTCCTCGATACTGGCGCGGATGTGGTTACCAATGGAGCAACGCCCCTTATTTAACCATCTCATCGAACCTGCGTTGATCATGCGCGTGGAGTTGGGAATGGCAATTTTGCGTGCGTCTTGAGCGGCCAATCCCTTGCTGGTGGTTGATGTGAGCGGCGTTATATTCAATGGGTAATCTCCGTTTACTGCCCGCTAAGTGGCGATCCGCGATAAGGAGTTCCCATAAAACGCATGCTCATAGCCCAACGGGTTCTCCTTTGGCTTGACCGTTGACGTGGGAGAACCGTTTGCGGTCGTCAGTTGGTGGAGGGTCGATACTGCAACGCCTCGGCCAGATGGCTACGATTGATCGCATCCAACTGCTCCAGATCTGCCAGGGTTCGTGCTACTTTCAACAGCCGATGCGCGGCACGCAGCGACAGGGTCAGACGCTCGCACGCCGTTTCCAGCCAGCTTTCGTCGGTGCTCGACAGCGCGCAGTATTCACGCAGCCCCGGTAGATCGAGAAACGCATTCGCGCAGCCCTGTCGGCGTTGTTGGCGTTCGCGTGCCTTAGCCACTACGGCCGCGGCGCTTGCTGTGTTTTCACTGGTGGTCGGGTCGGGGTTGAGGGCTGTGGCTTCACGGGCGACGGTCAGGTGCAGGTCAATACGGTCCAGCAACGGTCCGGACAGTTTGTTGCGATAGCGCTGCACCTGCTCGGTTGAGCAACGGCAGCGCCCCGTCGGTTCGCCGAGATATCCACAGGGGCACGGGTTCATCGCTGCCACCAACTGAAACCGCGCCGGAAAGCGCACACGATCCCTCGCACGGGAAATCACGATATGCCCGGACTCCAGCGGCTCGCGCAGAACCTCCAGCACACGACGATCAAACTCCGGCAACTCATCAAGGAATAGAACGCCGTGATGCGCCAGTGTGATCTCGCCAGGTTGCGGACGACTGCCGCCGCCCACCAATGCAGGCCCCGAAGCCGAGTGATGCGGCTGCCGAAACGGCCGCTGCGGCCAACTGGTCAACGGTATCTGACTGGCGACCGACTGAATCGCCGCCACCTCCAGCGCTTCGTGCTCATCCAGCGGCGGCAACAAACCCGGCAGGCGGCTGGCGAGCAGCGTCTTGCCGGTGCCGGGTGGCCCGCTGAACAACAGGTTATGCGCCCCTGCAGCGGCAATCACCAGCGCACGCTTCGCAGCGGTCTGGCCCTGCACCTCACTTAAATCCGGGTACGGTTTTGGCTGGTGCAGCAGACCGCTGGACTGATAAGGCGCAATCACTGTGCGCCCGTTGAAATGCCCGACCAGCTCCAGCAGGTGATTCACCGCGATCACTCGCAACCCGGACGCCAGACAGGCCTCCTCGGCATTCACTGCCGGAATAATCAACGTCCGCTCCGCTGCACGCGCCGCCAGCGCAGCAGGCAGCACCCCCTGAATAGGTCGAAGAGCCCCCGACAGCGCCAGCTCGCCGAGACACTCGACATCCTGCAACGCAACCAACGGGATCTGCCCGCTGGCGGCCAGCAAACCCAGCGCAATGGCCAGATCGAAGCGACCACCATCCTTGGGCAAATCAGCCGGCGCAAGGTTGAGCGTGATACGCCGCGCTGGAAAATCCAGCCCGGAATTGAGAATCGCACTGCGCACCCGGTCCTTGCTCTCCTTGACCGCGCCCTCAGGTAAACCCACCAGCGTCAGGGCGGGCAGGCCATTGGTCAAATGCGCTTCAACCGTAACCGCCGGGGCTTCCACCCCGACTTGGGCACGACTATGGACGATAGCCAGCGACATGGATCATTCCTTGATATGAGCGATGGGCGGGTATGGTGCTTTATTTGTGGGGAGAGGGTGGGTGGGGAATGGATACAGGGTGTGAGTTGAGATCCGAACAGCCCGCAGGCGCAACGCACGTATATGTCCATGCTGTCTCGCTGCGTGGGGCACTTGTCAACACGCAGCATTGAGCGGTGGCTGTCAGGCGATTGGAAGGCCCATCCGATAAGCACTCAAACCTTCACAAGACGTGTGTCCAAACCAAAGCGTTCCTGATGGATCACACGATACTTGCCTTTGGCCAGCTCGCAGCTGATCAGCAAATTCCAGGAGTGGCGTGTGACAGCAGACGGGATCAGTACAAATGGATGCCTGGCCAAAAGGGCGTCTGTAAACTTCTGTTGGTTCGGTGACGCAGATGCGCTCGTCAGCCAGACAGGATTGGGAACGTCCTCGGGCTGTACCGTCTTGATGAGGCTCTGATCAAGTACTTCAAAACAGGTGAGTACGTGCGGCACGGTATCCAGCGCGTCAAAGCCGGCGTGCACCGCTACTTCCAGAATGGCAGTCGAGGGATCAGCCGAGGCGTAAACAACATATCGACCCGGAGGGTTCCAGCGCCCCCCCAGCTTGTGAGCACCAATGCCGCTGTCCCAACTGTCCTTGTAGACCTCGCGATCAAGGCGCCATGCGCGCCACGAATCAGTCCAGGGCAATGGATTCACTGATAGACCCCATACTCGATGCGCTCCAGGTAGTCTTCGACGGCCTGAAACCCGATGGGGTTATCGATAACGTCCAGCGGTACGTCGCCGTCCAGGTATTTGCAGGGGCGCCCGAGCCACTCCTCTGCAAGCTTCTGAGTACCGAAGACATTGATGGCGTGTTCCAGAACCTTTGCATACTGAAACGCTACGGCGCTCTGTTGGGAGTTGAGGTGTGCAGGCTGCTTGCTGCTGCCCTGACGCTGGATCGTCCTTATGGACTTGCCCACGATGCGGCTCATGACCTTATTCGTCGAATAAAGATCAGAGATCGACAGCATGTCCTGTACGTCTTTCAGTTCGAAACCCTTGACCGTCAGCCTGTAGACCATGACCTGACTGAGCTGGCCAGCATCAGCCCTGAGCAGGTATTCCGTTGGCCTGCGGGATGTCGGTGCAGGCTTGACGCCAGGTGTGGTGGCGGAAACCATCATGTGTTCCTCCAGGTGCGACATTTGACGCAAGTATAGCGCCGTTTGGCGCAGATGGCGCGTAGCATTGATACGCTGTAGCAGAGCGCCTTATTCTGGAGGAGTCGATAGAGGGCGTGAACTCGTTATCTGTATGGAATATTGTCCAGATAGGGAAGAGCGGTCTCTTCCTGTCGTATTACCTCAGTAAGGACTCCCCGTCGGCCGCACGACAATCTCACTGACATCCACCCCGTCCGGCTGCTCAATCGCATACACAAGCGCCCGCGCAATCGCATCCGGACTCAACGCCACCCTCCGAAACCCTTTCATCGCCTCCCGCGCTGTTTCGTCTGAAATCGAGTCCGCAAGTTCTGACTCGACCACGCCGGGGCAGACGACGGTGACGCGGATCTTGTCGGTTTCTTGCCGAAGGCCATCGGAGATGGCGCGAACAGCAAACTTGGTGGCGCAGTACACCGCTGCGGTCGGGGAAACAGCGAGGCCGCCGATGGATGAGATGTTGATGACCTGGCCATGCCCCTGCGCTTCCATGCTCGGCAACACAGCGGCAATGCCGTGCAGCACGCCGCGCACGTTGACGTCGAGCATCTGGTTCCACTCCGCGATTTTCAGCGCGGCGAGCGGCGACAGGGGCATGACGCCGGCGTTGTTGATGATGACGTCGATCTTGCCGAACTCATGTTTGGCGAAGTCTGCAAAGGCTTGCATGTCGAGCGCATCGGTCACGTCCAGCGCGCGGAAGCATGCCGAGCCGCCCTGCGCTTCGATGTCTGCCGCAAGCGTCTCCAGACGCTCGATGCGCCGAGCGCCCAGTACTACGTGTGCACCCTTGGCGGCGATGAGTCGGGCGGCAGCTTCGCCAATGCCGCTGCTGGCGCCTGTGATCAGTACAACCTTGCCTTGAATGTTCGACATGACGGGCTTTCCTCGTGAAGTCATCGTTGGCTCAGTTTCAGCGCGCGGCTCAAACTGATTGCGATGGTCATGCTACGAGGCGCTCATCACTGCGTGCATGCCGATACCTGCGCGACACTTGCCTATTCCTGTCTGTGGCTCTGCCGAACGCGGAATCACTGCACAATGGCCGCTATGATGGAGTTCGATGCAAAGGAACGGCGTGCAGCAACACTGACTTGGGACGGGGTTCTTCATGGATACACACAAGGCTGCGAGCACTCCGGGCATCGATGTTTGCCGGGCCGAAATCATCCAGTTGCTGACGCAGCGTTTTGCGGCACCCGGTGTCTATGAAACCGCCATTGCGCCGCTGCACGTTATCCGCTGCGATGCACCGTCCGAGTTGATTCATGTGCTGCATCGGCCAGCCCTTTGCGTGATCGTTCAGGGACGCAAGGAGGTTGCGCTGGGCGATGAGCAGTATGTGTACGACCCGTTCAGCTACTTGGTCGTCGCGCTGACTGTGCCGGTCGCCGGGCGCGTGCTTGAAGCAAGTGGCGAGGCGCCCTATCTGTGTATTCGTCTGGATTTCGAACCTGCGAACATTGCCCAACTGATTGCGGAAGCACCCTTGAACGGCGTTCCGGACGAGCCGCAGCGGGGGCTTTTTCTTGAGCAGATGGATCAGCCATTGCTTGAGACGGTGTTGAGGTTGGTGCGCCTGCTCGACACGCCGCGCGATATCGGCATGCTCGCGCCCCTTGCACTTCGGGAGCTGTATTACAGGCTGCTACGCGGCAACAATGGGCGGCGACTCTACGAAATTGCGGTTGGGGATTCACAGACGCATCGCGTTGCGAGGGCGGTTGATTGGCTGAACAGTCATTACACCGAGCCGCTGCGTATCGACGAACTGGCGCGTCTGGCCAATCTGGGTAATTCGACGCTGCATCACCGTTTCAAGGCGCTGACCGCCATAAGTCCGTTGCAGTATCAAAAAAAGCTGCGCCTGCAAGAAGCTCGGCGGCTGATCATCAATGAAGGCCTGGATGCCTCCAGTGCCTGCTATCGCGTCGGCTATGAAAGCCCTTCGCAATTCAGCCGGGAGTACAGCCGCCAGTTCGGTTGCTCACCTTCGGCGGACTTGAGCCGGGTTCGCCAAGCATTCTGATGCGGCGTGACAAAGGGCTTATGAGCGGGATACAAATCCCAGCACCCGCTTCAGCATCTCGTCACAGGCCTCAAGCTGTTCGACGCTAATGAACTCGTCCGGTTTGTGTCCCTGCTCCATGCTGCCCGGCCCGCAGACCACGGCAGGAATGCCCGATTGGTCGAACAATCCGCCTTCGGTTCCGAAGGCAACCGTGCCGAATGCCCGCGAGCCGCAGAAGCTGGCAATCAGTTCCGCCGCGTGGTTGTGCAGGGGAATATCCAGCCCCGGATAGCTCGACAGTTCCGTGAAGCGAATCTCGCTCCGAGCACTGACCGCCTGCATGACCGGCAACAGTTTTTGCTCGGCGTAGGCGTGCATGGCAGTGACGATCTGTTGCGGGTCCAGGGTGGGGAGCGCACGCACTTCGAAATCGAAACGGCACTGCTCGGGCACGATGTTCAAGGCCGTACCGCCGCTGATCACGCCGGTCTGAATGGTCGAAAACGGCGGATCAAAGCGCTCGTCAAGGGCGTCAGCTGCCCGTAACGCCTCGCCCAGGCGACCCAGTTCACCGATCAACTGCGCCGCATATTCAATGGCGTTGACGCCACTGGGCGCGTGGGCCGAGTGGCATGCAGCACCGTGTACATCGCAGCGCACCGCGATCTTGCCCTTGTGACCGAGCACTGGCTTCAGCTCCGTCGGCTCGCCGATCACACACAGCATCGGCTTCACTGGCCGCGACCGAAGCGAAGCCAGTAGCGAGCGCACGCCCAGGCAACCCACCTCCTCGTCGTAGGACAGCGCGATATGCACCGGCATGTGCAGCGATGCCCGGGTCAACGCCGGAACCAGCGCCAGCACACAGGCGATGTAGCCTTTCATGTCCGCGGTACCACGGCCGTAGAGTTTGCCATCCGCTTCGCTCAGTTCGAACGGCGGGAACGTCCATGGCTGTCCGTCGACCGGCACCACGTCAGTGTGGCCGGACAATGCGATGCCTGGCACGTCAGCCGGGCCGATGGTGGCGAACAGATTGGCCTTGGTCTTCTGCGCGTTGTAGATCAGCTCGCAGGAGACGCCAAAGCGTCCGAGGTAATCCCTCACGAAGTCGATCAAGGCCAGATTCGATTCGCGACTTGTGGTGTCGAAGGCCACCAGCCTTGCCAGCAGCTCGCGGCTGGCACTCATCGCTCGTCTCCCGGCACACCGTAACCGGGTGCGCCGGCGGGGTTCAGGGCGCGGTCGAGGTAATCCTGCATTTGCGGCTGATAGGCCTGCCAAAGACTTTTCAGCTCGCCTATAGGGTCATGCTCGGCCCAGTCGACGCGCAGATCGACGATGGGCCAGGACTGCTCGCCCACGATTTTCAGCGCTGCCGAATGGACTGGCCCTGCTTCCCCGCCTGCTGCCAGACCGGCCTGCATCGCCTGTAACAGGCGCTCGCCGAGAGGCCCGGTTGCCTGCTCGAAGGACTGAATCATCGCGTCGATGACCGCCGGGCTAGCCAGCATGTTGCCGGCCACCACGCATTGATCGCCGCTGCCCGCGTTGTGGATACCCAGTGTTTCACTGCCGCTGAAATGCGCAGCTCGCCCCTGATGATCAATCGCCGTGATTTGCCGATACTCGCTGAACGGGCTGGCGTTGATGACCTGATCCAGCGCTTGAGAGGCTGTCGTGCCCTGCTCCATCAGGTCCAGCGTCTGTGGTCCCAGGGCCGGGAGTGTGATGTTCTGCGACGAAACCGCGCCTACACCTGCGCGCAGCCAGGGGCAACGCGCGCCTACGGCAATGCTCGACGAGCTGATGGCAATGCCCAGTTGGCCGGTTTTGACACAGCGGGCGGCAATGGAAAAAGTCATGGGCAACAGTCCTTATTCAGGGATCACGGCGATCACGTCGATTTCCATCAACCATTGCGGCTGACCCAGTGCCGATACCACCAGCCCGGTGGAAATCGGGAACACGCCTTTCAGCCATTTGCCCACTTCGTGATAGACCGGCTCGCGGTAGCGCGGATCGGTTATGTAAGTGGTTGTCTTGACGATGTGCGACAGGTCGCTGCCCGCCTCTTCGAGCAATTGTTTGACGTTTTTCATCGCCTGCTGCGCCTGTGCTGCCGGGTCACCGAGGCCGACCAGATGGCCGTCGAAGTCGGTGCCGACCTGGCCCCTTACGTACACGGTATTACCCGCGCGCACCGCCTGACACAGGTCGTTGTTCAGGCTTTGATTGGGGTAGGTGTCCTTGGTGTTGAACATGCGGATACGAGTATGAGTCGGCGTAGTCATGGGTAACTCCTGTGAGCATTGAGCGCGATGATCAACCGTTGACGTTGCGCAACGGCACGACGGGGGCCGCACGTTTGCCTGCGTCATACGAACGGTATTTGTGCTGCGTGGCGATCTGATCGGCGACGTGTTTGGCGTCGTGCCATACGCCCCAGATGAACGCGGAGCCGCGTCGTGACAGCCATGGCAGGCCGACGAAATACAGGCCTTGCTCGCAGGACACGCCACGCTGGTGACGAGGTTTGCCTTTGCTGTCGAAGGCGTCGACCTGCAGCCAGCTGTAATCCAGGGCATAGCCGGTGGCCCAGATGATCGACGTGACGCCTGACTCGATCAGGTCCAGTTCGCTGAGCGGATGGGTGATGCAAGGCGCATCTGCAACGCGCTCACGGGCCGACGGCTCCAGCGGCAGGTTCAGGCCATTACGCGCGGCGTAGGCATCGGCGGCATCGAGCAGCGACAGGTAGTTCGCGTCGCCACTGTCGAGGTTGCTCACCAGATCGTTCTGAAAGCGCACCTTGTTGCCGAGGAAGCTTTCGGTCAGGCCCACGAGGTTCATTCCGGCCTGTGCCAGACGGCGGAAGTCGACCGTGTAGCCTCCCCTTGCACCGCTGACCGCAATGGTCACGTGCTCCTTGCCGGGCTGCATGGTTTCACTGTCCCACAGCCCCAGCACGCCCATCCACCAGCAGAAATCCCTGCCGCGATAGGCGCGTGGCGGGCGGTCGTGAGGGCCGACCGACAAGTACACCTGGCGTCCCGAGAGCAGCAGCTCTTCGGCGATCTGCACACCCGAGGAGCCAGCGCCAACGACCAGCACGCCGCCCTCAGGCAGTTGTTGCGGATTGAAATAATGCGCCGAGTGGATCTGATGAAGCGCCTCGTTAACGGGCGCAATCGGTGGGATGACCGGCTTCTGGAACGGCCCTGTCGCCGAGACCAGATGATTGACCACATAGGTGCCGGCACTGGTCTCGACGGTAAAACCTGCGCGCCCGGTGTTGCGGGTGACGCGTTTGACCTCGACGCCGGTCTTGATCGGCGCGTTGAATTTGCGTGCATAGCGTTCGAAGTACTCAGCCACTTGTTCCTTGCCCGCGAACCCGTCCTGATCCATGGCAAATTCAAGGCCGGGAAACCGGTCATGCCAGGCCGGACCGTTGGCCACCAGCGAGTCCCAGCGACCACTGCGCCATGCCTCGGCAACGCGGTGCTTTTCAAGCACCTGGTGCTCAATGCCAAGACGGCTCAAGTGTTCGCTGGTGGCCACTCCGGCCTGTCCTGCACCTACGACGAGCGTATCGATTTCTATGATTTTATCTGTCATCTCGGCATCCCTCGACAGGTGATTTACGGCGTGTTGACGTAAGAAAAATGGATGAAACCTCGATGCGCAGGCGCAAGAAGTCCTACGCCATCCGCAGACGCGCATCCAGTCAGTAACAGGGTTGATCAGTCGACCAAAGAGGGGTCAGCCTGAATCATCAGCAGTTTCATTTCCTCGAAATGCTGACGAGAGAAATCCGTAATTTTCTGCCAGTCGCGGGCGGTTTTCTCGGCGACATCATCCGCCAGCACCTTGAGCGGCTGGCCGGTTGACCAGGCCGTCACGAGAATCTGGCAGGCTCGCTCCAGGGTCCAGATATCATCAAAGGCTTCGCCGACGCTCGGCGCGGTCACGATCACGCCGTGGTTGCCCATCAACAGACGGCTCTTGTCCTCAAGCAAGCCGGCCAGTCGAGCGCCCTCGGCGGTCGTGTCGGCCATGCCGCCGTAAAGCTCGTCCACCGCGATGCGGTTGAAGTAGCGCGCGGTGTTCTGATCGATGGGCGGAACATGCGGCTTGGCCAGGCAGGCCACTGCGGTGGTGTAGACCGGGTGCAAGTGCAGCACCACACGCGCATCGGGCAGACGCTGGTGGACCTGTCCATGAATGGACCAGGCCGTCGCATCGACATCGGGGCGATGCGCCGCGTCGGCATCATCGGCATCGAGCAGCAACAGGTCGCTGGCGCGCAGGCGCGAGAAGTGCTTCCACTTGGGGTTGAGCAGAAACTGTTTACCATCCGCAGAGATGGCCGCACTGAAGTGGTTGGCGACCGCTTCATGCATACCCAGATGGGCGATGATGCGAAACGTCGCAGCCAGGTCGACTCGCGTCTGCTCTTCGAAATTAAGGGCCATGCTAATTGCTCTCCGGTCGGAGGTGCCTGCCGAAACTGCCAGGCACACTCTTGGGTTATCAGGGCTTGGGCATCAGGGCGGCGATGTCATCGGCTGTGGGTGCCTGGAACTTGTATTTCTCCAACAGCACGGCGTATTCCGGGGTCTTGCTGTACTTCTCAAGACCGTCTTCCAGGGCCTTGCGGACCTCGTCGTTGCCCTTCTTCACGCCAAAGCCGTTGAGCACCGGGTAGATCAGGGTTTCGGAAGAAATCACCACCCGGTTGCCCAGCTTTTCGACCACGCCGCGCGCAACGGCTGCATCAGTGATCTGTGCTTCGACGGCATGCGCCAGCATGGCCTGGGTGGTCTGTGGGTCGGTGCCGTATTCACTGATGGCGATCGGTTGCAGGCCCTTCTTTACGCAGTAGTCGGTCGAGAGTTTCTGCAGTTGTTGCAGCCAGGAAGTCGCCGCCATGGAACCGATCTTGTGGCCACAGAAGTCTTCCGGAGTCTTGGGCTGATAGGCGCTGCCCTTGACCGACAGAATCGCCTCACCGCTTTTCAGGTAAGGAATCATGTCGATGACTTTCAGGCGGTCGGCGGTGATGTACATCGACGAGTTGGTGATGTCGAAACGTCCGCCCTGCAGCCCGCCGATCAGGTTGGGAAAGCGCGTATCGATGTTCTCGGCCTTGAGCCCCATGACCTTTGCCAGGCCGTCGAGAAACTCAATGTCGAAACCGGCGGGACGGTTCTTGTCCATGTACTCATAGGGGAAGAACGTCATGTCCGAGCCGGCAATGATCTTGCCGGGCTGCTGGAAGGCCGAAGCGGCAGACGAGGACATGGCGACCACCGCACCCACTAAAGCCAGGGCTACGGGACGAACAATCAGAGCTGACAGCTTCATAGGTATTCCTCGTGGAGTCATGGAGATCAGGCAACGGCGGCGTCTTTTCCGGCTTGCTGCACGAAAAATGAAGCACCCTTGGGTTTCTGCGGCAGGCGTATGTGGTTCTCGGTGCTGCGTACCAGACCGCTCTCGTGGCCTGCGACCATCAACCCGGAATGCTCGCTGGGCAGCGGATTCTCACCGAACGGCAATGCGTCTTCGGCGGCATAAACGCTGATGAACAGCGTGCGCGGGAACTCGGTTTCATTGGGGCTTGAAGCATGTAACAGGCGTGTGTGCATGAAGCACACCGAGCCTGACGGGCCATAGCAGGCAACCGGTTGCTGACAATGCTGTTCAACCACCGCGTCTTCCACGGCACCGGTGAAACGCTCGTTCTGCCAATGCGACCACAGCGCCTGCTTATGGCTGCCCGGCGCCACGTTCAGCGGTCCGTTTTCAGGGGTTACATCGCTGATCATCAGTAGCGCCGTAACCAGGTCGTCATTGCTGTGCGGCGTGAAGAGGAAGTCCTGATGCCACTTCACCTGAGTAGCGGTGTGCGGCAGCTTGGAGTTGATCTTGCTGTGATGAAAACGGGTGCCCTTGCCGCCGATTAGTTGCGCCGCTATGGCTGCCATTCGTGACTGGAATGCCGCGTGCCGGTAGGCAGGTGAGATCTCCGTGGGCGAAGCCACGCGGCGCAGCGATGGATGATCCGGCCGATGATCGCTTTCAATGTCGAAGCGCGGACGCCCGTCCTGAGTCTGCCCCCAGGCCTGATTCTGAATGCGGCTGTCGTCGACCCACTGGTCGAAATCCTGTTGAAGCGCTGCCACTTCATCGGCTGCCAGCACGCCTTCCACTACCAGAAAACCCTGCTCGTGAAACTGGTCAATCTGCCATTGCTCGATCATGTTCTTATCCTCTTCAACAAGGCCTCAGGCCAGTGAGACATCTTTAAGAAAGGCTTCAACGCGCGGGTGCCGGCCGTCACGTAGCGCCTGGGGTTTGTCATCGCAGATCACGCGTCCCTTCTCCATAAAGACGATGCGGTCGGAGACCTTGAAGGCGAAGTTCATTTCATGGGTCACGATGACCATCGTGATGCCTTCTTGGGCCAGGTTTTCAATGACCTGCAACACCTCGTTGACCTTCTCCGGGTCGAGCGCCGAAGTGGGCTCGTCGAACAGCATGATTTGCGGGCGCATCATCAGGGCGCGGGCGATGGCAACACGTTGCTGCTGGCCACCCGACAACTGATGCGGGTATTTCCAGGCGTGCTCCAGCATCCCGACCTTGTTCAGCAACTCGTAGGCCTGCTGCTTGAGCTCGGATACCGGTGCCAAACGGTGATAACGCGGGGCCAGCAGCAGGTTGTTCAACACCGTCAGGTGCGGAAACAGGTTGAAGCTCTGAAACACCATGCCGATGTTCAGGCGGTAGGCGGCGTTCTCCACATAACGCGGTTTTTGCGCGCCCTGGCGGACAAGGTGAATGAACGGCTGGCCGTTGATCTTGATGTCGCCGTTGTCGATCTGCTCAAGGCCGTTGAGCAGCCGTATCAACGTGGTTTTGCCAGACCCCGAGGGGCCGATCACCGACACCACTTCGCCGGAATTGATCTGCAGACTGACCGCACCAAGCACCTCGATGTCGTTGTACGCCTTGTGCAGCCGGGTCGCTTGCAATGCCGGCCCTTCGAAGTCGATGACAGGACGAGCGACACCTGCCGATTTTCGGCTGGCCAGCTCGAGTATTTCGGCGTCCGGTGTGCGGGTGACCTTGTGCTGCGTGACGTCCAGGTAGCGTTCCAGGCGTTTGAGCAGGAAGTCGAATACCGTCACGATAAGCACGTAATAGAACGCCACTGCCGCCATGGTTTCCATTACCAGAAAGTTCTGCGAATACAGGCGCTGACCGACCATCAGGATCTCGGTCAGCGAGATCACTGAAACCAGTGAACTGAGTTTGACGATGGAGATGTATTCGTTGGTCAGCGACGGCAGTGCCACACGCAGCGCTTGCGGAATCACGATGCGCCATTGCGTGCCCACGAAGCGCAGGCCAAGTGCCCGGGCTGCTTCTGTCTGACCTTTGGCAATGGACAGCAGGCCGCCGCGATGAATTTCCGCGACATAGGCCGTTTCGCACATCACCATGGCAATCAGGCCGGCCCAGAACGGGTTGGCCAGCACCGCCGAGGTGGCGGGCACTGCCTGCGGCAAGTTATAGACAAAAATCAGCAGTACCAGTAACGGCAAACTGCGAAATAACCAGATATAGGCTTTGGCCGGTAAGTTTACCAGCGGCAAAGATGATTGTTTGGCCAGCGCAAGAACAAAACCCAGAATAATACTGATGACCCAGGTCAGTACACTGAGTTGAATGACCGTCCAGGTGGCCATCCAGAACTCCGTATCGCTGAACAGGCCAAACATGTATTTCCAATCAAACGTCATTGTCGGCTCGCTCGGCAAATTGAATAGTGATGGGCGACGTCCTGTTGAAGTTGAAACGGGACGTTGTCCGTTTGCCCTTCTGAAGCCATCATGATTGATGCCAGGTCCTGCAGCCAAATAGTAAGTTTTGGCCCGCAGCATAGGAAAATCCTAAGCAGATACGCCTGTCTTCATGTTCAGAGCCGTGACGCGTTAAAAAGAGTTAGTGATGTTTTAGTGTTACGTTGAGCTGACTGCACACTTTTAGGGCGATTGAATAAAGACGCAGCGATAATCGCTCGTAATAGGTGCGCTGCCCGCGTTTGCTGGTTCGTCGAGCAAAAGTTGATTATGTGCTGGCGCTGCGGAATCACCATGGCCAGCGGCGGTTATCATGAGAACCCGCGAATCCGGCAAGGCGTGAGCGGCTGGCACGCTCCTCGCTAAGCATAGGTAAAAGCTATTCAAGTGCAGCCGTCCAGCGTCGGCTCATCACGAGGTATCACGTGGCTCACTTCACATTGAAACAGCTCAAGTATTTCGTGACAGCCGTCGAAATGGACAGCATTGCCGAGGCCTCGCGGCAGTTGCATATTTCACAGCCGTCTATTTCCGTCGCCATCAAAAACCTCGAAGAAGCCTTCAATCAACCACTGTTTGTGCGCCACCATGCTCAAGGTGTTTCCCTAACTTCCGGTGGCGGGAAAGTGTATGAAAAAGCCAAAGAGTTACTGCGACTTTCCGAAGAGCTTGAACAAAACTCCCGGGCCGAAAACAAACACGTCTCCGGTACTATCGCTATTGGCTGTTTTGAATCGGCCGCACCGCTTTACATGCCCAGGCTGGTGGCCGGCTTCAAGCGTTTGTACCCGGACGTCACCATTCAGCTCTACGACGGCGAGCAACATGAACTGATGCACGGGCTGCACCGTGGGCGCTTCGATCTGGCGTTTCTGTACGACTTGGAACTGGGAACCACGATCAACAAAGAGGAATTGAATGCACCGCACAAGCCCTATGCGCTGCTGCCGGCGGCACACCCTCTGGCGACGAAAAAAAACGTAACCTTGCTGGAGCTGAGCCGCGAGCCGATGATCCTGCTCGACGCCGTGCCGAGCAGGACCTACTTCATCGATATCTTCACGGAAAAGGGCTATACACCGGTGGTTGCGTACAGCTCACCGTCAATCGAAATGGTGCGCTGCATGGTCGGTCAGGGCTTGGGATTTTCGGTACTGGTCACGCGCCCCAGAACCAACATGACTTATGACGGTGAGTTGCTGGTACAGCTCGATATCGAAGACGACATGCCCGCCTCCACCCTGGTCATGGCCTACCTGCGCAACAACCAGCCAACCCGCGCGACGCGCCTGTTCATGGACTACTGCCGGACTATCGAACTGGCTCCGCCTTCAGCCTGAAGGCGCTTCTGGCTGAACCTGCCTCTCGCTCACGACCTGCGCAATACAGAAATGTAAAAGGGCGCTCTGATTCGCGAGCAGGTCAGGTTTCTGGCCCGCTGTGCATGGCGCTGCTCAGCGCTATTGCGCATTGAGAGCAAAGCAGGGAAACGCCTTATTCGGCTTTTTCGGTCCCTGCGGCCCCGGAGGCCTTTTCTTCCAGCTCGGCCATCTTGGCCTCCAGCGCTTCCAGGCGCGCGCGGGTGCGCGCGAGGACGGCCATCTGGCTGTCGAACTCTTCACGGCTGACCAGATCCAGTTTGCTGAAGCCGCTTTGCAGCAGGGCCTTGAACTGGGTTTCGAATTCGCTACGCGGTACAGGCGTTTCGCCATTGAACAGGCGAGAGGCGTGGCCGCTGAGAGCGTCAAGAAAGGCTTTGGGCGCGAGCATGGTTATTTTCCTGAATCAGAGGGCGGCAGTGTAACACGCAGTGTCTATAGTCACTTCCAGGTGCGCGATGCACGCTTATGGAGCGCGGCAACGGGCACATGAGCACCATTGCTGTGCATTAGCTCTGTGATGGATCCTGCAAGGTCATGCAAAACAAGCCCAAGGGCCTGTATTCCATGAATATTCACGAGCTGGCAAGCTTTCTGCTTAGTGGCTTATGACCCATGCACTGATGCAGTCGCTGTGACGAATGCAGTGCGGCAGGCGGAGCGGGGATGTGTTTCGTCAGAAGCGGTTTTCTGGGGGTTGGTCTGGCCTGATCAGGAGGCCGACACGTTACAAAGCCAGACACTGCGCTTAGACTTGAGTCGGGTTTGTTTTCCTGGGGCAAGTCCACCAATTCGGGAGAAAGTTTTCATGAAGCTAGTCACTGCCATCATCAAGCCGTTCAAATTGGATGACGTGCGCGAGTCGTTGTCTGAAATCGGCGTGCAGGGCATCACCGTTACCGAGGTCAAAGGCTTCGGGCGTCAGAAGGGTCACACTGAGCTGTATCGCGGTGCTGAATACGTTGTCGACTTTCTTCCAAAGGTGAAGATCGACGTCGCCATTGATGACAAGGATCTGGATCGCGTCATCGAGGCCATAACCAAAGCCGCCAACACCGGCAAGATCGGTGACGGCAAGATTTTTGTGGTCAATCTGGAACAGGCCATTCGCATCCGTACCGGCGAGACCGATACAGACGCTATTTAAGCCGCCAAACCCCAACGCCCCAGGAGAAAACAATATGACTCTGCGTCAATTCGCAGGGCTCGGTGCCCTGTTGTCCCTAGCAATACCTGGTCTTGCCCTGGCGGCTGATCCAGTGGCCGAGCCGGTGCTGAACTCTGGCGACACCGCATGGATGCTGACGGCGACCGCTCTGGTCCTGTTCATGACCATTCCCGGCCTCGCGCTGTTCTACGGCGGCATGGTCCGCTCGAAAAATATTCTTTCCGTGATGATGCAGTGTTTCGCTATTACCGGTCTGATCAGCATTCTGTGGGTCGTCTACGGCTACAGCATCGCGTTCGACACCACCGGTATGGAAGCGGGCGTCGTCAACTTCAATTCCTTCTTTGGTGGTATGGGTAAAGCGTTTCTGGCGGGTATCACGCCGGCAAGCATTACCGGTCCTGCTGCATTGTTCCCTGAGGCGGTGTTCGTCACCTTCCAGATGACCTTTGCGATCATCACGCCTGCTCTGATCGTCGGTGCTTTTGCAGAACGCATGAAGTTCTCCGCGATGCTGATCTTCATGGCCATCTGGTTCACGCTGGTCTACGCGCCGATTGCCCACATGGTCTGGGGCGGCGTCGGTGGTCTGTTGTGGGACTGGGGTGTTCTGGACTTCGCTGGCGGCACCGTGGTGCATATCAACGCTGGTGTAGCCGGTCTGGTAGCCTGCCTGGTACTCGGCAAGCGCAAAGGCTTCCCAACCACGCCGATGGCTCCGCACAATCTGGGTTACACCCTGATTGGCGCCGCAATGCTCTGGGTTGGCTGGTTTGGTTTCAACGCCGGTTCCGCTGCTGCAGCCAACGGCACTGCCGGTATGGCGATGCTGGTCACTCAGATCGCGACGGCTGCTGCTGCGCTGGGCTGGATGTTCGCCGAGTGGCTGACGCACGGTAAGCCAAGTGCGCTGGGCATCGCGTCGGGTGTGGTTGCCGGTCTGGTTGCCATCACCCCGGCTGCCGGTACTGTCGGCCCGATGGGTTCTCTGATCATCGGTCTGGCTGCAGGCGTGATCTGCTTCTTCTGCGCCACCAGCCTGAAACGCAAGCTTGGCTACGACGATTCCCTGGACGCCTTCGGTGTACACGGTATCGGCGGTATCGTCGGCGCGATCCTGACCGGCGTGTTTGCAGCCCCGGCCCTGGGCGGCTTCGGCACCGTGACTGACATCGGCGCTCAAGTCTGGATTCAGTTCAAGGGCGTCGCGTTCACCGTCGTTTACACCGCTATCGTGACCTTCATCATCCTCAAGGTGCTGGATGCCGTGATGGGTCTGCGTGTCACAGACGAGGAAGAGTCTGTCGGTCTGGACCTTGCGCAACACAACGAGCGTGGCTACAACTTGTAAGCAGCAGCCCGCAAAAAAGAAATGCCCGGTATCCGGGCATTTTTTTTGTCTGGCGATTTGTGGATAAACTCTGTGTTTTTGCTGTCATTGATCTTGCCCGCGTCAATGATCCCGGCTCCTGACGCAGCGCAGGTGACGTGGTTGCGGACGGTGATGTGAGCGTCGTTGAAAGAAGTGTGACGAGCATTGCCACGAAGGTCTTCGTCAGCTTGCAGGGAAGCCGGTTTATTGCGCGCTTTGCTTTTTTCTCAGTCGAGTTAGAATGCGCGCCGAAGGTGCGGAGAACGGTATGTGGCATCAGTCCAGAATCGCCTTGCGGGCCAGGCCTCGAGGGTTTCATCTGGTTTCCGACGAAATACAGACAGGTCTGCCCCCGTTGCGGAATTGTCGTGTCGGATTGCTACACTTGTGGCTGCAACATACCTCGGCGTCGTTGACCGTCAACGAAAATGCCGACCCGGCGGTGCGTCGTGACTTCGAGCGTTTCTTCAACCGTCTGGTGCCTCAGGGCGTGGACGGCTACGAACATGACGACGAAGGCCCTGATGACTTGCCAGCACATTTCAAGGCCAGCCTGCTGGGCTGTCAGTTGGTTCTACCGGTGACGGAAGGCCGGCTGGCGCTGGGCACCTGGCAAGGTATTTATCTAGGCGAACATCGAGACGCTGCTGGATCTCGTAACGTCCTTGCCACCCTCCAGGGTGAATGGATATAACCGCTGGAGTCAGCGGTTGTTGAATTTTTCCGGCCGCCTTAGTAATTCCGGGTGGTTGGGCTATAACTAATCAGCTTTCGCAAGTCATGAGGTAGAACATGAGCGACGACGACACTAACGACGATCTGGTAGACGACCTGGAAGGCGAGGATGACGGTGAAGAGCTTGCAGCTGCTTCCCCGGAAGACGATGCCGTTGAGGTAGACGACTCCGACGTACCGGCGGCACCCGCCAAAGGCAAGGCCAAGGCCGCAGTTTCGGTCGAAGAATTGCCCAGCGTAGAAGCCAAGAACAAAGAGCGTGATGCGCTGGCGCGTGCCATGGAAGAGTTCCTGGCGCGTGGCGGCAAGGTGCAGGAGGTGGAGGCCAATGTGGTCGCCGATCCGCCCAAGAAGCCTGAAAACAAGTATGGCAGCCGTCCTATCTGAAGTTGTAACTGCCTTGTGAGAAAAGAAAGCCCGCCGTCGCTGCGGGCTTTTTCTTGGGCGCGTTTCACCGTCGCAGAGATCAAGCCCAGCGGGCGAGCACTTCCGGCAGCTGCGACAGGTTGTGAATTTCGGCGTCCGGCAACCGGTCGGCATCCCAGGCTTTGCCTTGCGGGTTGTACCAGATGGCGCGCATGCCAGCCTGTTGTGCACCTGCGATATCGTCGCTGGGGTGGTCGCCGACGTGGACAGCCACGCTGGCGTCCGCGTTGCCGCGCCTGAGCGCCTCCAGAAACAGTGCCGGGTCGGGTTTGCCTATGCCCAGGTCCTCGGCGCACAGGGCAAAGGCAAAGTAATCCGCCAGGCCCAGCCGCCGCACATCGGCATTGCCGTTGGTGATGACGCCCAGGGTGAAGGTTTTGGCAAGAATTTCCAGAGTCGGCTGCACATCGGGGAAAATCTGCACCTTATGGCGACCCTGCAGAAACACCTCAAAGGCCTGATCCGCCAGATCCTGCGCTTCGTCGGGTTCGTAACCAGCGTCCTCAAGGGCATGAAACAGCACCCGCCGACGCAACGCGCTGATTCGGTGCTTCAAGGAGGGATCAGCGGCCACCAGGCGTGAGCGGATTTCCCAGAGATGCTCGACGGGAACGGGGCCGAGCTTTGGCGCGTGCTCGGCCAGCCAGTCACGCAGCGAGGCTTCTGCGCCGACAATGGCAGGCGCGGTATCCCAAAGCGTGTCATCAAGGTCGAACGTCACCAGCTTAATCATCTGCAGATCCTTTACGTTTGGCTCGTGGATGAGCACTGTCATAGACAGTTGCCAGATGCTGAAAGTCCAGATGAGTGTAGATCTGCGTGGTTTTGATATCGGCGTGACCGAGCAGCTCCTGCACGGCGCGCAGGTCTTGCGATGACTCCAGCAGATGGCTGGCAAATGAATGACGCAGCATGTGCGGGTGCAGGTTCTGGCCAAGCTCGCGCTCCCCGGCGGCCTTCACCCGATTCTGCACTGCACGTGGGCCGAGCCGTTTGCCGTGCTGACTGACGAACACCGCATCGTCCTGCGGGTTGGTCAGGGCGCGCAACGGTAGCCAGGACTCCAGCGCCTTGCGAGCCTTGCTGCCTACCGGCAAAACGCGAGTCTTGCTGCCTTTGCCGAGCACTTGCACCAGCCCGGCGCGCAGGTCCAGCTGATCAAGGTTCAGGCCGGTCAGTTCGGACAGCCGCAACCCTGATGAGTAAAGCAGTTCCAGGATGGCCTGGTCGCGCTGGGCCAGAAAGTCTTCCTCGATGCCGCCGTCGAGCAGTTGCGCTGCACGGTCGGTGTCCAGCGTCTTGGGCAGGCGTCGCTCGCCTTTGGGCGGCGACAGACCATTCGCGGGGTCGTGCTGGCAGAGGCCTTCCCGGTTCAGGTATTTGTAGAAACCCCGCACGGCCGAGAGCATGCGGGCCAGGCTGCGCGAGGACTGGCCCTGTTGATGTTGACGAGCCGTGAAGCTGCGCAGGTGCTGGATGTCCAGAGCGGTCCAACTGGACAGCCCGGCTTTCTGACAGAACGCGAGCACCTTGCCCAGATCGCGTCGGTAGGCTTCAAGCGTGTGCGGCGACACCTGGCGCTCACTGCGCAGGTGCATGCAGTAGGCGTCCAGATGCTGTTCCATAGCTAGCGCACCGAACGTAGCGAGTGCGCGAAGTGGGGCAGCAGGCGGCTCAGTACATCGGCGATGTAACTGAGGAACAGGGTGCCGACCGAGCTTTTGTAGTGTTGAGGATCACGGCTGCCGATGGCCAGCACACCGTGCAGGCCCAGATGGTTGAGGCTGGCAATTGCGGTGGAACCGACTTCCTTGGCTTGATCTTCGCCAAACAGAAAGGCCAGCTCATGTTCACGCAGGGCGCCGCAAACGATTTTCTCGCCAATCAGACCACCAATGGCTTTCTGGGCTTCGGCATTGCTGACCCAGCGGCCGACTTGCATCGGGGTATCGCTGAACAGGATCAGGCTGACGAAAGGCACCTGAAAGTCCTGGCGCAGGCTGTCTTCTACTGCAATGACGAGCTCGTCCAGGCTGGTGGCATCCATCAGCGCGAGGTTCAGGCGGCGGGTCTTTTCGAACAGTCGATCGTTGTCGCGTGCGACGTCCATCAGTTGTGAGAGGCGATGGCGCATTTCGATATTGCGTTCGCGCAGCAGTTTGAGCTGGCGCTCGACCAGCGAAACAGTGTCGCCACGCTGGTGAGGAATTCGCATCGAGACGAGCAGTTCATCGTGCTCGGCGAAGAATTCGGGATGCTCAAGCAGGAAGGCGATAACCGCCTCTGCTTCGAGGTCTGGCGCTGCGCTATCGACAGGCGATTCGCTGGGGGTGCCGGTGGAAGCTGGAGGCTGGTCGGTCATCGTATGTACTCGCTTAAAGACGAACTTGGCCTTCGTAGACCCGAGTCGCAGGGCCGGTCATCATCACGGAGTGTCCCGGGCCGGCCCATTCGATGGACAGGCGACCTCCGGGCAGGTCGATCAACAGGGGCGAGTCCATCCAGCCTTGGCTGATGGCGGCCACTGCTGCTGCACAGGCACCGGTGCCACAGGCCTGGGTTTCCCCGGCACCGCGTTCCCAGACACGCAACTGCGCACGCTGGCGGTCCACCACGTGGAGGAAGCCGACGTTGACCCGCGCCGGAAAGCGCGGGTGGTGTTCAAGTTTCGGCCCCAGTTCATGCACCGGCGCATTGTTAATGTCATCGACCCGTAGCACGGCGTGAGGATTGCCCATCGATACCGCGGCCAGCTCGACGTTCTGTCCGTCGACTTCGACCGAGTAACGTGTTGCCTGCTCGGGTGCCTGAAAGGGGATGTCTGCCGGAACGAAGCGCGGCGGGCCCATGTCGACACTGATCTGCCCGTCGCTGCGGATATCCAGTTCGATGATGCCGCCTTTGGTCTCGACCCGTATCTGTTTTTTGGCAGTCAGGCGCTTGTCGAGCACGAAGCGCGCGAAACAGCGTGCGCCATTGCCGCACTGTTCGACCTCGGAACCGTCCGAGTTGAAGATGCGATAGCGAAAGTCCACATCCGGGTTGTTCGGAGCCTCGACCAGCAATAGCTGGTCAAAACCGATACCCGTGTGGCGGTCGCCCCACTGTTTGGCGTGCTTGGGCAGGATATGCGCGTGCTGACTCACCAGGTCCAGGACCATGAAGTCGTTACCCAGCCCGTGCATCTTGGTAAAACGCAGCAGCATGGGGTTACTCCGGCAGCAGGCTTTCGCCAGCGAACAGCTCGGCCACGGTTTCGCGACGACGCACTTCAAACGCCTGGGAACCGTCGACCAGTACCTCAGCGGCGCGGCCACGTGTGTTGTAGTTCGAGCTCATGACAAAACCGTAAGCGCCAGCCGAGTGCACCGCCAGCAGATCGCCTTCGGCCAGTGCCAGTTCGCGGCCTTTGGCAAGGAAGTCGCCGGTTTCGCAGATCGGCCCTACGATGTCGTAGGCACGCGGTTCGCTGTCACGCGGGCGTACCGCTGTGACGTCCATCCAGGCTTGATACAGGGCTGGTCGGATCAGGTCGTTCATCGCCGCATCGACGATGGCGAAATCCTTGTGCTCGGTGTGCTTGAGGTACTCGATTCGGGTGAGCAGCACGCCCGCATTGGCTACAATAAAGCGCCCCGGTTCGAACAGCAGGCCCAGATCGCGACCGGCAAGACGCTCGCGCACGGCCTTGATGTAGTCAGCCGCCAACGGCGGCTCTTCATCGCGGTAACGCACGCCAAGACCGCCACCCAGGTCGATGTGGTGCAGATGAATGCCGCAATCGCCCAGACGGTCGACCAGATCCAGCAGGCGATCCAGTGCATCGATAAAGGGTTCAAGGGTGGTCAGTTGTGAACCGATATGGCAATCGACACCGATGATTTCCAGATTCGGCAACTGCGAGGCGCGAATGTAAACGTCTTCGGCAGCAGCAATGGCAATGCCGAACTTGTTTTCTTTCAGACCTGTGGAAATGTACGGGTGGGTGCCGGCATCCACGTCCGGATTGACGCGTAGCGAAATCGGCGCACGAACATTGAGTTCGGCAGCCACTTCCTGCAAGCGCTCAAGCTCGTCGGTGGACTCGACATTGAAGCAATGCACGCCGACTTCAAGCGCACGGCGCATGTCTTCGCGGGTCTTGCCGACGCCGGAAAACACGATTTTTTCCGCCTTGCCGCCAGCCGCCAGCACGCGCTCCAGCTCACCACGCGAAACGATGTCAAAACCGGCGCCAAGACGCGCCAGGACATTGAGTACACCCAGGTTGGAGTTGGCCTTGACCGCAAAGCAGACCAGATGCGGCATGCCGCTCAGCGCATCGGCGTAGGCTCGGTATTGCGCTTCGATGTGAGCGCGCGAGTAGACATAGGTCGGCGTACCGAAGCGCTCGGCAATGCCAGACAAGGCTACCCCTTCCGCGAACAGCTCACCGTCGCGGTAGTTGAAGGCGTCCATGGAGTTCCCTTAAAGGTGCTTGTGCGATTGCGATTTGGCTTGTTCTTCCGGGGTTTTGGTGTCATCCGGCAGATACAGCGGGCCTTTCTGGCCGCAGGCTGTAACAAGACACGCGACCGCGACAAGCGCAGCAAGCGAAGAGATCAGGCGCTTCATGGCGAAATCCTTTGTAAAAGCATTAATTGCGCCCGAGTATACCGACCACCCGGCAGCTTGCCTATGCGAGGGGCCTCCCGTCTGGCGGGCCTCGGGCATTAAAACGTTCATGAAACACAAACTGACGGGTAAGCTTTGCATTTGCCTGGCAGCGTCCGTATCTTGCCCGTCTGCGCCATCAGCAGACAATTATCGAGGTTTCCGTAATGAGTTTGACCGAAGCGCGCTTTCACGATCTGGTCGATGCGACTCAGCAGAATATCGAAGACGTATTCGACGAGAGTGGTCTGGATGTGGACCTGGAAAACTCGGCCGGTGTACTGACCGTCAAGTTTGAAGGCGGCACGCAGCTTATTTTCAGCCGTCAGGAGCCGCTGCGTCAGCTCTGGCTGGCCGCCAAATCGGGTGGTTTTCACTTCGACTACAACGAAGAGAACCAGTGCTGGGCCTGTGATTCCAGTGATGAGCTGCTGAGCGAGATGCTGGAACGCTTTACCGTCGAGCAGGCTGGCGTCGAGCTTGATTTTTCCGAGATCTGATTGTGAGCCAGACACCCGCTCGACCGCCCAAACCGCTTTTCAGCAACGTCAGCCCGGCGGTGGCATCGCCTTGTATCAGCCTGTGTCGGCTTGATGAACAGAAGGTATGCCTGGGATGCTTTCGCCACGTTGAAGACATCCGCGAATGGCGTTCTGCCGATGATGATCGGCGTCGGCAGATTCGCCGTGACGCATATGAACGGCGCGCTGGCTTCGAGGCCGGCCAGACTGCCGGCTGAGACCTTGCCGGGTTGTGTATTTGTTGCGCTGTGTTAGTGTCGAAGGCTGCTTCTCCAGGTAGAGAAGCTCGTAAACCCCGCCCGCACCGGCGGGGTTTTGTTTTATTCATGGAGAATAAAGGAGTCTGCCCAGACCATGACCACAGCACCTTCTATCATCCTCACCCGGCTCGACGTACAGCGTCTCGAGACTCTCATCGACAGCCAGGACGAAGACACGCCGGGCCTCCAGGCGCTACAGGCCGAACTGGACCGCGCCGAACAAGTGGTTGGCCACGATGAAGTGCCTGCGGGCGTGGTGACCATGAACTCACGTGTGCACTGCCGTGAAGAAGTCAGTGGCAAGGACTACCACCTGAAACTGGTCTATCCGCAGGATGCAGGCGTAGACGGCACCGTCTCGGTCCTCGCGCCCATGGGCTCGGCCCTGCTTGGCCTGCAAGTCGGCCAGCATATCGACTGGCCCGCCCCGGGTGGCAAGACCCTCAAACTGACGTTGCTGGCGGTCGAGTATCAGCCGGAAGCTGCGGGTGAGTACGAGTAAGCGAAATCGTTACATCTCGTTTCCGCCCCTGCCTGATAAAATCTGACGCTCGTGCCAATGCTCCGCGTTGGCATGCCGTTCGTGACGCTCTGCGTCACAAATCTTCAGTCCGACGAAAACGGTGCCCTTAAACGAAACTCAGGCTTTAACAGCGCCTGTATCTCGTACGGCCTGAAGCAGGCGTCAACGCTTCAATGTGTGAGCGCGGCACAGATACTCAGGCCTGATCCATGGCTTCATTCAGCAGCTTTTCCAGCTCGGCCTTGTGCCGCAGGAAGAGGATGCTTTGCCCGTGTTTGCCATCCAGCAGGCCGGAAAGGTCGAGGTCGGTGATGTAGGAGCGGTAGCGTTGCGGCTCCTGGCGCTTGCCGAGGATTTGCTGCGCAACGGCGGCATACAGCTGATCACCATATTCCAGCTCGGAAAACTCGCTGTTGTCGCAATACAGGGTGACGTTGATCTGCCCCGGCGAGGTTTCTTCGATGATCGCCTGCACGTCGTAGTACGACTTGTCCGCAGCGGTCGGCGCCTGGCGATGTTCTATACGCCGCGCCACTGCCGCACCGGAAGGCAAGACCTGGTAGTAAAGCGTTTCCAGCAATACTGGCTCGAACGGATTATCCAGCGGCAGCGATGCACCACGGCGATAGACCAGTGAGTGGAAAAAGCGCTGCAGCGGTATCAGCAGGCTGGGTTCGTCGTGATACGGCACGCGCTGGTGCCAGAGCGAATTGTGCTCGTCCAGTACGTACAGATCGGCATCCGGCTCGTTGATCCGGTAGAACACCTGAATACACTCCGGTTGCCCGAATGGCAGGATCAGGGCCAGGTCGTGGTCGTCCAGTGCCTGGGGGTCAAGATGCAGCGGGCTGTATCTCGGCAGTTCTTCACCCAGGTATTTGAACAGGCCGGGCAGACTGTTGACGACGATATGACCGACCCTGCCTGGCTCGATCTCCAGGACGTGGTACTGCTGCTGCACCTGAATCAGATAGCGATGATTCAGCTTTCTGGCGAGCAGCAACTGCGCCGTGCTGATCAGTTCTTCGACCCGCTGGGCGATGGCAGGTGCCCGGTTATGGCAGAAACACCGCACGCGAATCTGCGGCTGTTGGCCGTGCTCCGGCAGGCTGGCGAGCAGTTCGCTCATGCAGTCGAGCAGCGCGTGTGGGCCGTCATAGCGGCTGACCAGTGTTTCGTTCCAGGTGTTGAGCGTGATCTGGTCCAGCGTCAGCACCAGGTTTTCCCGAACGCCTGCATAACTGAGCGAGTCGGTGCGGTGGGTGGTCATCAGAATATTGAGATCGCGATGGTGCCTGAGCGGGTCGACGCCGACATTCACCAGCAAGAGTATTTCCTTGGGCACGCTGGGCTGAAGCAACGCTTCGTCACTGACGTCAGACATTGGCAGCTCGATGCTTTGCTGCAAGGCAGCGAGCAGATTGAACAGCTCGAACTCCGTCAGGTCGCTGATGCCCGGATGCAGCGCCATGCGGGTCGTGGCGTCGATCACGCTGTTGCGATGGCACCAGGTCAATATATCGAGTAGTTCCCGGCTGCGTTTGATAGGCAAAAAGTTTGCCCACTCATGAATGCCGAGGTTGCCGTTGTACAGCGCCCATTGGTGTTTGCCCGGTTCACGTTTGTTGGGTGAATGCACCAGCGTCAGCGTGTCTTCTGCGAGGTCCGGGGCGATGCCCGGATTAATGAATTCGATTTTGCCGGCCTTGCGCTCGAAGGCGGCATAAAGACGACGCCCGAGGATGGTCAGGTCGCGAGCGTCGAGTGCATCTGCGCTGCTTTGAGTGCGAGCGAACTGTGTCTGGAAGCGATAGCTGTAATTCAGCTCGTTGACCAGTGCACGTCGTTCATTGACCACCTGGCGGACTTTCCACTGGCTGCGGCTGTCGAGCAGGGTCAGGTTGCGATCATCCCATCCCCATTCCAAGGTCAGACGCTCCAGCAGCAAGCGTTGCCAGCCATTGCTGCGCAGGCGGGGCGAGCCGGTCAGTTTCTTGTTGACCTTCAGGTACAGACTGCGCCGTACCAGCTCCAGACGCTCTGATTCTTTACGGGCTTGCAGATGCTCTTCGATGCGCCGGTAGACGACCACATAAGGGTCGAGTTCATCCAGGTCAAGCTGGTTGGCGAACACCGCTTGCTTGAAGCGCAGGCTCAGGCACTGCACGCGCGGATGTTCGCTTGAATACACCTCGATCAGCAGCAGCTTGAGGACTGACTTGTAAGGCGACTCGATGCCTTTGAACAATTGCCACAACCCGGCACCGACAAACTCTGCGGGCGGAATAGCCGACATCGGCCCCAGATCAAGGACTTCGCTGGCACGGATGAAGCGCTTGCTAAGCAGCGTATGCGTGTAATCCTGATAATTCTGCTCTTCATAGACCGGCACCAGCCACCACATCGGCGTGCGGCCCGCGAGCCAGATCGCGGTGCGGTAAAACTCATCGAGCAACAGATAATGCTGAGTGGTGCCGCAATCGTCGGAGCTAAGCTGTGAATCGCGGTCTCCACGCCTGAATCGCTCTGGATCAATCAGAAAAAAATGCGCCTCAGCGCCCATGGTTGCCGCCCACGTCTCAAGCGCTTTGCACTTCTTGCGCAGTTCGGCGATGGCCTCCGGTTCCAGCGTGCTGTCGTAACAGACCCACACGTCCATATCGCTCTGTTCAGCCTGGGCCAGTGTGCCGAGGCTGCCCATCAGGAACAGGCCATGGATTGGCTGCGGCGGATTGCCGTGCCGTGCCTTGTACGAAAAAGAGCGGGTCAGCCGCTGGGCTTCGCTCAGTACCTGCGCGCCGGGTTCGTAATGCGAAACGCCCGCAGGCGTAGCGCCGGAAACGTAGCCAGGCAATAGCGGATGATTGACGTGAAAGAACAGCGGCAATAGCGTCATCACGCTTTGCTGGCGGGTCGACATGCCTTCCAGGGCACGCGCATATCTCCCGTCATTGACCGACAGGAAGCGGTTACGCAACTGGCTGAGCACCTTGCGGTCGATGCCCTCATCCAGATCGGGGCGAATTTCAGGATTACGCGTCATCGCAACTCAAGGCATCTGGCCCGGGCAGGCGTGGATTTACTGAGCAAGAGGGCGAAGAAGGTTTGCAGCCGAGAGAAGCGGGTTCGGTCGGGTGGTCATTCAGGCGCCAACGGCTGTTATCGGCCGATGTTCCTGAAAATGAAGGGCCTGCGAAGCTTTTTGCTGGGCAGGCCCGGTGCGGTTCAGGCTGCCTGTTTCGAGACGCTGAGGATGGTCAATATCGACTGCGCATGCTGTGCAGCCTCAAGTCCGAGGCTGGTCAGATAACCGCCATCGACCTGGGTCGTGAGGCCTTTTTCGAAAAGTCTTTTTGCTGCTGCGACGGCAGTGGGGGCCGCGACGTGATGAACTTTGAGGCCTTCCTGGGTGTTTCCCAGATTGAACAGTGCAAGGATTTCCAGTTCGGCAACCAACTGAGGGGTATACGACATAGGTACTCCAGACTTTTTATAGTAGTACGACCTCGCCGGCTGGCGGGTGTGTCTGGAATCGACGTGTCGGTTTCTATGCTCGTCGGTTCTGGAGACCGTTGAAGCCGGCTTGGCGTGATAGCCCAGCAGGCTCAAGCGGCAGCGGGGCATCTGCAGTGTAGACAGCGTCTGAAAGCTTTGCAGCATATATCTCACCGGCATTAGGGCGGTGGGAGGTTATTTATCTGGCGGCAGCTCAGGCAGTGCGCGCAGCGCGGTTTCGTACCATTGCGCGTCGAATGGGCGGTCTTCTTCGAGCAGGCTGTGAACCTCGAAGGCCAGCACATGAGCCATCATTTCCAGAATCTCTTCGCGCTCGTAGCCCACCAGCGTCAGCTTGTTGAACACGGCCTTGGCAGCGGGCGGTTCGTTGGCTTCGATCTGGTTCTCGATGGCTTCGATCAGTTTTTGGCCGGCGAAATCGTCATCTTCGTCGTTGTCGAGTGTGTCGGTCATGTTCAATCCTCATGTCAGAAAGGCAGTTTAACCGGATTCTTTTCAGTCGGGCATGCCTGTGCGGTGGAATGATTATGCGTAGGACAATTCCTCAAATTATAGGCAATTGATGTAAGTCACTGATAAGTATGGTCATGTTGATAGCGTCCTCACCACTGAACTGAAGGTACAGGGCTGAGGAGGCCATCGATGCTGAAGCTTTATGGATTTGCTGCGAGCAACTATTTCAATATGGTCAAACTGGCACTGCTGGAGAAACAGCTGCCTTTCGAAGTGGTACCGCTGCATGGCTGCCAGAGCCCGGAGGTCCTGGCCGTCAGCGCCCGAGGTAAAGTGCCTGTGCTGGGCACTGCTGACGGTTTCATCAGTGAAACAGATGTCATTTTGCGTTATGTCGAGGACATTTCACCTGGCCGACCATTGCTGCCCTTGAGCCCGTTTGCACGGGCTCAGGTCTGGACAATCGCCAAGGAAATCGAGCTGTACATCGAGCTGCCTGCGCGCCTGTGCTACGCGGAAGTGATTTTTGGTGGACGACCGACGCCGCCGGAGCTCAAAGCCAAGGCGCGCCGCGACCTCATCAAGGGCTTCGCCGCCCTGGCGCAGCGCGGCCTGTTTGCCCCTTATGTGGCTGGCGAGCAATTCACCGTGGCAGATCTTTATTTTCTATACAGCGTCGACCTGGCGCAGCAAGTGGGAGAGCGACTGTTCGATCTGGATCTGCTGGAGAGCATGCCCGCAGCGCGTGCCTTGCAGGAGCGTCTTGCGCTGAACCCGAACGTCCAGCGCGTAGCGGTCGACAGGGAGGCGGACTGGCCAGCTTTCCTGGCGCGAGTGCAGGGCACAGGCCGAGCTGGCTAGGCGTTTCATGAGCTGATTTGCGCGCCAATGCTGGCACGCAAATCCGGGGCGCTCCGCGTCGGCTCTTGAGCGGTCGGCGCGGAGTGGGGGAGCGGTCAATCAGCCGTCGGCTGACCCAGCGGCACTGGCTGCTTGCTGCGCCAGTGAGGCAGGGAGTTCCAGTAGCGCTCGCCCTTGGCATCGTCATACATGCCTTCCCAACGCGAGATGACCAGCACTGCCAGCGCATTGCCGATCACGTTCAGGGCGGTACGCGCCATGTCCATGATCCGGTCGACACCGGCGATGAACGCCAGGCCTTCCAGCGGAATGCCCGCGCTACCCAGGGTTGCCAACAGCACCACGAAGGAAACACCCGGCACGCCCGCGATGCCTTTCGAGGTGACCATCAAGGTCAGCACCAGCATCAACTGTGCGCCAATCGACAGGTCGATACCGTACAGTTGGGCAATGAAAATCGCCGCGATGCTCTGATACAGCGTCGAGCCGTCGAGGTTGAACGAATAACCGGTCGGCACCACGAAGCTGCAGATCGCTTTCGGCGCGCCGTAGGCTTCCATTTTCTGGATCACGCGTGGCAGGACGGTTTCGGAACTGGCGGTGGAGTAGGACAGAATCAGCTCGTCCTTGAAGATGCGCATCAGCTTGATGACCGAGAAGCCGAAGGCGCGAGCAATCAGCCCGAGGACCACGAAAGCGAAGAAGGCGATGGCCACATAAACCAGGATCACCAGCTTGGCCAGCGGCAGCAGCGAGGCGAAACCGAAGTTGGCGACCGTCACCGCGATCAGTGCGAATACGCCGATCGGTGCGTAGTTCATGATCATGTGAGTGACCTTGAACATGGCTTCCGATACGCCCTGAAAAAGCTTCACCAGCGGCTCGCGGACTTCGGCCTGCAGGCTGGAAAGGCCAAGCCCGAACAGCACCGAGAAGAAGATGATCGGCAGCATTTCGCCGCGCGCCATGGCCGCAAAGATGTTGGACGGAATCAGGTTGAGGATCGTAGCGATGAACGCGTGATCGTGCTGAACCTCGGCAGTGGTCTGTTGATACTTGGAGATATCGACGGTGCCCAGGGTGCTCATGTCGATGCCTGTGCCCGGATGGAACACGTTTGCCAGCACCAGACCGACCAAAATGGCAATAGTAGTCACGACTTCAAAATACAGAATGGTCTTGAGGCCGATGCGCCCCAGTTTCTTCGCATCGCCTACGCCTGCAATGCCCACAATCAGCGATGCGACAACGATAGGGATAACGATCATCTTGATCAGACGAATGAAGATGTCACCTGCCGGTTGCAGGAGATTGGTGATCCACCAGGCCTTTTCAGCACTGAAATGATTGAGCAGGGCGCCGACGGCGATACCCAGTACCAGTCCGATAAGAATCTGCCATGCCAGACTCAACTTTGCCTTCTTCATATTTTTACCCTTGTTTGAAGTAGCTTGGATCGTTCCGGAACCGCCTCACTTACAGGGCTTTGCCGCAGCAATTTCAGGGCACGGATACGTTGGAAAATCTCCAGAGAGGGCCACTGCAGAGGAGCCTATCGGCTCAGTCGCAGGCGAAAAAAGTCGCAACTATTCCCATGGCGTGCGCATTCGTCTAATGCCGTAAACGACTACCTCATGCGTAATCGGCATACAAAAGCGGGGAAAGTGTTGATTTGTGTTGGCAGGGAAGGGGGTGAATCGGCGCAAAGGCGGCTAAAACGTCGTCTTTGGCTTGGCAGGCACAGGCAGCGGGGGTGACGGAATATGATCGTGCTGAATCGATTACTTAGCGTTTTTACCGGATATACGGTAAGGCGTGCTCAGGCCAATGCGCAGAAACGGGCAATTGGCCTGGACATCTGAACCGGTTTCTATCCCTTGCCCTTGGTACGCGTCATATGCGGGCCGCTATTCTTTTCCAGATACTCGATGATCATCCCGGCGACATCCTTGCTGGTGGTCACTTCGATGCCTTCAAGACCCGGTGAAGAATTGACTTCCATCACCAGCGGGCCGTGATTGGAGCGCAGGATATCCACGCCCGCCACACTCAGGCCCATTACCTTGGCTGCGCGCAATGCAGTCATGCGTTCTTCCGGCGTGATCTTGATCAGGCTGGCGCTGCCGCCACGGTGCAGGTTGGAGCGGAACTCACCAGGTTTGGCCTGGCGTTTCATGGAGGCGATGACCTTGTCGCCGACCACGAAGCAGCGAATGTCGGCACCACCGGCTTCCTTGATGTACTCCTGCACCATGATGTCCTGCTTGAGACCCATAAACGCTTCGATCACCGATTCCGCCGCGGTGGCGGTTTCGCACAGCACCACTCCGATGCCTTGGGTGCCTTCCAGCACCTTGATGACCAGCGGCGCGCCGTTGACCATCTGGATCAGATCGGGAATATCATCCGGTGAGTGAGCAAAGCCGGTCACCGGCAAGCCGATGCCGCGACGCGAGAGCAATTGCAGTGAGCGCAGTTTGTCCCGCGAGCGGGCAATGGCGACTGATTCATTGAGCGGAAACACGCCCATCATTTCAAACTGACGCAACACCGCACAGCCATAGAAAGTCACCGAAGCCCCGATACGCGGAATGACCGCATCGAAGCCTTCCAGCGGTTTGCCGCGATAGTGGATCTGCGGCTTGTGGCTGGCGATGTTCATATAGGCGCGCAGGGTGTCGATCACCACCATCTCATGGCCTCGCTCGATACCGGCTTCGACCAGACGACGGGTGGAATACAGACGCGGATTACGCGAAAGCACAGCGATCTTCATGCAACACCTGAGGAAGTAGAGGCCGGGAACACCGGCTTGTCTTGTACGTAAGTAATACCCGGATTGACCACCAGTTGGCCATCGATCAGAGCTTTGGAACCCAGCAGCAGTCGATAGCGCATCGACTTGCGGCAAGCCAGCGTGAATTCAACCGGCCATATACGATCACCCAAGGCCAGCGTGGTACGAATTACGTAACGCACCTGCGCATGGCCGTTGGAGCTTTTAATGGTCTTCATGGCAACCAGTTGCGCCTCGCAGCGTCGATGGCGCAACTGCACCACGGTGCCCAGATGCGCGTTGAAACGCACCCACTTCTGACCATCACGTTCAAAAGGTTCGATTTCAGTGGCGTGCAGGCTTGAGGTGCTCGCGCCGGTATCGATTTTCGCCCGCAGGCCTGCAACCCCCAGGTCGGGAAGCGCCACCCACTCGCGCAGGCCTATAACCGTCAGGTGATCAAATGTCTTCAATGTGATTCCGTACTTCTCAAGACGTCTTCAAGGCCTCAGCGTCTACCTGAGCCAGGGCTTTGAAGGCAGGTTTGGCAAACAGATAACCCTGCATCAGAAAAATGCCGCAATCGGCGAGAAAGTCCCGCTCTTCGGTCTGCTCTATGCCTTCTGCAATGACTTTAATCCCCAAGTCCGAACACATTGTGACAACGCTACGAACAATCGCCTGACGCACGCGATTTCGATGAACGTCGCGGATCAGGTTCATGTCGAGTTTTATAAGGTCGGGTTGAAAATCTGCGAGCAGCGTCAGGCCTGAATACCCGGCGCCGAAGTCATCGATAGCGGTCATGAAGCCAAACTCTCGATACTCACGCAGGATGTTGCTCAAATGACCATTGCTGCAAACATGTTCGCTTTCGATGGTCTCGAAAATCAACCTCTCGATAGGGAAGTCATGCTTTTTGGCCGCTTCCAGCGTGCTGCGGATGCACAGTTCGGGACGATACACGGCATTGGGCAAAAAGTTGATCGATAAACGCTCGGTCATCCCCAGTCTTGCCGCGCCGGCAATCGCGGTCGTGCGGCACATCTGGTCAAAGCGATAGCGGTTCTGGTCAGTGACCTGACTCAGTACCGAATAGGCGCTCTCTCCATTGGGGCCGCGCACCAGCGCTTCATGAGCGAAAGTCGACTGGTCACGCAGGTCCACAATCGGCTGATAGGCGTAGTCAAACGAGAAGCCCAGTTCGGGGCTGCCCGTGCATCCCTCACACCTTTTCCCAGGGGAGGTTAACGAAGTTGGAAATTCTGTCACGTCGCACTCCATGTGAGGTCGGGGCAATGAAATGATTACTGTCTGATTTTGACAAACAAGGTTCGGTTACTACATGTTCCCGGGAGATTCTCCGGCCTGACAATTTGGCCGCTCGATTCCGTCGAGACTGATAACGTTCAGACTGCCACACTGATGAGGAATTCAAATGGCACAAAAGTTGGAAGAAGAAGACAAGGTTCGTCTGGATAAATGGCTGTGGGCGGCGCGATTCTTCAAAACGCGTGCGCTGGCCAAAGCAGCCATCGAAAGTGGCAAGGTGCACTGTCGCGGCGAACGTTGCAAGCCCGGCAAGGAGCCTCGTGTCGGCGACGAGTTGCAGATTCGTATGGGCTTCGATGAGCGCACGGTCGTTGTTGAGGCGCTATCGGTTGTCCGACGCGGCGCACCGGAAGCGCAGACGCTGTATCGCGAGACCCCGGAGAGCCTTGCGAAACGGGAAAACGCTGCTGCACAACGCAAGGCCGGCAACCTGGGCGTTACCACCGATGGGCGGCCGACCAAGAAGCAGCGTCGACAGATTTTTGATTTTCGGGGCAATCAGCACAGCGACTGAAATCGAGTGGATGGCAGGCCCGGTGATCGGACCGAAAAGCCATCCAGCTTGGAAGCGCGCCGGATAGCTCCTAAAATGCCGGTCAAAACCTACGGTGCACAGCATTTTCAGGTGCCGAATGGCGCGTGCTGCCGATGGCCATCCATTGTCATTACCTCAGATACCCTCTTCTTATGCATGATTTCCCCGACATCGATTTCACCCAGCGCTTCATTTTCGACGAAAGCGACGTTCGTGGAGAGCTGGTTGCCCTGGAGCGCAGCTACGCCGAAGTGCTCGCCAAACATGCCTACCCGGAGCCGGTCGCGCAATTGCTTGGCGAACTGATGGCGGCGGCTGCGCTGTTGGTCGGCACGCTCAAGTTCGACGGCTTGCTGATCCTTCAGGCGCGCTCCAGCGGCGCCGTCCCGTTGTTGATGGTCGAGTGTTCAAGCGAGCGTGAGCTGCGGGGTATCGCCCGTTACGAAGAATCGCTGATCAGTCCAGGCGCGGGCCTTCAGGACCTTATGCCCGAGGGTTCTTTGGCGCTGACCATCGACCCGCGCAAGGGTAAGCGCTACCAGGGCATCGTTGCGCTGGACGGTGTCGACCTGTCGGAAAGCCTCTCCAACTATTTTGTAATGTCCGAGCAGTTGGGTACGCGTTTCTGGCTCAAGGCCGACGGTCATCGCGCCCGTGGTCTGCTGTTGCAGCAACTGCCCGCCGCAGAGATCACCGACCCGGAGGAGCGCGATGCCAACTGGGAGCATGTCATCACCCTGGCCAACACCCTGACGGCCGAAGAAATGCTCAGCCTGGACAATCAGACGATTCTGCATCGCCTGTATCACGAAGACCCGGTTCGCCTGTTCGATATTCAGCCGATCTGCTTCCGTTGCAGCTGCTCTCGTGAGCGATCCGCCAATGCGCTGGTCAGCCTCGGGCTGGAGGACGCGCAGCAACTGGTCATCGAGCACAACGGCTCGATTGAAATCGACTGTCAGTTCTGCAACGAGCGCTACCTGTTCGATGCCACTGACGTCGCGCAGCTGTTTGCTGGCGGCGGTGTCGATTCTCCGTCTGACACGCGCCATTAATCACAGCGCAAATAGCCTCAGAATACGGTGTGGGCTCCTGTAATGCTGTTCTGACAGGAGGGTCCTACCATTTCTGGGCATTTCTGGCATAATCCGGCCCACTTTTACGCTGTAGTAGTGGTAGTTTTTTTACTACAAAACCGTTTGAAGCACTCGGCCAACGGCCGACGGGGAACCTCATGACGCAAACCAACAACGCTGTGTACACCGATTTGAGCACCGACGAACTGGTCAAGGAAGCCCTTGCCCGTAACGAAGGCGAACTTTCCGACACTGGCGCACTGGTTGTGCAAACGGGCCATCGTACTGGCCGTTCGCCGGTCGATCGTTTCATTGTCGAAGAGCCGAGCACTCAGGACGCCATCGCCTGGGGCCCGATCAACCGCAAGTTCCCGGCCGAAAAATTCGACGCTTTGTGGAACCGTGTAGGCGCTTACCTGGCCGAGCGCGAGCGTTTCGTTTCCCACGTTCATGTAGGCTCCGACCCGGCTCACTACCTGCCGGTCAAGATGACCACCGAAACTGCGTGGCACAACCTGTTCGGCCGTTGCCTGTTCATCAATCCTGAACAGTACAACCCGGCTGGCAAGGACGAGTGGGAAATTCAGAACGCGCCATGGTTCGTTTGCGAACCTGAGCGTGACGGCACCAATTCCGACGGCACCGTCATCATCAACTTTGCTGCCCGCAAAGTGCTGATCGCAGGCATGCGTTACGCCGGCGAAATGAAGAAAGCCATGTTTTCGGTGCAGAACTTCCTGCTGCCGGCCGTTGACGTGCTGCCGATGCACTGCGCCGCCAACATGGGCGAAGAGGGCGATGTAACGCTGTTCTTCGGCCTGTCCGGAACGGGTAAAACCACCCTGTCTGCTGATGAAAGCCGTTATCTGATCGGTGATGACGAACACGGCTGGGGCAAAGGCGTGGTGTTCAACATCGAAGGCGGTTGCTATGCCAAATGCATCGACCTGTCCGAGAAGAACGAGCCCGTCATCTGGAAAGCCATCCAGCACGGCGCGGTACTGGAAAACGTCGTACTCGACCCGGTCACCAAGAAAGCCGATTACGCCGACAGCAGCCTGACCCAGAACAGCCGGGCCGCCTACCCGCGTGAGCTGATCGAAAAGCGCGCGCCAAAAAACCTCGGTGGCGAGCCGAACGCAGTGATCTTCCTGACCTGCGACCTGACCGGCGTATTGCCGCCAGTGTCGATCCTCAGCGAAGAGCAGGCGGCTTATCACTTCCTGTCGGGTTACACCGCGCTCGTCGGTTCGACTGAAATGGGTTCAGGGTCGGGCATCAAGTCCACTTTCTCCACCTGCTTCGGCGCTCCGTTCTTCCCGCGTCCGGCTGGCGAATACGCAGAGCTGCTGATCAAACGTATCCGCGGCTTCGGCTCCAAGGTCTATCTGGTCAACACCGGCTGGACCGGCGGCGGCTATGGCGTCGGCAAGCGCTTTAACATCCCGACCACCCGTGGCGTGATTGCAGCGATCCAGAGCGGCGCGTTGATCGGTGCAGAAACCGAACACCTCGACACCATCAACCTCGACGTACCGAAACTGGTACCCGGCGTAGACACCGGCCTGCTCAACCCGCGCAACACCTGGGCTGACCAGGCTGCCTACGACGAAGCTGCAAAAGCACTGGCTGGCCTGTTCGTGGAGAACTTCAAGAAGTTCGACGTGAGCGACGCCATCAGGGCTGCGGGTCCGAAGTTGTAATTGACCGCATCTAAAAAAACCGCCCTCAGAGGCGGTTTTTTTGCTCTTGAATATCTGATATAGAGCTTGTTTCAGAGTCTCTTGAATTCCGAGTCGATGATTGAAGGTCGTCCGTATAATCTACGTAAAAATATGACCGATCCGAGCGGTCGCTCCGCGTCTGTCATTTATTATCTTGAATATAGGTATGATTAGGTTTTATCACAACCTCCGTTGTAAGCGCATCGAGCTCTTTACTATGGTAAAGGTCGACGCACTTCAATAAGTCAAATTTTACTCCCTTTGTCTCGGATTCAACCAAAGGGTTTGTGTAATCTTTGGCTAAATACTTTTCAACGAGCGCTTTTACCGCATCGGGACTTTTCTCAAAAACATAGAAGGCCCAGTCGCGTAAAGCACTCACACTGCTGCCCGCATCCATTGCAGTGTTTTTTTCGCCCTTGTAAGCATTCGCTATGCAGGTGGCGAGAACCATGTCCCTGTAGTTTTGTTCATAGGTTCTCTTCATTCCCTTAGGGGAAGAAGTCGAGGAAGATGCGAAGCTCATGGGCGCTAGAAAAAGAAGCAGTATTCCGACACTAGAAATAAAACTCATCAACTTAGGCTTCAGGATTTCTTTTTCTGTTTGATCGCTAACGGTCCGCTCTTTGAAATAGCAATAACCATAATAAGTGTGGTTATCGACTACGTGACATGACTAGCCGCATCAGACCATACGGATACTATGGCAGCTCTCGTGTCGGCTAACGTTCTGCCGCCAGAGGGCGGATACGAGGCCTCTCGCAATTTCTTTGAGACAAGCATTCCTGCTACAGGACTATGCAACATATTTCTCGGCTAGGCTCAACGCGATCAGAAAGACAAACAGTACACAGCAAGTAATCATCGGTATCGTGAGAATATATCTGTATCGCTTCGGAAGATTGCTTACCTCTTGCGCGTCGATCAGGCCTCGTTTAGCATGCATACTGGGCATTATTAATATCATCGCAATTATGCTCCCTCTCATAACTTTGCCAAGTAATCCAGCATTTCCCCATGTGCGCTTGTTGTCTTTTATGTAAGAGCAATTAGGAAGGTTACTCTCGATAGTTTCGATATATTTATGGGCAATCAGCATTACTGCAAATAATACCATCCCCATGAGTGCTAGTACAAATCCTGCGGACAAACCAATTTGTTCGCTAGTCATTTATCATTTTCCCGTAAATAATTTCCCCAAACTGTTCACCTTTGGACTGGCCTAGCTCTCCTCCTCCCCACCCACCTACAGCACCTCCAATTACGCCACATGCCAGTGCTCCCGCACCGCCAGTAGGGATACCGATTGCGACGCAGGCAGTGGTAACAACTGCACTTCCTACAAATCCACCAGCGCCAGCTCCAAATACGCTACCTAGCAGCGAACTGCCTTCGACATATTTCGCTTTACGACACTGTTCCTCGCGACCCAGCGCGCAAGCTTTATGAATGGCGAGTCCGGTGGAACCAATTTCAAGTGCTGTCCCGATATAAGCGCCCCTTTTGATCCACTTGGACGCTTTGGCCACACCAGATACCTTGTCAGCGTATCCCGCTATCTCTCCAGTATGCATATAGCGGCTGGTTGAAAGTCCCAGCAGCCTTTTTATCGAGCCTTCGTTGCGCAGCCCGGACCCATATGCCAGAAAATTATTCAGCAACTTCTCAAGCCTCATGAACAATTCTGTGCGCTTGGCATAGAAAGCGTCTCGTTGGGTCATGGTGCCGGAGCCCATGTGCGCTTGGTAGAGTTTTTCGATGTCTTGAAGCGATTTTTTGATCTCCTCCATATGCTTGGACCAGCCATCACTTGCAGCGCCTACCCCCATAGAAGTGTAAGAGATCGCTTGCTTGAGCAGCTCAAAATTATCAAGAAAGAAATCATCCGCCCCCACGCCGTTAGCCAGCAACGCGGTATGCACCTCGGCTGCCTTGGCCATCAGGAAGGCTTCCTGAGCGGTAGACGAGGTGGTGGAGGCGTCACCGACGATGACCAGTTCGCCCGCGAGGACGACGCTGCCTGAAATGTGAGAGTTCAGCGCTACGAACTTGGCCTCGGTGTTCTTTGGCAGTGCAAGATTTGCTTTTAGAGAGTCAAAGGTCTGTGTTCTGACATTGATGAAGGATCTTGCTTCAGCCATGGTCGTGCCTCACGAGTACTTTTTGTTATTAATCCGGTCCCATCCGCCAGCCACGTTACCGCCCGCGGTACCATCGACACGTTTTTGCAGGGTGTAGGTGGTTTTTATCCGGCCGTAGTTGAGCTGAACGATTTCGGTGGGGACGCCGGAACTTGCGCTCTGTGTGTAGTCGGCGATGATGACTTCTTCAAGTACCACTTCGTAGTACTTGAGTTTGTCGGTGCCTGCGCGGCACAGCACTAGTTTCACTTCCTTGAGATGCTGGCCTGCGCAGCTGGCTTCCATCAGCTTGCAGCTGGCGCTGTCGAGGTATTTGGTGAAGGTGAAATTAGTCATGGTGGTGCGACCGGATGAAGCGCCGCCCGAGGAACTGGCGGTGGCTGAGGTGCTTTGGCTGACGCCGAAGTTATAGCCGGTGATTTCAATCCATTTGCTGTACTTCTCGTCCAGCGCCTCGCCAGGGCTGTCAGCGATCTGAATGAAAGCGTCGAAAGCCATGCTTACCTCTCCTTGGTAATCAGTGGTGTCGCATAGAAAATTTGCGATGAACGGCTATGACAACAAATTTTTTGGCTGGTTACAAGGCGCGAAGGCACGTTTGAAACGCAACGTTTAAAGGTCTAATTGTGTGTTTAATGCTCTAGGAATGTCTGAAATAGGCCCCGATTTTTGATGCCCTTGGCCTGAGGTTCAAAAAATTCCCCCGCTCAGATAATCTCAGTGGACAGACGCGTGATCTAGTATCAATCGTCATCTATCTGCTCGATATGGCTCAGGCATTGGTCGGGCGCCCATTGGCAAGCGTGGAAATCCAGCCTCAGCTTGAATTGCAAGAACAGGACTCCTCAAGTGATCATTCGCACCAAAGGCAAGAGAGCGACGTTTTTGTCTCATGTTGTAATTAAACATCTTCGAGGTATCACGCCTGTGTGACCCTCGGAAATGCTCATGCAAACGCCTCGACTTGTCGGGGCGTTTGCTTGTCTGGGATACTGATTTTCTGTTTCTGGTGATGACATGGAGGTGTGTGGTGAGTGCCAACGATATTCAGGTACGACGTTTTATACCGAGTGATGAATCAGGTGTGTCGGCGTTGATCCTGCCGATCCAGCGTGAAGAGTTCGACATCGCCATTACCGCCGAAGATCAGCCTGATCTGAAAGCGATCCCGGAGTTTTACCAGACCGGCACGGGCGATTTCTGGGTCGCTGTGCAGGGTGATCAAGTGGTCGGAAGCATTGCGCTCAAGGACATTGGTTCAGGGCAGGCCGCGTTGCGCAAAATGTTTGTTGCCGCGCCGTTTCGGGGGCGCGAGTTCTCGGTTGCGGCAAGGTTGTTGAATCGTCTGGTCGAAGAGTCCACAGCAAAGGGCGTAACCGAAGTATTTCTGGGTACGACTGACAAGTTTCTCGCCGCGCACCGGTTCTATGAAAAGCACGGTTTCAGAGAGATCACGAAGGAGGAGCTGCCTGCGAGCTTTCCGTTGATCGCAGTGGATAGCAAGTTCTACGTGCTGGGTCTGAACCCTGATTGATGCCGTGGCTACGGTCGCTCAGCCCAACGGACTAAACCCGCTCGCCGCACTGCAATAGCGTTGGCGGGTGCCTGATTCCGGGAGGCGCTTGCACTGTTCTTTGAAATACACCTTGGCGCCCTTGCGGCATTCCCGGTATTCGATCGAGCCTCTGCGCCAGTTATGGCATACGCTGGTGTCGTCAATTTGATTGCCTGTCACGACCCATTCAGCGACATAGGTGCGCTTCCGGTCCCATTGCCACACGACTGCCGACTCAACAAATTGTGCTGTTGCGAGTCGTGACTGTTGCGTCTGCTGTTGCGCTTTGTATTGGCTCATGTAGCGTGCAGACACCATGCCCTGCGCGGTTGAGCTGTGAACTACCTTTTGGCTTTTCCCGAATCGACAGGCAGCGACTGCCTCGTCGATGAGATTATCAGCACCCATGCACTCCGGCAGCGTCAGGGGTCGTCTCGACGTCTCGGTAGTCGGTGGTTGCGCAAAGTCGGTAACGTCGGCAATAACCGCAGGAGGCATTGCCTGGACGGTCCCCCTTGTTTTTGGAAAATGGCTGTAATGAAACACCCCGTAGCCGCACAGTCCGACGAGTGCCAGCAGCATCAGCAGATTGCGCTGGAACGTAGGTGGCTTCCTTGATGTGTATAGGGGAGCACGCGTGAGCGCGTCCTCCTCGTCGACACTCAAGTCCTCGTACGCGTGACGGTCGCTTTTGTTACCGGGCACTCATGCCTCCTGGGGAGCATACTGAGGTTTCAGGGTGTTGAAGATATCCATGGCCGAGCTGTCCCCCGATGTAATATTGGCCACATAGCTGGCAGGGTATTGGGCTTTTTCTATGGGTGGCAGTTGGTCATAGTGAGCGAGAAGCTCAACCAGCGTTTGCGTGCTTTTGCCGGTTTCGTTGTATTCGTCGACATATCTTTGACAGATGGCCCTTTTCCATACTTGCTCTTGAGCGTAGTTTTCGGAGTACGCAGCATTTCTTTCGTTAATTGTGAAGTCGCTATCTTCGTCGTATATGATCAGCCTCAGTTGATCTTGAGATAACCCCGCGAACGGATTTGCTCCTGACCCGTTTTTGAACGAAGTCGCTTGCCTGGCCCTTTCGAGCAGTGCAGGGTCGTCCGTATCCGGTATCTCTGCATCGTGCAGTTTTCTATTGGAGTAATAACCGTTGCCTGCAATTTTATCACTGATGCTTTTTGCTAGAGAGCCCAAGCTTTTGAAATCAAGACTGCTGTCGCGAGCCTGGGCGCGTGCGGCACTATTGCTCAATTGACTGGACAGTCTCGAGAGGGTGGCGCTGTCAATGGCAGGCTCAGAAGTGAGCTCTTTTAGGCGGGAACTTGTATTCGTGACAGAGGTGCTTTTCGCGACAGTCGTTATTGTGGTGTTATGGGCGAAGTGGGCGACGGATGTCGTATCAATCATGCTGCGTCCTCGCTGCTGAGGCCAATCCATGGCTTTATATTCACTCCCTGTATCGGCCAAGCCAGAGTCAGCTTTAACTTTCCGTTAAAAACGTGCGTGTCAAAATGCGACACGCACGCTCCGGCGCTTATTTCATTGTGAATTCAGCAGCCCACGCGTAAGTGGAAAGATTGGTGGCACGAGACGTCGCGGTGCAGACAGCGCCACCTTCGGAGTTTGCGGTCCGGTTCCACTTTGGCAGCTTGACACCACCCGCACCGGGAAGCTTTATGAAGGTGGTCGAGAATACGCAAACTTTGGAGCCCATGACGTAGCGAACACTGGCGTAGTTTGTATCCGGTGATAGAGTGCTTTGTGTGGAGTAACTATCTGAATCCCCAGGTTGGACGTTTGGTGCAATAGTCGTTCTGGTATTACGCTGAGTCGATAGTTCATTGCGAGTGACGACTTTATACTCTGCCATGTCTGAGCCCAGATTTTTAAATGTTACAGTCACCGGTGGCCCCGCATGCGCAGCAACAGCGGCGCATAGTGTGGCGAGAGCGAAAGAAGTCAGTAAGATTTTTTTGGCTTTCATTGTTGGTAGTTCCTGAATCAAGTAATTAATTTCATATTTTTAAGTAAGGTCAGCGCAAGACGGCACTGCACTATTAATTCGTGGCCGCAGCCTGTCGTCCAGATAAAAACCACTGGTGTGTGAGTGCGGAGGTGTGAGCGCCGTTCTCGTAAAGCATTTTTGATGTAGAAGGTATACAGAGGAAAACCCTGTGGTGAAACACGGGCAGTTCCGCTGGGCGGGTCAGACGAAAAGATTAACTTTTCGCAGTCCGTGATGATGGTTTAGCACGATGGGCGGGAAAGAAAAGTAGGAAACTTCTGATTTTTTGCAAATCAGTTAACTATGATGATTATTCTTGTCTTTTAGTATCCAGCTGGATTAACTGCACGGGCGGAAGTTATGCATGTGCGAATTGGAGCGCCCCACAGAGCTGAAGGGCGCCGCTCTCTACTTCACGTCACTGCATAAAACTTGCGCACATACCTCGTGCTCGTCCATTTACAGGGAGCGCCCTGCGCAACAAATACGGTGTCGCCGGTGTTCACGGTCAGGCTCGGGCCGTTTTCCAGGGTCAATTCGACGCTGCCTTCGATCAGGTTCATCAGTTCGTGGATTTTGTGCGGGCGTGAGATGCGCTCGTAGGGGGTGGAATCCCAGACGCCGATGCGCAGAGTGCTGGCCGTGTCTTCGAACAGGTTATTGCTGCGGCACTGCGGCAGCGCGCTGATCATGATGCTCGGGTCGGGCGGTGAGGACGGTGTGAGCACGGCGAGGCGGTCGAGCGGGACGATGCCGGGCTTATCGGGCCCGCTGGCTTGAGTGGATACGCAGAACGCCCAGAGGCTGTCCGGTTGTGCGTCGATGCGCAGTTGAGTGCCGCGACCGATCACTGCGCTTTCGCCGGTGCTTATGGTGATGCTGTCGGCGCCGGAGGTCAGGGTGACTGCACCGCGATGCATCACCAGCATTTCGGTATAAGGATAGGCTTCCACTGACAGCGACGTGCCTAAATGAACCACTCCGGCAGCGACGCCCTGTTCATCAATGAACGCCGTGCTGCGGCCTTCGTCGAATGGGTCGTGGGCATCGAGTGGGCCGCTGGTGAATGTGGTGTCTACCGGGCTGAGGTCAGCGCGGGCCAATAGCAGGGCTGTGGGTTGGGGCATTGGGGCGGGCTCCTGAAGTTGAAGAGTTGATGATCGTTTCCACGCTCCGCGTGGTAATGCCTCTCGTGACGCTCTGCGTCACATGTTCAAGACCGGACGCAGAGCGTCCAGTACTGCATGCCAACTTCAGAGCATTGGCACGATGATGTTCTTCCGCTATCAACCAATCGCCTGGCTAATCAGCGCAAACTGACGCACGCCCTGGCTAGGTTGCGGGACTGCGCCCATGCTCATGCAGGTCACGCTGTCCACGCGCTTGAGGCCTGCTTCCTCCAGCCAGTCCGCAAGGCCGCAATCGGTGGGGATGTCGATGCGTACAAAGGCGTAAGGCACCTTGGCCAGCAGATGTTCGATCATGTGTCGCGCTTGCTCGACCGACTGCGCAACCACCGGACCGATGCACAGGCCTCGTCCGAATGGGCGCAGCAGCGCAAATGCCTGCAACTGACCGTCGTGCTCAATGCCCACCGCGTATTCGATATTGTTCAACACATCGCCCAGCGTGACCAAGCGATCCATGCCCGAACCGGCGTTGGCCAGTTCCAGCACACGAGGATGGTCGGCTTCGATGAGGACGCGGCAGCTTTCATCGGCCTTCAGTTCGGTTGGTGTCGGTTGTTGCGCCTGGCCCTGACGTTGCTGTATCTCGCCAAAGCTTACAAAACCCATTTTTTCGTACAGCGGCGCGCCGGCCAGCGTCGCGTTGAGCACCGCAGTACGCGGCGCAACGCTGCCGATGGCCAGCTCCATCAACTTGCGGCCAATGCCCTTGCCTTGATAATCGTCGCTGACTATTACCAGGCCGATGGTGGAGAACTCGCCCTGATGGCAGGCGAACGCGCTGCCGATCAAGCGACCATTGTGTAGCGCGACGAAACCCTGAGCGACACGTTGCAGCATGGCCCAGTCTTCAAGCCGGTGCGGCCACTTCAGGGCGATGGACAGTTCATGGGCGTTGCCGACATCGGCTGCGGTCATGGGGCGGTATTCAAAGTCGAGGCGTTGCTGAGCGAGCATGACGTGTCTCCGTCCAGAAGGATGCACAGGCAATAAAAGGTTGCTGCAGATGTTCTGTATCCCACCTGCAGCAATAGGAGACAAGAGGTTGGCGAGCATTCGGCAGATTCCACAAACCGCCGTTCGCCAGACCACAGTTACTGCTTAAAACGGTCGAAGGCCCGGCAGCAAATGCTTATGGTTTTTCGTGCGGATAACGCTCTTTATATAGCAGCGGGTTTTTGCTTCTTGCCGATCATCGATAGCGGCGCAGTTTCTGCGGCGCAAACGCCCGCGTTTGAGCCTGAGCGCCCTGAAAAGGGTCAAAAAAGCGCCAGAAACCGGGGGCTGCCCAAGGCTGGAGCGCCCCGCAAAGTCTGCTGAGCGCACGCCTCAAAACGGTGGTTTCTATCAAGCAGCCATCACTTTTAACGCCATATGCTGATTTCACGGTGTTGTAATGAGGGTGTGCTGCAGCGTGCATCACCGCCCTTCAGACGAGGCCGGACTGTGCGTCATGCCATGCCCTCAACGAACTTTCAGGACCGCACACAATGAGCTTTCTTCGACCAAAATTCATTACGTTCGACTGCTACGGCACGTTGACCAATTTCCACATGGGCACCATGACGCGCGAGCTGTTCGCCGACCGCGTTCCGGCTGAACAGATGGACCAGTTCGTCAAAGACTTCTCGGCGTATCGCCTGGATCAGGTCATGGGTGACTGGATGCCTTACGACGAAATTCTGAAAGAGGCTCTGGCGCGCACCTGCAAGCGTTGGAACGTTGAGTACCGTGAAGAGGGCCAGTTGTACTACGACGCAGTGCCAACCTGGGGGCCGCATGCCGATGTCCCGGCCGGCCTGTCGAAAATCGCCGACAAGATCCCTCTGGTGATTTTCTCCAACGCCAGCGACAGCCAGATCATGTCCAACGTCGAAAAGCTCGGCGCGCCGTTCCACAAGGTGTTTACCGCTGAACAGGCCAAGGCCTACAAGCCGCGTCTGGCGGCTTTCGAGTTCATGCTCGACAACCTGGGTTGCGGCCCGGAAGACATCTTGCATGTCTCTTCCAGCTTCCGTTACGACCTGTTCTCGGCACATGACATGAAAATCAGGAACAAGGCGTTTGTGGCACGCGGTCACGAACAACCTGCCAACAGCTCCTTTGAGTACCACCAGATCCCGGACATCGGCGGTCTGGCCGGTCTGGTCGGCCTCTGACCGAACAGGCTGAGCCAACAGCAATACCGGCATTTTTCAAGGTGCTCATCCATGAGTGACAAGGGGAACAAAATGCGCAGTGAGTCCTACTGGCTCGATACAGCTCCAGATTTTACCGGCGCGCAGGATGGCGCGGTGGAGGGGCAGGCTGACGTGGTGGTGGTCGGTGGCGGTTTTACCGGTCTTGCGGCAGCGCGTGCATTGGCCTTGAAAGGTGCCAGCGTGGTGGTTCTGGAATCAGGTCGAGTGATCGGCGAAGCCTCTGGCCGCAATGGCGGGCAGTGCAACACCGGTGTGGCTCAGGACTATGCTTCGCTGAGCGCCAGCCTGGGTGCCGAGCAGGCGCGCGATTATTACAAGGCTTACGAAAGTGCAGTGCAGAGCGTCGTTAATGTGATCGAGCAGGAAAGTATCGCCTGCGACATCAAGCGCAACGGCAAGCTCAAGTTGGCGGCCAAGCCAGGACATTACGAAGGACTGGCCCGTACTTGCGAGTTGATTCGTCGTGAGGTCGATGCCGACGTCGAACTGCTGTCGGCTCAGGACGTACGCAGCGAAATTGGTTCAAATGAGTTTCACGGTGGCCTGTTGCAACGCAACGGCGTGCAGATCCACGTCGGACGTTTTGGCCTGGGGCTGGCGGATGCTGCGGTGCGGCATGGCGCTCGGGTGTATCAGGACGCGACGGTCAAGGACTGGAAAGCCAACCGCGGTGGTTTCGTGGTCAACACATCGAAGGGCTCTATTCAGGCCGGCCAAGTGCTGCTCGCCACGGGTGCCTGCCAGCATGGCGGCCTGGGCTGGTATCGCCGCCGTATCGTACCGGTGGGCAGTTTCGTGATTGTCACCGAAGTATTGCCGCAGGCGCTGATCAACCAATTGTTCCCCAACCAGCGCGCTTACGTGACCAGCCGTCTGATCGGCAACTACTTTCGGCTCACCCCGGATAACCGGTTGCTGTTCGGCGGGCGGGCACGCTTTGCGATGTCCAACAGCAGCTCCGACGCCAAGAGTGGCAAGGTGCTGCAAGCGGCGATGGTGCAGATGTTTCCGCAACTGGCCCACGTCAAGGTCGACTACTGCTGGGGTGGTCTGGTGGACATGACGTCCGACCGTTTGCCGCGTGCAGGCGAGCACGGCGGAGTCTTCTACTCGATGGGTTACAGCGGTCATGGCGTGCAGATGTCAGTACACATGGGCCAGGTGATGGCCGAGGTCATGGAAGGCAAGGCCCAGGCTAACCCCTGGAAGGACCTGAGCTGGCCAGCGATCCCCGGCCACTTCGGCAAGCCCTGGTTTCTTCCTCTGGTCGGCGCCTACTATCGCTATCAGGACAGTCGCCACTGAGTTTTTGTTTAACCGTCGTCGTGTGCGCATGAAGGATGCTCCGGCCCGCCGTGAGCAACTCGGAATTTCCCCTTTTCGACAGGTAGAACTGATATGGCTGACAAAAAAAACGACTCCCCGTTGATCTCAGGTGAAGACAGCCTGCGTGTTTTCGAGGGGCTCAATCGTGGTCTGTCGCGTCGTGACGCACTGCGTATGCTGGGTGTTGCCGGTGTGGTCGCGGCTGGCTCCAGCAGCCTGTTCGGCGCGGCGGGCAAGGTTTTTGCCGAAGACGCGGATGCGCCGGTCAAAGGCAAGCCAGGCGGCCGCATTCGTGTGGCGGGCATGTCCAGCTCCACGGCCGATACGCTTGACCCGGCCAAAGGTGCGCTGTCCACCGACTACGTTCGCCATTTCATGTTCTACAACGGCCTGACCCGCTTCGACAGCCATCTGGTTCCGCACATGGAACTGGCCGAGAAGATCGAAAGCGACAACGCCACCGTCTGGACGGTGACCCTGCGTCAAGGCGTGACCTTTCATAACGGCAAGGCCCTGACCGCTGGCGACGTGGTGTTCTCGTTGTCGCGTCACAAGGACCCGGCCACCGGCTCGAAAGTGTTGCCGCTGATGGCGCAGTTCTCCGAGATCAAGGCCACCGGCCCGATGGAAGTGCAGATCACCCTCAGCTCGCCAAACGCCGAGCTGCCCTCGATCCTCGCGGTCTCGCACCTGCTGATCGTGCCCGAAGGCACCACCGACTTCAGCAAGGGCATAGGCACCGGTCCGTTTACCGTCAAGGAGTTCAACCCAGGCGTGCGTTCGGTCAGCGCGCGCAACCCCAACTACTGGAAGCCGGGCCTGCCGTACCTGGACGAGATCGAATTCATCGCCATTGCCGACGAGCCATCGCGTGTCAACGCGCTGTTGTCCGGCGATGTGCACATGATCAACGAGGTCAACCCGCGTTCCACCACGCGCATTGCCGCCAGCACTACGCACCGCGTAGTGGATGCGCCGTCCGGCAACTACACCGATCTGATCATTCGTCAGGACCAGATGCCCGGCAAAAGCCCGGAATTCACCGAGGCCATGAAATACTTGCTGGACCGTGAACAGGTCAAATCGGCAGTGTTCCGTGGCTATGCCCGCGTGGGGAACGACCATCCGATCTCGCCCGGCTCGCGCTACTTCAACGCTGACCTGCCGCAGCGTGCTTACGATCCGGAGAAGGCCAAATTCCTCCTCAAGAAAGCCGGCATGGAAAAGATCACCATGGCGGTGGCGGCATCGCCTGCCGCCACTGGATCGGTAGACATCGCCGTGCTGCTGCAACAGTCGGCCAAGCAGGCTGGCCTGACCCTCAACGTCAACCGGCTGCCGAGCGATGGCTACTGGTCCAACCACTGGATGAAGCACCCGCTGAGCTTCGGCAACATCAACCCGCGTCCGAATGCCGACGTGATCTTCTCGCAATTCTTCCAGTCCACTGCACCGTGGAACGAATCTGGCTGGAAGAATGATCAGTTCGATCAGTTGCTGATGCTGGCCCGTGGCGAAACCGACGATGCCAAGCGCGCCAAGATGTACGGCGACATGCAAACGCTGGTCAGTCAGAACTGCGGCATCGGCATTCCCGTGTTCATCAGCAACATCGATGGCGTGGACAAGCGTATCCAGGGCTATTCCAGCAACCCGCTGGGCGGCTTCATGGGCTACATGTTCAGCGAGCAGGTGTGGCTGGACGCGTAACTGAAACGCTGAACCGAGCGGGAGGAAGCAGATGAATAGCAACACAATCTGGTTGATCGTGCAGCGCTTCGGCGCGGCGATCGTGACGTTGTTGATCGTTTCCATCGTGGTCTTCGCCATTACGGCGGTGCTGCCTGGAGACGCAGCACAACAGGCTCTTGGGCAATTCGCGACGCCTGAACAGGTCGCGGCATTGCGTACAAAACTGGGCCTGGATCAGCCAGGTGTGGTGCGTTACCTGCTTTGGTTGAGCAACCTGCTCGGTGGCGACCTCGGTGAGTCGGTGTCCAACGCGATGCCGGTTTCCGAGCTGATTGCCGGACGCTTCCCAAAGACCCTGATGCTGTCGGCAACGACTGCGCTGGTTTCGGTTCCGGTCGCGCTGGCACTGGGCATTGGTGCCGCGATGTATCGCGGCAGTCGCCTGGATGGTGCGCTGAATTTCATCACGCTGACCCTGGTGGCAGTGCCCGAATTTCTGGTGGCAACGCTGGCGGTGCTGATTTTTGCCGTCAACCTGGGCTGGCTGTCGGCTTTGTCGTATGGCGGGGATGTCAGTTCGCCTTGGCAGTTCATGCGCACCTATGCCTTGCCGGTGATGACGCTGTGCTGCGTGATCGTCGCGCAGATGGCGCGCATGACACGCGCCGCGGTCATCGACCAGTTGGACAGTCCTTATGTGGAAATGGCCCGGCTCAAGGGTGTCAGTCCGGTCCGAATCGTGTTGCGTCACGCCTTGCCCAACGCTATCGGGCCGATTGCCAACGCCGTGGCGCTGAGTCTTTCCTATCTGCTGGGCGGGGTGGTCATCGTTGAAACCATCTTCAACTATCCCGGCATCGCCAGCCTGATGGTTGATGCCGTGACCAACCGCGACATGGCGCTGGTGCAGGGCTGCACCATGCTGTTCTGCGCCGCTTACCTGGGTCTGGTGCTGATGGCCGACCTGTGTGCAATTCTTTCCAACCCGAGGCTGAGAACCCAATGACTGAATTCATTGCGAAATCGACGCCCGTTGCGCCGCAACCGGTGCCTCGCAAAAAAACCGTCCGCCCGACGTCGTGGCTGGGCCTGCTGGGCGCAACGGTGTGCTTCATCTGGCTGATGGTCGCGGTGTTCGGACCCGGGCTCGCACCACATCCGGTGGGTGAAGTAGTCTCCGACAACATGTTTGAAAACATCAGCGCGGCCTTTCCGTTCGGCACGGATTACCTGGGCCGCGACATGCTCAGCCGGGTGCTGGTCGGCGCGCGCTTCACAGTCGGGCTGGCATTGATCTCTGCCGTGCTGGCCAGCGGCATAGGCACTTTGTGTGCGCTGCTGTCAGTCGTCGCGCCCAGATGGCTGGACGAAATTATCAGCCGCCTGATGGACGCCTTCATTTCGATCCCGAGCAAGATGTTGGCGCTGATCATGGTGTCGGCGTTCGGCTCGTCCGAAGTGTTGCTGATCTGCACGGCAGTACTCAGTTACACGCCGGGGGCATTTCGTATTGCGCGGAGCCTGGCAGTGAACATCGAGGCGCTGGAATACGTGCAAGTGGCGCGTACGCGCGGTGAAGGTCGCGTGTACATCGCCTGCCGGGAGATCCTGCCGAACATGCTCAACCCGGTTTTGACCGACCTGGGGCTGCGTTTCGGTTTCATCGTGTTACTGCTCAGCGGCATGAGCTTTCTAGGCCTCGGTGTGCAACCGCCTGACGCCGATCTGGGTTCGCTGGTACGCGAGAACATCGGTGGGCTCAGTCAAGGCGCTCCCGCCATCGTGATTCCGGCGCTGGCGATCGGCACGCTGACCATCGGTGTGAACCTGTTCATCGACCGGCTGGCCTCACGGCGCGGTCGCCGTTCGGGAGGGCATTGATATGAGCCAGTTGATTCGTGTGCAAGACCTGCGTGTGGTCGCCGACAGCGACCATGGCGAACTGGAGATCGTCAAAGGCGTCAGCTTCGCGCTGGAAAAAGGCGAAGTGCTGGCGTTGATCGGCGAGTCCGGCTCCGGCAAGACCACCATCGCGTTGGCGCTGTTGGGTTACGCCCGGCGCGGCTGCAAACTGGCAGGCGGCGTGGTTCAAGTCGGCGAGCACGACATGCTCAGCCTTCCCGAGAGCCAGTTGCAGGGCTTGCGTGGCAACCGCGTTTCCTACATCGCACAGAGCGCCGCAGCGGCTTTCAACCCGGCGAAAAAGCTGATTGATCAAGTGATCGAGGGCGCTCTGATTCATGGCTTGGGCAGCCGTGCAGCATTGGAAACCAAGGCCATCGAACTGTTCCGCGACCTGGCGCTGCCCAACCCGGACACTATTGGCCAGCGTTACCCGCATCAAGTCTCGGGTGGTCAGTTGCAACGGGTGATGGCGGCGATGGCGCTGATCAGCGATCCGTTGCTGGTGATCCTCGACGAGCCGACGACTGCGCTGGACGTCACCACACAGATCGATGTGCTGCGCGCCTTCAAGCGTGTGGTGCGCGAGCGCGGTGCGACCGCGGTTTATGTCTCCCATGACCTGGCCGTCGTGGCGCAGATGGCCGACCAGATCGTGGTGCTCAACGGCGGGCAGATTATCGAAACCAGCAGCACCGCAACGCTGCTCACGGGGCCGGAACAGGAATACACCCGCAGCCTGCTGGCGGCGGCGCGCCCAGACAAAGTGTTGACTCCGGCCAGCGACGTGGTCAAGGACAGCACACTGTTGACCATCAAAGGCCTGACCGCAGGCTACGGCAAAAAGAACGTTCAAGGCATGCCGATGATTCGCGTGCTGGAGGACATCGACCTGACCATTCGTCGTGGCCAGGCTATCGGTATTATCGGTGAGTCAGGTTCGGGCAAATCGACGCTGGCCCGTGTGGTCGCCGGTTTGCTGGACCCGGCGCTGGGCAGCCTGACGTTCGACGGTGCGGAGTTGTCCGGCACTCTGGCAGGCCGTACCGAAGAGCAGTTCCGGCGCATTCAGATGGTGTTCCAGAATGCCGACACCGCACTCAACCCGATGCACAGCATCAGCGCGATTCTTGCCCGGCCGCTGAAGATGTACTTCGGCCTCAAGGGCAAGGCGTTGAATGAGCGCATCGGCGAACTGATGGATCTGGTGCGGCTGCCTCGCGAACTCGCCGAGCGGCGTCCCAACGAACTCTCTGGCGGCCAGAAACAGCGCGTCAACCTGGCCCGCGCGCTGGCGGCCAAGCCGGACCTGATCCTGTGCGATGAAGTGACCTCGGCGCTGGATACCGTGGTCGGCGCGTGCATCCTCGAACTGCTCGGCGAACTGCGCCGCAAGCTGGGTGTTTCCTACCTGTTCATCAGCCACGATATATCCACTGTCCGTGCGCTGTGCGACGACATCGTGGTGATGTACAGCGGCCACAAGGTCGAAGAGGGCAGCCGCGAAGCCTTCAGCCGCGTGCCATTCCATCCGTATACCGACTTGCTGGTGCATTCGGTGCCGGAATTGCGTCAGGGCTGGCTGGAAAGCTGCGGCGTGGCCAGCGGCAAGCTGCCGCCGATCAGCGCGCCTGCTGATAATCCTGAGCTGTGTACCTTCCTCAACCGCTGCCCGGCGCGGGTTGAAGGCTTGTGCAACAAGAACGCTCCGAGCCGTCGCCGGATCGCAGGTGGCAGTGAAATCCTTTGCCATCGCGACAGCGACGAGCTGCAAGCCGTACAGGAGAACGTTAATCCTGTGACCGTGGGAGCCTACGCATGAGTGGCCGGTTTGTGAGGCTGGGCGAACGTGATCGCCCGGTTGTGAGCCTGATGGTCGATGGTGCGCCCATCGAAGCCCTGCAGGGCGACACCCTCATGGTGGCGCTGCTGACCCGCAAAGCGACGCTGCGCCAGTCCGAATTCGATTCGGGGCGACGTGCGGGGTTTTGCCTGATGGGCGCCTGCCAGGATTGCTGGGTCTGGACCCGCAGCGGCGAGCGCCTGCGCGCCTGTTCCAACGAAGTTCGCGACGGGCTCGATATCGTCACCACCCAGCCGGAGGCGAAATGGCCACTTCTTCACGGTTAGACGTTCAGAACCCCGCCGGCCCGCGAGTCGTCATCATTGGCGCCGGTCCGGCGGGCACCCGTTGTGCGGAAACCCTGCTGGCTGCGGGCATCAAGCCGATCCTGATCGATGAAAACCGCCGCGACGGCGGGCAGATCTATCGCCGCCAGCCGCAAGGCTTCAAGCGTGATTATTCGGCGCTGTACGGCACCGAAGCGGCCAAGGCGCGTGACCTGCACGAAAGCTTCGACCGCTTGCGCAAACAGATCGACTATCGCCCCGATACCCTGGCCTGGAACCTGACACAGGGTGAGCTGTGCTGCGCCAGCCAAGGCGTGCATACGGTGGTCGAATACGACGCATTGATACTGTGCGCCGGTGCCACCGACCGGCTGATGCCGATCAAGGGCTGGCAACTGGCAGGTACCTACAGCCTCGGCGGCGCGCAGATTGCGCTCAAATCGCAGTCGGTCTCCATTGGCAGCCGCGTGGTGTTCATGGGCAGCGGCCCGTTGCTTTATCTGGTCGCCAGTCAGTACGTCAAAGCCGGTGCCGACGTGGCTGCGGTGCTCGACACTTCACCGTTCAGCAAACGCATTGGCGCGATGCCCAAATTGCTTGCGCGTCCCGGTCTGCTGTTCAACGGCATGAAACTGCTGGCTCAGCTGTACAGCGCCAAAGTGCCGGTTCACCTGGGCGTGCAGCCCGAGGAAATCATTGGCAGCGAACAGGACGGCGTGACCGGTGTTCGGGTGAAGCTTGCCAATGGCAACTCGCTGACCATTGATTGCGATGCATTGGCGCTGGGTTATCACCTGCGTCCCGAAACCCAACTGGCTGATCTGGCCGGATGCGGGCTGCGCTTCGACGACGCATCCGGGCAATGGGTGCTGGCGGTCGACGAAGAGGGCCGCACCTCCGTCAAAGGCGTTTATGCCGCTGGCGATGGCGCGAAAATTCGCGGCGCCGATGCTGCCGAGCAGGCCGGTCGGTTGGTGGCGATGGCATTGCTGGACGATCTCGGCCGACCTGTGGATAACTCACGCCGCGAAGAAGTGCGCAAGAATCTGCTGGTCATGGACCGCTTCCGCGTCGGCCTGGCCGAAGCGTTTCCCTGGCCTGCCGCTCAGGCGGCGGCGCTGCCCGATGAGGCGATTGTCTGCCGCTGTGAAATGATCAGCGCGGGCGAGCTACGCGGTGTGGTGCGGGAAAAGGGCGCCTGCGAAGTCAACCGTGCCAAGGCGTTCAGCCGCGTCGGCATGGGCCGTTGCCAGGGACGTTACTGCTCGCAGGCCGGTGCCGAAGTGATCGCCGCCGAAGCCGGCGTGCCGGTCGAACAGGTCGGTCGCCAGCGTGGTCAGGCTCCAGTCAAACCGTTGTCGATGCTGGTGGACGAGGTGGTGTCATGAGACAGCCGAAAGTTGATGTGCTGATTGTCGGTGGCGGCTTCATGGGCTCGGCGTCGGCGTTCTTTCTGCGCCAGCGTGGCCAGTCGGTGACGTTGCTGGAGCGCGATGTGATAGGCCAGTACGCCAGCGGCGTGAACTTCGGCAATGTGCGGCGCCAGGGCCGTCACCTGGGCCAGTTGGAGCTGGCCAATCGCTCAAGAGCGTTATGGCAGAAGCTGCCGGAGCTGATCGGGGAAGACCTGGAATTCCTGCCCAGTGGCCATATGCGCGTCTGCTACCGGGAGGATGAAATTCCTGAGCTGGAGGCCTACGCAGCCGCCCCCGAAGCGCAGGCGCTGGACCTGAAAATCTATCGTGGCAAGGAACTGCACGAGCGCTTCCCGTTTCTCGGGCCGGACGTGAAGGGTGGCTCCTACGCGCCACACGATGGTCACGCCAACCCGCGTCTGGCCGCACCTGCCTTTGCCCGCGCCGCCATTCGTGCCGGTGCGCGGATCGAAGAGCGTACTGAAGTTGCGCATGTCGATAAGGTCGGTAACGAATTTGAAGTCACGACAACTGATGGGCGTATCTTCACCGCTGATCAATTGCTTATCACCGCTGGCGCCTGGGGGCAGAAACTTTCTGCACAGTTCGGCGAGCCAGTGCCGCTGGACACTCACGGCCCGCAGATGGCGGTGACCGAACCGGTGCCTTACGCGCTGCCGACAGTGATCGGTGTGTTCACTAAAATCCCTCACGAAGTGATTTATTTCCGGCAGATCGCACGCGGCAATATCGTCATCGGCGGTGGCTTTCGCAGCAAGCCGGACATGGCCAATCGCCGAGCGTATGTCGAGCCACGCAGCATCATCAATCAGTTGCAGCAGATGCGTCGCTTGCTGCCTGGTGTCGGCAACCTGAACATCATCCGCGTGTGGAGCGGTATCGAAGGATACACGCCGGATTCCCTGCCGGTGATGGGTCGCAGTGGCAAGGTCGACGGGCTGTTCTATGCGTTCGGCTTCTGCGGTCACGGCTTCCAGCTCGGTCCTGGCGTGGGTGATGTGATGGCTGAACTGATCAGCACCGGTAGCACCAGCACCTCGATCAGCCCATTTGACATTCGCCGTTTTGATGTCTTCACCGAACAAGCGAGTAAAGCCTCATGAGCCCACGCGCACTGGAAATCCTCAAGCGTCTGATTGCCTTCGACACCGTGTCATCAGAGCCGAACATGGCGTTGATCGAATACGTTCGCGAGCTACTGGCGAGCAAGGGTATCGAGTCTTTGATCGTCAAGGACGAAACCGGCAAGAAGGCCAATCTGTTCGCCAGCACCGGGCCCAGAGACGTGCCGGGAGTGCTGCTTTCCGGTCATACCGATGTAGTGCCGGCTGCCGGTCAGGCGTGGACGATGCCCCCGTTTCAGGCGACCCTGCGCGACGGGCGTATTTATGGTCGTGGCACCTGCGACATGAAGGGGTTTATCGCGCTGGCGATCGACGCGATGCTCAATGCGGCGGACATGAACCTGCTAAGGCCATTGCAACTGGCTTTGTCCCACGATGAAGAAATCGGCTGTGTCGGCGTACGGCGCCTGCTGGATGTACTGCACCTCGCACCGGTACGTCCGTTCTTGTGCGTAGTGGGCGAACCCACGCTGATGCAGTTTGCCGTCGGGCACAAAGGCAAGGCGTCCTATCGTACTTTCTGCCGCGGTCAGGAAGCGCATTCTTCACTGGCACCCCGTGCGGTCAATGCAATTCATCTGGCCAGCGATTTCATCACCGAGCTGCGCAACAGCCAGAAGCAGATCGAGCGGCAGGGTGCACGTGACGAGGGCTACGACATCCCTTACAGCACCGTGCACATCGGGCGTATCGATGGCGGCAAGGCGCTGAATATTGTGCCCAATCTTTGCACCCTGGAATTCGAGTACCGCAACCTGCCGGGGGACAATCCCGAGCTGTTGCTGGAGCAACTGCGCGAGCGTGCCGAGGTGCTGGTACGCGAAGCGCGGCAGCTGTCGGGCGTGGCCGCCATCGAGATCGAAGTCATGAATGAGTATCCGGCGCTGGAGACCCATCCGAGCGTCGAAGCGGTGCGCATGCTGCACGCGTTTGCCGAACCGGGTACGCAGCACATCAAGGTTTCCTACGGCACCGAAGGCGGGCTGTTTGCCGGGCGGCTCAACGTGCCGGTGGTGGTGTGCGGGCCGGGTTCCATCGAGCAGGCGCACAAGCCGGATGAGTTCATCGACGAGAGTCAGATGGACGCGGGCGAGCGCTTTTTGCAGAGTTTGCTGGGCTCGCTGAAGCAGTAGAGGCTGCCGTCCGGGCGCGAATTTCAGCATCGGACGCTGCCGTTATTCTGCTTTCAGCATCCTCGACTGTGGCGTCTGCCTAGACTGGCAGTCATCCCGCAACAGGACTCGATCACCATGCTCAAGAATCAGTTGAAAGACCCCAGCCTGCTGGTGGACCGCGCCTATGTCGATGGGCAATGGATCAGCGCTGACGATGGTGCAACGCTGACCATCAGCGACCCGGCGACCGGCGAAATGATTGCGCAGGTCCCGGCCCTGCAAGGCGTCGAAACCCGGCGTGCCATCGAAGCGGCTGATCGGGCCTGGCCTGCCTGGCGTGCCCGTCCTGCCGCCGAACGTGCGGCCCTGCTGGAGCGCTGGCATCAGGCGATGCTCGACAACGTCGAAGACCTGGCGCTGATCATGACCCTGGAGCAGGGCAAGCCGCTGAACGAGTCGCGTGGCGAGATTCGCTATGGCGCGAGCTTCGTCAAATGGTTCGCCGAAGAGGCGCGTCGTTCCTACGGCGAAACCATCCCGACGCCCAGTGCAGATCGTCGTTTGATGACGCTCAAGCAGCCTGTCGGGGTCTGCGCCGCGATCACACCGTGGAACTTCCCCAACGCGATGATCACCCGCAAGTGCGCGCCAGCCCTGGCCGCAGGTTGCCCGATCATCGTCAAGCCTTCGGACCTCACGCCACTGTCGGCACTGGCGCTGGCAGTGCTGGCCGAGCGTGTGGGCATTCCTGCCGGGGTGTTCAACGTGGTCACCGGCATGCCGACCGGCATCGGTGAAGAACTGACCGGCAACCCGGTGGTGCGCAAGATTTCCTTCACCGGTTCGACTCAGGTCGGCCGCTTGCTGATGCGTCAGAGCGCAGAGCACATCAAGCGCCTGAGCCTTGAGCTGGGTGGCAACGCGCCTTTTATCGTTTTCGATGATGCCGATCTGGAGCAGGCGGTAGCAGGCATCATGCTCAGCAAATTCCGCAACGCCGGGCAGACCTGCGTGTGCGCCAACCGGATTCTGGTGCAGAATGGGATCTACGATCGTTTCGCTGCGCGGCTGGTGGAAGAGGTCGCCAGACTCAAGGTTGGCAACGGTCTGGAAGAGGGCGTGACCATCGGCCCGCTGATTAACCCGGCAGCGGTCAGCAAGGTTGCCCGGCACATCGACGACGCGCTGAGTCAGGGCGCGAAGTTGTTGTACGGCGAACGTCCCGGTGGCGATAACCAGTTCGTTCAGCCAACCGTGTTGGGCGATACCCATGCGGGCATGCTGCTGGCCAACGAAGAAACCTTCGGCCCTGTCGCCCCGCTGATGCGCTTCACCGATGAAGCCGAGGCGCTGGCATTGGCCAACGCTACGCCTTATGGCCTGGGCGCGTACTACTTCACCCAGGACCTGCGCCGCTCATGGCGTTTCGGCGAAGCGCTGGAGTTCGGCATGGTCGGCCTCAACACCGGCATCATCTCCATGGAAGTTGCCCCGTTCGGTGGCATCAAACAGTCCGGCCTGGGCCGTGAAGGCTCAAGTTACGGGCTGGATGAGTACCTGGAAGTGAAGGCGTTTCATGTCGGCGGTCTGTAAGCCGGGATGAGTGCGCGTAGCGCCAAAGGTCGCCTCTACTCGTTAGTAGGGGCGATCTACCTGCTGTGCAGCCCTGCTGTCTCTCTGGGTCAATAGATCCGATGCAAGGGTGTAATCCTTCTGGAAGGCCGGGCTTTCGATCCACTCGATGGCGGTGTCTTCGTCCTCATCGTGATACATGGCGCGATACACGATCAGCAAGCCCATCATGAAGTCCGTGGCGGGGTCTTCTTCCTCTTCGGAAATCACCAGTGCCAACACCGGGTACTGCAGGAAAACCACGCACAGCGCCAACTGACTGATGGCTTCGGCAGCATTCATGGCCACGAACAGGTCATCGTAGTCAGCAGGGTCGAAGCCGTTCTCGACGATGTCCGGGAAGTCGAAGGTATTGAGGTCGAGCTCTACATCATCAAACGGCTGATTGACCAGCGCAGAGGCGAATACCGGATGGACCAGGCGAGTCGGGGAGTTGCCCGAACGGTTCTGCTTGGCTTTGATCTTCGCGCGTTTGGCACGTTTCTGCTGCTTGTCTGGCGAGGCCATGAGCGGTCCTTTGGCGGGCGGTGTGGGGCAATGGCGACTATTGAAACGCAGAAGCAGGCAATAACCAAGGTCTGGCCGCAAATAGCGCAATGCCGGGCAATAAAAAACCCGCATTGCGCGGGTTTGATTATTTCCGGGTTATCAACGCGTCAACGTTTACCCGGCTTCGAAAACGCCTCGGCTTCATCCATGCGATTGGCAAACATACTGACCGCCTCGACAGCATCGCTCGCGCCGTCCCGAATTTGCACGATCACCTGCCCGGCCTGATCCGCCAGCGTCACGCCCCGGTTGGCACCCTCCTGGGTGGCGCTCATGCTGGCTACGGCTTCGCGCGTTTCGGCGAGGATCTTGCCGATCATCTCGGCAATTTCCGTGGTCGAGCCGCTGGTGCGGCCTGCAAGCTGACGAACTTCATCGGCCACCACCGCAAACCCGCGACCCTGATCACCCGCCCGGGCAGCCTCGATGGCGGCGTTGAGTGCCAACAGGTTGGTCTGATCCGCGATGCCACGAATGGTGTTGACGATAGCGGTGATCTGCTCGGACCGATCACCCAACTGACTCACCAGCCTTGCCGAAGCACCGATGTTTTCGGCAATCTGGCGCATCTCCCGCGCAGTGTCCTGAATGACCAGGGTGCCCTGCTCGGCCACTTTCTCGGTTTCTGCCGAAATATGGTAAGCCCGCGAGGCGCCGTGCGCGTCAGCATCCTGCTTTTCAACCCGTGCGCTAATGTCGCTGGCGAACTTCACCACTTTGTAGAGCTTGCCCTCGACATCAAATACCGGGTTGTAGGTCGCCTCCAGCCACACCACCCGGCCGTTCTTGCCGATCCGCTTGAACTGCCCGCCGACAAACTCGCCATGGTTCAGCTTGCGCCAGAAGTCGGTGTACTCAGGGCTGTTGACCAGCGACGGTTCGCAGAACGATCGGTGGTGTTTGCCTTTGATTTCATTCAGCACATAACCCATGACGCTGAGGAAGTTGCTGTTGGCGGCGATCACATTGCCAGCAGGGTCGAACTCACAAATAGCCATGGCGCGATCAACCGCGGCCAGCTTGCTGCGGGTCTCGTTTTCGAGCATGACCTGCGAGGTGACATCCAGCGCGTATTTGACGACTTTGAACACTTTGCCCTGCGCATCGCTGACCGGGTTGTAACTGGCCTCCAGCCAGACGTTGTTGCCGCTCTTGTTAAGGCGCTTGAATTTTCCGGAGATGAATGTGCCCGCCCGCAAAGAAGCCCAGAGATCTGTGTATTCACGGCTGCGGAGCAGTTCGGGTTCGCACAAGTCCCGGTGTGTCTTGCCTGCAAGTTCTTCTGACCGGTAGCCCATCGTCGCGAGAAAGTTATCGTTGGCGCGAAGGATCTTGCCATCAACGTCCATCTCGACGACAGCCATCGATCTTTCCAGCGCGTTTGTCAGTCCTTTGAGCGTATCTACCTCAGCCTTCATGGCGGTCAGTTCAGCCTTGCTCTTATTTCCGAACATAACGTACCCCTGGTGTTTTTACGGACGGATTGCTATCAGGCTATCGACATAAATTGTCGCGACATTAATTTGTCAGGAGGCAAAGCAGACAGGCGGGTCAAGGTCTTTTCTACGTCAAAAAACTGTACGTTCGTGAAACGCATCGTATTTGAGAGGTGAGTTTGTTGAACACTTTACAGCGGGGGTGGCAGCTGATCTCCGTTTGCCAAATGGCAGACAAAGAAAAGCCCGCGATGGGGGAGCGGGCTTAAGGATTCACACTTGGGAGCAGCTCTACAATGACGTGTTGGCTGTGAAAAGTTTGTGAAGGGTTTTCACTGTTTTCACTTTTTTTCCGGCTGAATGGTATTGGTCACTTCAGACGTTGGCACGAAGGTCTTCGACTCTTCGGCAGCCGCTTCCTTGGACGCCGCTTTATCCTTCGCTGCTTCGGTGTTCTCTTTGGCAGCCTCGTTCACCTTGTCCTGAGCAGATTCCATCTTCTCCTGGGATTTTTCCTGGTGAGCCTGAGCATCCTGCGCTTTCTGTTCGGACTTGCTGTCGCAGGCAGCCAGACCCAGAGTGGCGGCGATGATGAGGGCAGAGGCAGTTAACTTGAGCACGGAATGTTCCTTCAGATGGCAAATGTAGGGCTTCGAGGGCGAGCGAGAGGAGTTAGTTCAATGGGATGGGGCGGCTGCGGCTCTAGCCGGGGGGGCTTGATGCCGAATGCGGCTTCGATCAGAGGTTCAAGGGCAGTTTATAAAACGTGTGGATTCAAACAACGATGGTGTGGGGGTAGGCGTGCATGGCGCTGTAGTGCGTGACCAGGCTAATGCCTTCTGCAAGCGCTTGAGCAACCATAATTCGGTCAAATGGATCACGATGATGATTTGGCAGGGTGGCAACAGCCAGTCCGTGAGCAGACGTGATGGGTAGCTCCAGATAACCTGCGTCGATCAGTTCCTTGCGCAGTAGTGCAGGATTCACGCCTGTGCGCTCTGCACCTTTTATCGTCAGTTCCCATATGCTCGCGGCACTGAAATACAGGGTGTTGGCCTCATTGTCTATAAGTTGGGCGGCAGCCTCGGAGAGCTTGGTATCACCGGTTGCAGCCCATATCAGAATGTGTGTATCGAGCAGCAGCTTCATTCCTTGCCCTCAAAAAGCTCTGCAATTTCGGTATCCATGGCATCCGAGGCTTCGGCATCGAATGTCACGTGGCTCAACATTCCTCTCCGCTTGGGTGCAGAGATGGGAACGAGCTTGGCCACAGGTATGCCTGCCTTGGCGATAATGATGGTTTCGCCACCGGCAGCTGCATCGACAAGTTGCGAGAAGTGGGTTTTGGCTGCGTGGATGTTATGGGTTTGCATGACTGAGCCTCCGGTTTACGTAGTGCCCTAGCTTGGTCCAGCTGGTGGACTAAGTAAAGAGCGTTACGTCCGATGAATGCGTGAGACATGATTTTTTGACTCGGAACCCAGTCGAGTCAAAAAGATCAGGCCAAAAACCCCAGACAACAAAAAGCCCGCACGAGGCGGGCTTCTTGTGTGTTTTCAGGTGTGCTTGGCATCACCTGAAAACGAAAGGTGGTGCCCAGAGACGGAATCGAACCGCCGACACGGGGATTTTCAATCCCCTGCTCTACCGACTGAGCTATCTGGGCAACGGGGCGCATTAAACGTGTTTTTCAGGAGGTCGTCAAGCGTGTTTTTTCAAAAAATTGAATTATTACCGACGCTTACGACCTTCACCGCGTGAAAGGCTTTATTTTTCGGGGGGAACGTAGCCTTCGGCCTGGGCGTATTCTTCGCCTGAGAGGAACTTGTCCATCTCGGTCTGGAGGAATTTGCGGTCCTCGGCGTTCATCATGTTCAGGCGACGCTCGTTGATCAGCAGGGTCTGGTGTTTCTGCCAGTCGGCCCAGGCTTTCTGCGAAACGTGGTTGAAGATGTCTTCACCCTTGGCGCCAGGGTATGGGGCGCGTTCCAGGCCAGGCAGTTCTTCTTTGTATTTGCGGCACATTACGGTGCGGGTCATGACGACTCTCCTGCGTTCAATACGTCGGCTGCGCGTTTGAGCAGCTTTTTCACCGGGGCCGCAAGGCCCAGGCGTGGCGGGGTGGCGAGGTTATACCAGAGCCAGTCGGCCTCGGCCACGTGATCGGCTGACTCCTGGACTTCGATCAGCCAGGGCTCGATGCTCAACTGGAAGTGGCTGAAGGTGTGGATCAGGCCCGGCAGTTCGTGGTGTTCGCCCAGTTCCAATGCGTGTTGTGCTGCCAGGTGCTTCAGGTCTGCAAAGTCGTCCAGCTCCGGCAGGCTCCACAGTCCGCCCCACAAGCCGCTGGAAGGACGACGGTAGAGCAGAATCGCGCCATCGCGGTTGGCGAGCATTGGCATGAGCGTGCGCTTCTGCGGGACGGTCTTGCGTGGCTTGGGGATCGGGTAGCGGGTTTCCAGGCCCAGCATGTGCGCCTGACAGCCGCGCTCCAGCGGGCAAAGCAGGCAGCTGGGTTTACTGCGGGTGCAGAGCGTGGCGCCGAGGTCCATCATTGCCTGTGTGTAGTTGTTGACCCGGCTGTGCGGTGTGAAGCGCTCGGCGGTGGCCCACAGTTGTTTGGCGACCTTGGGTTCGCCGGGATAGCCCTCTTGCGCGGTAAAGCGCGCCAGCACCCGTTTGACGTTGCCATCCAGGATGGGCGCACGAATACCCATGCTCAGGCTGGCGATTGCGCCTGCGGTGGACAGGCCGATACCGGGCAGCAGAATCAGTTTTTCGACGTCGCGGGGAAACTCGCCGTCGTGATCGGCGACGACGATTTTTGCGGTCTTTTGCAGGTTACGGGCGCGGGTGTAGTAACCCAGCCCGGTCCACAGGTGCAGCACTTCGTCTTCAGGCGCGTCAGCCAGCGCCTGCACGGTCGGCAGGGCCTCCATGAAGCGCTCGAAGTAGTTCAGGACGGTGCTTACCTGGGTCTGTTGCAGCATGATTTCCGATACCCAGACCCGATAGGGCGTGATGCCTTGTTGCCAGGGCAAGTCGTGTCGGCCATGACGGTCGTACCAGTCCAGCACGGCGCTGGAGAATTGTTCAGGTTGCATGGCCTGGAGGGCTCTCGTCGTCGGAATGTGAAAGTCTTTTATTGCCAAGCGTCAGTGGCTCAGGAGCGCCGTGATCGGCGCTCCTGGGCAATCCGCCATCGGCTAGCGTTTGAACAGCCCTTTCAGGGCGTCCTTGAACTCGGGACTCACCTTGTCGCCCAGTTTCTCGTTCAGCTTGTCCTCAAGCTTCTCGCCGATTCGGTCGCCCGCCAGTTTTGCGGCGATCTGACCGACGCCTTCCTTGTCCAGGCGGCAGGCTTTGGCACCCAGCTCCAGCGGGCCACGGCACTGCACCGGCCACTCGATACCGACGAAGCGCGGGTTGATCTCGCAGGCCGGGTCCGGCATGTCGCTCTTGTCGCCCTCGACGATGATGCCGACGCGGTAGTTCATGCCCAGTACGCGCAGGTCGACGTCACCGTTACCGTTGACTGCCATGCCCGGCGTACGCACCTTGAGGTCCGGGTTGCTGGCCACGCCGTTGCGCACCACCAGAGTGCCGTTGAGTTGCTGGAACGGTGTGTCCTTGGCGCGTGGTTCGCCGCTCAGGGTTTTGCGGTTCAGGATCGAAATGCCCCTGCACAGTTGCTGTTCAAGGTTGGCGTTGACCAGCACGCCATTGTCCAGGGCGAAGCTGGCAGTGCCGTTCAGGCCGTCGATCAGGGCTTTTTCGCTGTTGCCTGTGCCGGACAGGTCGCTGTTGAGCGTCAACACGCCACGCACCGGAGGTTTCTGGCCCTGGCTTTCCAGAATGCGCTCGATGGGCACCCTGGCGATACGCGTCTGCACGCTCACAACCGGTACGTCAGGGCGGACGTCCAGATTGCCCTTGACCTCGAAGTTGCCGTTGTACAGGTCGCCGCTCAATGTCTCGAGCCTGATCACGCCAGCGTTGGCCTGAGTCTTGAACGCCGCGTTGTTGATCGGCAGTTTTTCCAGTGTCAGCTTGCCGAAGCTGAGGTCAGCCTCGACGTCCAGCGTACGCAGACGCTCCAGTGGCAGCAGCCTGGTGGTGCTCCAGGCCGCTTTGGTCGGTTGCTCGGGCAGCGGCGAGTCACCTGCGACGGCCGCAGCTTCACCACTCTGCACTTCGGACTGACGCGCAGCCTTGGCGCCTTTGCTGTCTTCACTTTCGGCAGGGTGGTAGCGGTCGGCGTCGAAGGTATCGCCCTTGAGCTGCACACGCAGCGCCTGTCGGGCGAAATCATCTACGGCGATGCGCCCGGTGAAGGTGCTCTCATCGACTTTCAGGTTGAGGTTTTCAAGTACTACGCTGGTGGGCGTACCGCTGAGACGAGTGACCATCTCAACTTTGCTCAGCGCGCCCTCGGCCATGGCGGGCAGCGGGTGGCCGATGTTTTCCATGAACGTGCGCAGGTCGAGCTGCGCAATCGACAGGCCGCCAGTGATTTGCGGTGTTTTATCCAGATCGCGGGCGCGCAGTTCGCCCAGCGCACGCAACTGGTTGGCGGAAAACTTCAGGCTGTTCCATTCGGCGATATTGGCGGCCAGGTCGACCAGTAACTGGCCTTGAGCCGAGTAGGTCACCGTCTTGCCTTGCAACGGCTCGCCTGCGATTTCACCGGACAGGCGCATGTCTTCAAACTGATAGCGTTTGAGCGCTCGGTCCATACGCAACTGCCCGACCAGCTCGGTCTTGGCGCGCACCACTGGCTGGTTGGTGCTGAGGAAGGCGGTCAGCTTGATTGGGATGTCCGACGCCTCGCGAATCGGGCCGGTGCTCAACTGTATGCTTTCGGCCATGAAGGTCTGGCCTTTTCTGGCGTCGCTGTAGTCCACGCGAGCGTTATTGACCGTGAGGCTGTCGATGTCCAGTCGGAGAGGCTGCGAGGCACGCTCCGGTTTTGGCGCTTCGGCAGCCGGCGCCGGAGTGGTTTCAGGTGTTGCTGTTGATGAAACGGCGGGCTTGCCGATGTCTTCCCAGTTGCCGTGACCATTTTCGTCACGGTGCAGGGTCAGATTCAGGCCTTCGACGCGGATGTCGCTCATCTGTACCTGGCGGCGCAGCAGCGGAAGGACGCGAACGGACAAGCCGAGCATCTGCACGTCGGCGAACGGCTGATCAGGGGCGGTCAGGGTAGCGACGTGGGTGTCGTGCAGTTCCAGGCCAAGCCATGGGAACAGACTCCAGCCGATATCGCCATTGAGCGTCAGTTCGACGTTGGCCTTTTCACGCGCCAGTTGTCGAATCTCGTCTTTATAGTCGTTGGGATCAAACAGGTGAGTCAGGGCAAAGCCGAGAGCCACGATGATCAGCAACAACCCGAGAATAAACAGCCCCAGGATTTTGCCGAACGCTTTCATGGGCGAGTCCTTGTGTCGATGTTCAAAAATAGCCCACGAGTATACCGCCCCTGCGTGCTTCTCGGGCTGTCGATGCCGTTATTGCCGAGCGGAATCCTCTTTCCGAGGGGCTGGCCTTTTTCGAATGGCTCGACAGCTGACGCTCGGTGATGCTGTTCCGGCAGATTTTTCTGATCATCTACGCAGCGTTGACGGCAGACGAAAGTACACGGTTTGGTGCTTCACGATATGCCTTGCGGGCTTATTTCAGCGCATGGCCAAGTGCAAGTTGGTTGGCTGGATATAGAGATCAAGTGCTCTTCTATTGGTCTGTTAATTGGTTGCCTCTATGGGTCAATAGATGGCGTGGATTGACCGGTGTATCTTGATAATAAAAACGACACAGCAAGATGCTTATTTGCCATCAGACAGTGGTAGTCTCCGTTTTTGCTGGCTAAAGGTGCGTCTTTTTGTCACGTATCTGAATAACCTGCCGATAAAACAGACATGGCCGCATGGCATCGAGTCTGTGGCGGGCCAGTGGACCATCTGCGAGCTTCACACATTGGGGTAATTATAATGAGCACAAGCACAGCCTTGGGCGGCGAAGCCGTTCAGCCTGCGTTCTTGTCCAAAGAGCGCATTATCGCCAAGCCCGGTTTCAACCGTTGGCTTGTTCCACCTGCAGCATTGGCAATTCATCTTTGCATCGGTATGGCTTATGGCTTTTCGGTGTTCTGGTTGCCACTGTCGAAGGCTATTGGTGTTAGTGCACCTGTCGCGTGTACACCGGACATGGGTTTCTTCGCGCAGATGTTCGCGTCGACCTGTGACTGGCAGATATCCATGTTGGGCTGGATCTATACGCTGTTCTTCATCTTTCTGGGTTGCTCGGCTGCCACTTGGGGTGGCTGGCTGGAACACGCAGGTCCACGCAAGGCCGGTGTCGTTTCGGCACTGTGCTGGTGTGGTGGTCTGCTGATTTCTGCGCTGGGTATCTACACGCACCAGATCTGGCTGATGTGGCTGGGTTCTGGGGTGATCGGCGGTATCGGCCTGGGGTTGGGTTATATCTCTCCGGTATCGACCCTGATCAAGTGGTTCCCGGACAAGCGCGGCATGGCGACCGGCATGGCGATCATGGGTTTTGGTGGCGGCGCGATGGTGGGCGCACCGCTGGCCACTGCGCTGATGGGGCATTTCGCTTCGGCTGAAAGCGTGGGCGTCTGGCAGAGCTTCGTGGTGATGGCGGCGATCTACTTCGTGTTCATGATCGGTGGCGCTCTGGGCTACCGTGTTCCGCCAACCGGCTGGAAACCTGAAGGCTGGACCGCTCCGGCTGCCAAGGCCAAGAACTCGATGATCACCAACCGTCACGTGCATGTCAGCGTGGCCTGGAAGACTCCGCAGTTCCGTCTGGTCTGGCTGGTGCTGTGCCTGAACGTATCGGCCGGTATCGGCATCCTGGGCATGGCTTCGCCGCTGCTGCAGGAAGTGTTCGCTGGCAAGCTGCTGGGTAACACTCTGACGTTCGGCGAGCTGAATGCCGATCAACTGAAAGCCATTGCTGCCATTGCAGCCGGGTTTACGGGGCTGTTGAGCCTGTTCAACATCGGTGGTCGATTCTTCTGGGCTTCGTGCTCGGACTTCATCGGTCGCAAGGCAACCTACTTTGTGTTCTTCGCACTGGGCTTCCTGCTTTATGCGTCGGTTCCGACACTGAGCCACATGGGCAGCATCGCGCTGTTTGTTGCCGCGTTCTGCATCGTGTTGTCGATGTACGGTGGCGGTTTCGCAACGGTTCCGGCTTATCTGGCAGACCTGTTCGGTACGCAGATGGTCGGTGCGATCCACGGTCGCCTGTTGACCGCCTGGGCAGCGGCAGGTGTGTTGGGTCCGGTATTGGTCAACTACCTGCGTGAGTACCAGCTCAGCCACGGTGTTGCGCGTGCGGATGCCTACGACATCACCCTGTACATCCTGTCGGGTCTGCTGGTGCTGGGCTTTATCTGCAACCTGCTGATTCGTCCGGTTGCCGACAAGTACTTCATGACCGATGCCGAACTGGCGGTTGAACAAGCCATCGGTCACGACAAGGGCGCCAATGCCACCACTTCGTTGGAGTGGAAAGCATCCGATAGCAGCAAGCCGCTGGTCATCGCGGCCTGGTTGGCCGTCGGCATCCCGCTGGCGTGGGGCGTCTGGGTCACCCTGCAAAAGACCGCAGTGCTGTTTCACTAAGAGCCTGTAGGTCACAGAAAAGCGCTTGCACCTCGGTGCAGGCGCTTTTTTTTGCCCGTATACCTCTCGCCGCGCTGAGTACTCAAGATCGGACGCAGAGCGTCCAGAAATGCATGCCAACGCGGAGCATGGGTACGAGAGGTGTTCTCTCGGCCACCTCTCGTTCCGCACGCTCCGTGGGAATGCCTTTCGTAACGCTCTGCGTCACACGTCTACGCCCCAATGTGCGCGATGCACTGCCCGTTCTGTTGCAGACGCTGCTACATTAGCAACCCCTGATTTTATTGTTTGAAGGAGTTGTTCGCATGCTTGCCCACGTGGAGTCATACGCCGGTGATCCGATCCTTTCGCTGATGGAAACCTTTGGCAAGGATTCGCGTGCGGACAAGGTCAATCTGAGCATCGGCTTGTATTACGACGCAGTGGGTCGTATTCCGCAGTTGGCATGCGTAGCAACAGCGCAGCAACAATTGGCCGAAGGCGAGCAGGCTGCTTCGGTGTATCTGCCGATGGAAGGTCTGGCGCCTTATCGACAGGCGCTGCAGACCCTGCTGTTCGGGGCGGACCATCCGCTGGTGCAGGCCGGTCGTGTAGCGACTATCCAGACCGTTGGCGGCTCGGGTGCGCTGAAAATCGGTGCCGACTTCCTCAAGTATGCATTCCCGGACTCTCAGGTGTGGGTCAGTGATCCGACCTGGGAAAACCACCTCGCGCTGTTCGGCGGAGCGGGTTTCAAGGTCAATACCTACCCGTACTTCGATGCCCGGACCGGTGGCGTCAGGTTCGACGCGATGCTCGACACCGTACAGAGCCTGCCCGCGCAGAGCATTCTGTTGCTGCACCCGTGCTGCCATAACCCGACCGGCGCCGACCTGTCGGTTGAGCAGTGGGATCAGTTGATCGAGGTGATCAAGAAGCGTCAGCTCATCGCGTTTCTGGATATCGCCTACCAGGGCTTTGGCAAGGGCATGGACGAAGACGCCTACGCGATTCGTGCGATGGCCGATGCAGGTGTCACCACCCTGGTCAGCAACTCGTTCTCGAAAATCTTCTCTTTATACGGCGAGCGGGTCGGCGGGCTGTCGGTGGTCTGCGAAGACACCGCGTCGGCGGCCAACGTCTTCGGTCAGCTGAAAGCCACTGTGCGCCGCAACTATTCAAGCCCGCCTGCGCATGGCGCGTTTCTGGTCTCCAAAGTCCTCAATACGCCGCAATTACGTGAACAATGGCTGAGCGAAGTCGAGGCCATGCGCCTGCGCATCATCGACATGCGTACCCGCCTGGTTGAGGTGCTGGCGCAGAAAGTCGCCGGGCGTGATTTCAGCTTCATCCTCAGGCAGAACGGCATGTTCAGCTATACCGGGCTGACCCCGCAGCAGGTTGACGAGTTGAAAGATGTTCACGGCATCTACATGCTGCGCAGTGGCCGGGTATGCATGGCGGGCCTGAATGAAGAGAATATCGACAAGGTATGTGACGCAATCGCGAGCCTCTTCACTCACTAATTACCCTGCTGGTCGTCTGTTTGCTTCATGGCGAGCGCTTCTGAGCCTATAATGCTCGCCTTTTTTCGCCCAATGATTTTGCGGAGCTGGTGATGGCCGAACGTAAGGCGTACGTCGAGCGCAATACTCTGGAAACCCAGATCAAAGCCTCGATCAACCTGGATGGCACCGGAAAGGCCCGATTCGATATCGGCGTGCCGTTCCTTGAGCACATGCTTGACCAGATCGCCCGGCACGGGCTGATCGACCTGGACATCGAGTGCAAAGGTGACCTGGCAATCGACGATCACCACACGGTCGAAGATGTCGGAATCACCGTTGGCCAGGCGTTCAGCCAGGCCATCGGCGACAAGAAAGGCATTCGTCGTTACGGCCACGCTTATGTGCCGCTCGATGAAGCACTGTCGCGCGTGGTCATCGATTTCTCGGGTCGTCCGGGCTTGCAGATGCATGTGCCGTACACCCGCGCCACGGTTGGCGGCTTCGATGTGGACCTGTTCCAGGAGTTCTTTCAGGGCTTCGTCAACCACGCCAATGTGACGCTGCACATCGACAACCTGCGTGGCACCAACACTCATCACCAGATCGAGACCGTGTTCAAGGCCTTCGGTCGTGCGCTGCGCATGGCGGTCGAGTTGGATGAGCGCATGGCTGGTCAGATGCCTTCCACCAAGGGTGTGCTCTGATGCAGACGGTTGCGGTCATCGACTACGGCATGGGCAATCTGCACTCGGTCGCCAAGGCGCTGGAGCATGTGGGCGCAGGCCGTGTGCTGATTACCAGCGACGCCAAGGTCATTCGTGAAGCCGACCGTGTGGTGTTTCCGGGTGTTGGCGCGATCCGCGACTGCATGGCCGAGATCCGCCGCCTGGAGTTTGATTCGCTGGTTCAGGAAGTGAGCCAGGACCGCCCCTTTCTCGGCATCTGCGTCGGCATGCAGGCGTTGCTCGACAGCAGCGAAGAGAATGGCGGCGTGGACTGCATCGGCATGTTTCCCGGCCAGGTGAAGTTCTTCGGCAAGGACCTGCACGAAGATGGCGAGCACCTGAAAGTGCCGCACATGGGCTGGAATCAGGTTTCCCAGGCGGTGGATCACCCGTTGTGGCACGACATTCCTGACCTTGCGCGCTTCTACTTCGTGCACAGTTTCTACATTGATGCTGCCAACCAGCGTCAGGTGGTCGGGCGTGGTCACTACGGGCTCGATTTCGCTGCAGCGCTGGCCGATGGTTCGCGTTTCGCCGTGCAGTTCCACCCCGAGAAGAGTCATACCCACGGCCTGCAATTGCTGCAGAACTTCGCCGCCTGGGATGGTCGCTGGTAAGCGCATGAGCAAAGCCAAGGGCAAGCCGCCCATTCTGACCCTCTCGCCTGAGCATGAGCAGCAGGCGATCGACAAGCTCAAGCGCCTGTTTGCAGACCGCTTCGAGCTGGAGCTGGGGACGTTCGAAGTGGCGGAAGTGCTGGAGCTGTTCACGCGCGAGATTGCCCCGCATTACTACAATCGCGCCATCTTCGATGTTCAGCAGCATCTTAAAGAGCGGTTCGAGAGCATCGAAAGTGATCTCTGGGCACTCGAAAAGAATTGAATAGAAGCAGCTTTGAACTTCAAGTTTCAAGCCGCAAGAATCAGTGAGTACGCATACTTGCAGCCAATCGCTTGCAGCTTGCCGCTCTTTCAGACCAAGGAATAAGCATGCTGATTATCCCCGCTATCGATCTCAAGGACGGCGCCTGCGTACGTCTGCGTCAGGGCCGGATGGAAGATTCCACTGTGTTCTCCGATGACCCGGTGGCCATGGCCGCCAAGTGGGTCGAAGGTGGTTGCCGGCGTCTGCATCTGGTAGACCTGAACGGTGCGTTCGAAGGTCAGCCGGTCAACGGTGATGTGGTCACGGCCATTGCCAGGCGTTATCCGAACCTGCCGATCCAGATCGGTGGCGGTATTCGTTCGCTGGAAACCATCGAGCACTACGTCAAGGCGGGCGTGAGCTACGTCATCATCGGCACCAAGGCCGTCAAAGAGCCAGAGTTCGTGGCCGAAGCCTGCCGTGCGTTCCCCGGCAAGGTGATTGTTGGCCTGGATGCCAAGGATGGCTTCGTCGCCACCGACGGCTGGGCTGAAGTGAGCACCGTGCAGGTCATTGACCTGGCCAAGCGCTTTGAAGCCGATGGCGTGTCGGCCATTGTCTACACCGACATCGCCAAAGACGGCATGATGCAGGGCTGCAATATCCCGTTCACCGCTGCGCTGGCGGCTGCAACGCGGATACCGGTGATCGCTTCGGGCGGCATTCACAACCTGGGCGACATCCAGGCGCTGTTGAACGCCAGGGCGCCGGGTATTATCGGTGCAATCACCGGTCGTGCCATTTATGAAGGCACGCTGGATGTGGCTGAAGCGCAGGCGCTCTGCGATCGCGAACAACGCTGAATAGCTGGAGATTGACTCTGTGGCCCTAGCCAAACGCATCATTCCTTGCCTCGACGTCGACAACGGTCGAGTGGTCAAGGGCGTCAAGTTCGAGAACATCCGCGATGCAGGCGATCCGGTCGAAATCGCGCGTCGGTACGATGAACAGGGTGCTGATGAAATCACTTTTCTCGACATCACCGCCAGCGTCGATGGCCGCGACACCACGCTGCATACCGTTGAGCGCATGGCCAGTCAGGTGTTCATTCCGCTGACGGTGGGCGGTGGCGTGCGCACCGTGCAGGACATCCGCAACCTGCTCAATGCCGGTGCTGACAAAGTTTCGATCAACACCGCCGCCGTGTTCAATCCTGAGTTTGTCGGCGAGGCGGCTGCCCGTTTCGGTTCGCAGTGCATCGTAGTGGCTATCGACGCCAAAAAGGTCTCCGGCCCGGGCGAAACCCCGCGCTGGGAAATCTTCACCCATGGCGGGCGCAAGCCTACCGGGCTTGATGCGGTGCTCTGGGCGAAGAAAATGGAAGACTTGGGCGCGGGCGAAATCCTCCTGACCAGCATGGATCAGGACGGCATGAAGAACGGCTTTGATCTGGGTGTTACTCGCGCCATCAGCGATGCGCTGGGCATTCCAGTGATTGCTTCGGGTGGCGTTGGCAACCTGGAGCACCTGGCTGCCGGTGTCATCGAAGGGCATGCCAGTGCTGTGCTGGCCGCGAGCATCTTCCACTTTGGCGAATACACCGTTCCTGAGGCCAAGGCCTATATGGCCAGCCGCGGGATCGTGGTGCGTTAAGCTCTTGCGCATGCAGGGCGAGTGTCGTTTGTGTCCAGCCCCTGAGCTTGCAACACCCGGCGCTCGTTTCATTTCAGGTTGTTCCGGTTCGAGTTATTGCTTGTAAGCGACATCGCAGAGTACCGGGCTAGACAGTACATCGGGTTACCGGCACTCTGCATGCGTCGTCCACGATCGAGTGCCTGAACAATGTTCAAACGTCTATTTCTTGCCCTGATCGGGGTCGGCGTCCTGTTGAGTGAAGGTGCTCATGCCAGCGACACACGGCCTTATTCCATGGTGTTGCTGACCGAGAATTTTCCGCCGTTCAACATGGCGGTCGATGGCAAGAATTTCGCTCAGGAAAACAACATCGACGGCATCGCCGCTGAAGTCGTGCGCGAGATGTTCAAGCGCGCCAACATCGGCTACAGCATGACCCTGCGCTTTCCGTGGGATCGCGTTTACAAACTCGCGCTTGAGAAGCCCGGCTACGGGGTGTTCTCCACCACACGTCTGCCCGAGCGCGAGAGCCTTTTCAAATGGGTAGGCCCGGTCGGTTCCTATGACTGGATCATGCTCGCGCGTGGCGACAGTCCCATCACTCTGACTTCGCTGGAGCAAGCCCGGGATTACAAGATCGGCGCCTACAAAGGCGATGCCATCGGCGAGCGTCTGAACACCATGGGTTTGAATCCGATCCTGATGCTGCGTGACCGGGACAACGTTAAAAAGCTGGCCAATGGGCAGATCGATTTGTGGGCTGTGGGTGATCCTGTCGGGCGCTATCTGGCGAAGCTCGAAGGCGTTACCGGGTTCAAGACGGCGCTGCGCTTCAACAGCGCCGAGTTGTATCTGGCGGTGAACAAAAACACGCCTGACGAGATCGTCACTCGCCTGCAAAAGGCGCTTGATCAGATGCGCGCCGAAGGTTGGGTAGACGCCGTCAAAGCGCGTTATCAGTAGTCAATCAAACCTGCCACGAGGGCAATTTCTTCTCGTACCGCGGAAGGCTGCCCGTTGATGTCGTGGGCGTAGCAACAGATCTTCAGCGGTAGCGACCTTGCGCGCTATGTCAGCTTGCGGATCAGCGATACACCCCATTTTTGCCATGTGCCGCACTCGCCTGATTGCCGCGCTCGCTGATCATGCTGCGCAGGTCGATCCATTCGACGCCCTGCGCCTTTAGGGTGGGCAACTCGCGCTCCAGCACGTCCAGCGTGACTGGGTAGGGGTGACCGATCACTACGGCCGAGCCATATTTGCGGGCGATTTTGATGGCGGTCTGCAATTGGCGGGTGATGGCTTCGGCCGTGCGCTCGTCGTCCAGAAACACGTCGCGGGAGACGCTGGCCAGACCGATACGCTGCGCCTCGGCGGCAGCCACGGTTTTGGCGCTGGTGCGGCTGTCGACGAAAAACAGATGACGCCGCTGCAACTCGGCCATCAGCCAGGTCATGGCCACAGGCTCGGCCGTCATTCTGCTGCCCATGTGATTGTTGATACCGGCGGCATACGGCACCTTCAGCAGAGCAGCATTGAGTCGGCTTTCCAGTTCAGGCAGGGGCAGTTCGGGGTGCCAGGCATACGGACCGGTCGCGGGGTCCATCGGCATGTGCAGCATCACCGTTTTACCTGCGCGGTGAGCCTGGCGGGCAAAATCGGTGGCATGCGGGGTGTCAGGCATGATCGCCAGCGTGACCGGGCCGGGCAGCGCCAGCGTGCGGCTGTCGCGGTCAGGGTTCTGTCCCAGATCGTCGATGATCAGGCTGAGGTACGCTTTCGAGGGTTTGTCAGCATGCTCGGCTGGCGCTGCATGGGCAGCGCCAGTGATCGAGAGTGCCAACAGCAACGAGCCGAGAAGACGCATCGGTCAGTTGCCGCGGGTGATGCTCAGCCCCTTCAGCAGGCTGAGCGCCTGACTGAGCTGGAAGTCGTCATCCTGCGGACGCGCCTTGGCCGCTGCACCACCTTTGAGCGTCGGTTTGTCCGCGCCACCATTGCCGTTGCCGAGGTGACCCAGCAGATCGGCTTCCTTGTAGTTCTCGCCGTCCGCTTCACTGGTGACCTTGGCCCGACGTACCACGATGTCCGGGTTGATGCCCTGCGCCTGAATGGATCGGCCATTAGGCGTGTAATACAGCGCCGTGGTGATCTTCAGCGCGCGGTCGTTGTTCAGCGGCAGAACGGTTTGTACCGAGCCTTTGCCGAAGGTGTCGGTGCCCATCAGAATGCCGCGCTTCTGGTCTTGCAGAGCGCCGGCGACGATCTCCGAAGCAGAGGCGCTGCCGCCGTTGATCAGTACGACCAGAGGCACGCCTTCGCTGGCGTCTGCCGGGTCTGCCGAGAAGCGCAGCTCGGAGTTGGCGATGCGGCCTTTGGTATAGACGATCAAGCCTTTGGTCAGGAAGTGATCCGCCACCTGTACCGCCGATTGCAGCACGCCGCCCGGGTTGTTGCGCAGATCGAGAATCAGGCCGCTCATCTTCTTGCCGTTGTCCTTGCGGAATTTGGCCAGGGCCTTGCCGACTTCGTCACCGGTCTTGACCTGGAACTGAGTGATACGGATATAGCCGTAGCCGTTCTCCAGCATCTGCGCCTTGACGCTCTTGACCTGAATGGTCGCCCGCGCCAGTGTCACGTCAAACGGAGTGCCTCCGTCGCGCACCAGCGTCAGGGTGATCTTCTCGCCGATCTTGCCACGCATCTTGTCGACGGCTTCCTGCATGTTCTGGCCCTGGGTCGGCGTGCCGTTGATCTTCACGATCAGGTCGCCTGCCTCGATGCCAGCCTTGGAAGCCGGGGTGTCGTCGATGGGCGAAACCACTTTGACGAAACCGTCTTCGACACCCACTTCGATGCCCAGCCCGCCAAACTCGCCGCTGGTGCTTTCCTGCAACTCCTGGAAATCTTCCGGGCCGAGGTAAGCAGAGTGCGGGTCGAGGTTGCTGAGCATGCCCTTGATGGCGTTCTCCAGCAGAGTCTTGTCATCCACCGGCTCTACGTACGCGGCCTTGACCCGATCCATGACCTCGGCAAAGGTGCGCAGCTCGTCCAGAGGCAGCGGAGGCTTGGCATTGGCGTTGGCGGGCGCAACGGCTGCAGGAGCGGCTGGCGTGGTCTTTTCGGCAGCTTGCGCCAGCGGCGCGCCGATAACGATGGCAATCGCCAGAGCCAGCGAGGTGAGGCGGGACAAATGCAGCATGTCTAACGAACTCCTACAGATATTGGCGCCGACTTATCCTTGAGTGCGGCACCATTGGGCCGGATCGCTGGGGCGACCCTGCTGACGAATAGCAAAGTACAACGCTGCCGTGTCCTGACCGCCACTATTGCCGACCGTGGAGATCGCTTCACCGGCTTTTACAATGTCACCTGCCGACTTGAGCAGACTCTGATTGTGCCCATAGAGGGTCAAATAGCCATTGCCATGGTCGAGAATGACCAGAAGCCCGGCACCGCGCAACCAGTCAGCGAACACCACTCGTCCGCCGTGCACCGCATGTACCTGGCTTCCGGCTGCCGCACTGATCATGACGCCGTCCCATTTGGTCCGCTCATCATCACCGCGCGCTTCACCGAAACGTGCAAGCAGTCGACCATCGATAGGCCATGGAAGTTTTCCCTTGGCCTCGGCAAAAGGTCCGCCGTAGGAAACACCGGCACTGGAAACGACTGCGCCGGGGGCTTTGACCGGGCGACGCGGTGCGGGTTCAGCATCGGCCTTGCTGCTGTTGCTATTGTTGTTGCGAGCCACGGCTTCAGCTTCGCGCTGACGTTTCTCCTCAGCTTCGCGGGCTGCAACCAGCGCCTTCTGACGCGCTTCTTCGGCTTCGCGTGCCTGACGGGCCAGGGTTTCCTCGATGGTCTTGAGCACCTTGGCCAGGTCAGCCTGATCCTGCTGGCGTGCCTGCAATTTCTGATCGCGCGCCTTGTAGTCCTGATTCAGCTTGGCCAACGCCTGCTGGCGTTCCTGGCGAACCTTGGCCAGTTCTTCGGTCTGGCTTTCCAGGTTGCTCTTCTGCACCAGCAATTGTGCCTGTTGCAGATCGATGTCTTTTTCGACTCCGGCCAGCTGGCGCAAGGTTTCATTGAAATTGTGCAGCTGCGCCAGACGCGCCTGGCTCAGGTAATCGTAATAGGTGAGGGTTCGGGCAAACTTCTCGGGGTGCTGCTGATTGAGCAACAGCTTGAGGTATTCCTGGCGGCCACTCTGATAGGCGGCGCGGGCCTGGATGGCAATCAGACGTTGCTGTTCAACGCGAGCGGTGTTGAGTTTTTTTTTCTCACTGTCGAGCTTTTGCAGCTCGGCTTCGGTCTTTTTTAGTTCCTTTTGCAGGACCTCGACCTGCTTCTCCAACTTGCCCATGTCGGTTTCAGTGGTGCGCAGATCCTTCTGGACGCCTGCACGTTCTTCCTGAAGCTTGCCCAGGACTTTTTGCAGCTCCGTCACGTCCTGGCGCGCAGCATCTATCTGTTTTTGGGTTTGCACACGCTCGTCTTCGGCAAACGCCGGATTGAGCAGGCAGATCAGAGCAAGGGCAATCAAGGCGCGGAGCATGTGGGTGGGCGATACCGAGGAATTGTGAGAAAAAATGTCAGGCCTAGTATGCCCGCCATGCGTTGCAAAAAAAACGCCTCGCAGCCACTGCTTTGAGGCCTGGAACATAAAAAACCGGCCTTGCCTAATGGCTAAAGGCCGGTTTTCAGCGGTTTACTCGGTCACCAGGATCGAATGACCAGTCATTTCCGCTGGCTTCTCCATGCCCAGCAGTTGCAGCATGGTGGGCGCGACATCAGCCAGAACCCCGCCTTCGCGAACTTTCAGCGGTCGTTTGCCGACATAGACGAACGGCACCGGTTCTGACGTGTGTGCAGTATGCGCCTGTCCGGTGGAGTCATCGGTCATCTGTTCAACGTTGCCGTGGTCTGCCGTGATCAACGCTTCGCCGCCGACTTTTTCCAGCGCTTCGGTAATCCGCCCAACGCAGACGTCCAGGCATTCAACCGCCTTGATCGCGGCCTCCATGATCCCGCTATGGCCGACCATGTCGCCGTTGGCATAGTTGACGATGATCACGTCGTAACGCTGATGTTCGATGGCATCGACGATTCTGTCGGTCACTTCCGGCGCGCTCATTTCCGGTTGCAGGTCATAGGTGGCAACTTTCGGTGACGGAATCAGGATGCGCTCTTCGCCGGGGAACGGTTCTTCACGTCCGCCAGAGAAGAAGAAGGTGACGTGCGCATATTTTTCAGTCTCGGCAATACGCAGCTGGGTCTTGCCGTTGGCAGCCAGGTATTCGCCCAGTACGTTTTTCAGGCTGCCCGCCGCAAACGCGGAGGGTGCCGGGATACTCGCCGCGTACTGGGTCAGCATCACGTAGTTGATCTTTGGCTGGCGGGCGCGCTCGAAGTCCTTGAAATCGTCTTCGACGAATACGCGGGTCAGTTCGCGGGCGCGGTCGGCGCGGAAGTTCATGAACACCACCGCGTCGCCATCTTCCACTCTGGCGGGCTCGCCAATGCGTGTGGCTTTGACGAACTCGTCGTTCTCGTCGCGGGCATAGGCGGCTTCAAGCCCGGCTACGCCAGTCTCCGCGTGAAACTCTGCCGTGCTGTCGACGATCAGGTTATAGGCAGAAGAAACCCGGTCCCACCGGTTGTCACGGTCCATGGCGAAGTAGCGGCCAATGATCGTGGCGACTCGACCCTTGCCCAGGCGAGCGAAGGTCTGGTCCATCAGCTCAAGGGACTTCTTTGCGCTGCGCGGTGGTGTGTCGCGACCGTCGAGGAACGCGTGAAGATAGATGTTCTCGGCGCCGCGTTTGACGGCCAGTTCGGCCATGGCGACCAGGTGATCCTGATGGCTGTGAACGCCGCCATCGGACAGCAGGCCCATGATGTGCACGGCCTTGCCTGCACTGACTGCTTTATCCACTGCAGCGCAGATGGTCGGGTTTTCGAAAAACTCGCCGTCACGAATGGCCTTGGTCACCCGGGTGAAGTCCTGATACACCACCCGACCTGCACCGAGGTTCATGTGACCGACTTCAGAGTTGCCCATCTGCCCGTCCGGCAGGCCGACGTCCATACCCGACCCGGAAATCAGGCCGTTGGGCATGGTTTCGTAGAGACGATCCATGACTGGCATCTTGGCGGCCAGAATGGCATTGCCCTTGTGGCTTTCGCTGTGTCCGAAGCCATCCAGGATAATAAGGACCAGAGGTTTTGGCGTGGCAGTCATAGAACCCACTCGATGCTGGTTGGATTAAAGTACAAGGGAACGGCATTTTAAGGACAAGTTCAAACGGCGTCACTGCCGTACGGACTTTGGCCGACCTTGGCTGCTGTGTATACTGGCCGACATTTTAACGCCCTGGAACCTACTGATGGTTGCTCACCTGCTTGAATTCGCCACTAACCACTATTTGATCACCGGTGCCTTCGTCATTCTGCTGGGACTGCTGATCGCTTACGAAATGAGCAAAGGCGGCGCCAGCCTTAGCACCCGCGAGCTGACAGCGCTGGTCAACAGCGATCAGGGCGTGGTCATCGATGTGCGCTCCAAAAAGGATTTCACGGCGGGTCACATTGTCGGCTCCCTGAACTTTCCGCAGGACAAGGTGCTGACCCGCACCGATGAACTGCAGAAATACAAGGACAAGACGTTGATCATAGTCGATGCAATGGGGCAGCATGCGGGCAGCACCGCCCGGGAGCTGCTCAAGTCCGGCTTCAAGGCGGCCAAGCTGTCCGGCGGGATTTCCAGCTGGCGCGGCGATAATCTTCCTCTGGTGAAGTGAAAATGGCTCAAGTCATCGTCTATTCCAGCGACTATTGCCCGTATTGCATACGTGCCAAACAGTTATTGCAGAGCAAAAGCGTGGCTTTCGAGGAAATTCGGGTGGACGGCAAGCCGCAGCTCCGCGCCGAGATGACCAAGAAAGCCGGTCGCACGTCTGTACCGCAGATCTGGATCGGCTCGACCCACGTGGGCGGCTGTGACGACCTTTTCGCTCTGGAGCGTGCCGGCAAGCTTGATGCGCTGCTGGCCTGATTCCCTTTAATCTTTCAGCCCTATCTGACAAGGATCCGAGATGACCGATCAACCGAACAACGGCGCTGTTGAAAACGAAGAAAACGGCCCGCAATTTTCCCTGCAGCGTATCTACGTTCGCGACCTGTCGTTCGAAGCGCCAAAAAGCCCGGCAATCTTCCGCCAGGAATGGACGCCAACCGTCAGTCTTGACCTCAACACCCGCCAGAAACAACTGGAAGGTGATTTTTACGAAGTCGTGCTGACCTTGTCGGTGACCGTCAACAACGGCGACGAAGTGGCTTTCATCGTTGAAGTGCAACAGGCCGGTATCTTCCTGATCAAGGGTCTGGAAGACGGCGCAATGAGCCACACCCTCGGCGCGTTCTGCCCGAACATCCTGTTCCCTTACGCTCGCGAAGCCATCGACAACCTGGTCGTTCGCGGCTCGTTCCCTGCGCTGATGCTGGCTCCGGTGAACTTCGACGCTCTGTACGCGCAAGAACTGCAACGCATGCAGGAAGCTGGCGAAACGCCGACTGTTCAGTAAGCGTTACCGCTGCAAGCAAAAAGCGCCTTTCGGGGCGCTTTTTTGTGCATCGCGCATCGGTCTAGGCAAATCCGTGCTGACGCCATGCTTCATAGACCGCCACGGCGACGGTGTTGGACAGGTTCAGGCTACGGCAGCCTTCGCGCATGGGCAGTCGCAGGCGATGCTCGCTGCTCAGCGAGTCGAGGATATCGGCGGGCAGGCCGCGGCTTTCCGGGCCGAACAGAAATGCATCGCCTGGCTCGAAGCTCGCATCATGAAAAGGTCGCGAGCCTTTGGTGGTGAAAGCGAACAACCTGGGGTTGCCGATTTTCTCCAGGCAGCTGGCCAGATCAGCATGAGTCTGCAGCGTGGCATACTCGTGATAGTCGAGACCGGCACGGCGCAGGCGCTTGTCGTCCAGCTCGAAACCCAATGGTTCGATCAAATGCAGGGTGCAGCCACTGTTGGCGCACAGCCTGATGACGTTGCCGGTATTCGGCGGAATTTCTGGTTGAAAAAGGATGACGTGAAACATGCACGGCTCCGAACGAAAGGACGGGATGCATTCTACCCCTGAAGAGGACCCGAGACCGAAGCTATGGCCGCGTGTTCTTGGTTCGATGGCAATTGTCGGCTTCACCGTGGGCACCATTATCGGTCGTCTGTTGCAGCCTGATCCTGTCGAGCTTGAGCAGATCGAGGAGTTGCCCACGGGGCTGGCGCTCTGGTTCAACGAAGAACCGAAGTATCAGGGCGCGACGGTAGACGGTGCAGTGGTGCTCAATGTCGACGCTTCAGGGCGGCCATGGACGGGGCAGCTGAGATTCGACAACAAGGTAGCGCGCTGGAAGGTAGAACAAGGGGAGAAGGGGTTGGTGCTTACGCTCCTGGCAGCCCGCCCACTTCATGGCGACTGGCGCACTGAGAAGGTGGACGGGCGCTGGAGACTGGAGGTCAGTCTCCGGGAGGAATAAAAGAGGGGAATCCCCGGCCTGCCTGTACCAAGGTCCCCAAAACTGGTGATGTATAAGCTAATGCAGAGGGCGTGCCAGTTTTCATTAGAGGGCCCTGAAAAACTTCCCTAGATCTGAATTCATGTAGCGCCTTTCAAACTATGTGATCTCTATTCATCTCATAACCGTTTGATTTTTAAATATTTTATATGTCAGGCGGAAGTCTGTATCACGACCGCAATTCTGGGTCGATCATATTGCTGTGCCGCGCACTTTTGATAACGCACTGCTTACCGACGCCTGTGCTTGTCCCCAGGCGCACTCAATTTGCGCACCACGCATGCGCAGAAACCCATACTGATGCACTCGTTCGCTGGAAGACGACCGTCGAACCGTATGTCCCCCGCGTATAAACGCCTCTTCGCGCTTCTGCCAAATGGCCGAGTGGAGCTGCGCGTGACACCAAAATTGCCTTTTTGTTCATCTGGTCTACAGTGAGGAACGGGTTTTCATCATAAAAAGACCTTGAAAATGGCCCAAAAAAGCCAAGTGAAGAAATTTTCTTGTGCTCGAAGAGGGTGCATCATCAAAGTGATGACAACTGTCACATTAACTGACTAGTCTCCCCGAAGTGCCCGAACCGCAAGGCTTTCATCGGTTGGCCACTATTGTGCCTACCATGATGACCGAGACCGGAACGGCCGCATTTCTGCGGCTGGGTGCGTGAAAACGAGAGATCTGACGAACGGTACCAAAATATATTTTGGGAATTGGGTAATTAGGTCGATACACTCCGTGACGTTGCTGCTGACACGAGCTGTGACATATGACTGGATGTTCTCAGGACTCTTGAAAAAGTTTCTTTAGCGCATAAAGGCATTTGGTCAACGTGTTGCCATCGACAAACGCGGTCTAGTCAAAAGTCAGGGCGAACAGAATCCATTGATCTCGGATCGGGACTGTCGCCTATCGCTAATCCGTGGGTCAGGGCAAAGCCCGGCACCATGGATATAAAAAATTAGATTCACGAGGAGCGTAGCAATGAAGAAGTCCACCCTGGCCTTGGCCGTAACCGTCGGTGTATTGGCCCAGCAGGCCGGTGCAGCTGGTTTCCTTGAAGACAGCAAAGCGTCCGTTAGCTCTCGTACTCTGTATTTTGACAACGACCAGCGTGAGCCTGGCTCGGCCAACAATCGTGAGACTGCTACTGGTTTGAAGTTTGACTACCTGTCGGGCTTTACTCAGGGCACTGTTGGTTTTGGTCTTGACCTGCAAGGTCTGGTGGGAGTTCACCTTGATGGTGGCCGTGGCCATCACGCAGTGAACGGTGCCATCTCGCCTTCTGACACTGATGGTTCTTCAGTTGACGAGTGGAGCCGTCTGGGCGCCAACGGCAAGGTACGCTTCTCGAAAACCGAGCTGAAAGTCGGTAACGCATTGGCACCTAACCTGCCAATTCTGGTCAGCAACGATGGTCGTCTTCTGCCTCAGGCTTTCCAGGGCGGTATCCTGACGTCCAAGGATCTGGACAACGTGACCTTCACCGCTGGTCAACTGAGCAAGTCCATTGGTCGTGCTTCGAGCAACTGGACGGACCTGTCCGTTGCTGGCGCTACTGAGGGCAGCGACCAGTTCCGTTTCGCTGGCGCAGACTGGAAAGTCACCAAAGACCTGACCCTGCAGTACTACTACGCCAACCTTGAAGACTTCTACAAGCAACATTTCTTGGGTCTGGTTCATGTCTACCAGATCAGCGACAACCAGTCCTTCAAGACTGACCTGCGTTACTTCAATAGCAGCTCTGACGGCAAAAACAGCAGCGGCGCAACTGGCTACAGTTTCAACAACAATGGCGGTTATGCCAAAAAAGCTGGTGAAGTAGACAACACCACCTGGTCCGCCATGTTTACCTACTCCTTGGGTGGCCATGCGTTGATGCTTGGTCGTCAGCAGGTTGGTGATGACGGCGGTATGGTTTATCTGGGCCAGGGTAATGTCACCAAAAACGGCACCAGCCGCTCCAGTTCCGAAGGCAACGGCGGTTCGAGTTTCTACCTGTTCACTGACTCGATGATCAATGGCTTCAACCGTGCGGGTGAAAACACCACGTTCGGTCAGTACTCGTATGACTTCGCCAAGGTTGGCGTTCCAGGCCTTAAAGCAGCCGTTGCCTACCTCTACGGCGATGACATCAAAGGCGCACGTAATACCACTTCGTTCGGCAACGAGTATTCTGAGTGGGAGCGCGATGTGCGCCTTGACTATGTGGTACAGAGCGGTCCATTGAAAGGCTTGGGCACTTCATTGCGTCGCGGGAACTACCGTGCTGATGGTGGCCTCAACGGCGCTGTTGATGCTGACCAAACCCGTCTGATCTTCAACTACACCTACAACTTCATGTAAGTGTATTGATGTTCAAAGGAACCCCGCCTTGCGCGGGGTTTCTTTTGTCTTGTTTTTGATATTTCTTATGGCTATATGAAAGTGATTATTTATTCTTTTTGATTTTCCTGCATCGGGCGCACAGTGAGGTCAGACCAAGACATCCCGAACATTACCAGGAGCACCATCATGACACTGCGACTTGGCGACATCGCCCCGGACTTCGAGCAGGAATCCAGCGAAGGTCGTATCCGTTTCCATGAGTGGCTCGGCGATAGCTGGGGTGTGTTGTTTTCCCATCCGGCCGACTTCACGCCTGTCTGCACCACCGAGCTGGGTTTCACCGCCAAATTGAAAGACGAGTTTGCCAGGCGGGGCGTCAAGGCGATTGCGCTGTCGGTAGACCCGGTCGACTCGCACATCAAGTGGATCGACGACATCAACACCACGCAAAATACCCAGGTCAACTTCCCCATCCTGGCCGATGCCGATCGCAAGGTTTCCGACCTGTACGACCTGATTCATCCCAATGCCAGCGACACACTGACGGTGCGTTCGCTGTTCGTGATCGATCCGAACAAGAAAGTGCGCCTGACCATTACCTATCCAGCCAGTACCGGGCGCAACTTCCACGAGATATTGCGGGTTATCGACTCCTTGCAGCTGACCGATAACTACAAAGTTGCCACGCCTGCCAACTGGGTGGATGGCGATGATGTTGTGATTGTGCCGTCGATCAAGGACGAAGCCGAGATCAAGCAACGCTTTCCCAAGGGCTATAAGGCCGTCACGCCTTACCTGCGCTTGACGCCACAGCCAAACCGCTGATTTTCGATCAACCAGGCGTGGGGTTATTCGGGCCGATTTATCGGCCCTTTTTTATTGTGCCCAGGCTTCGTGTGCACTCCAGCGTAGAACTGCCAAAAGCGGACGCAGAGCTTCAAGAACGGTGCTCCCACGCGGAGCGTGGGAGCGATACAGCATGCCGGACACCGATTGATCGTTCCTCACTCCAACGTGTGAATGCCGTGGGTGACGCTCTGCGTCACCTATCTTCGCCGCACCGCACCGCACAGTCAGGATCGGACGCAGAGCATCCAGAACAGCATGCAGACTCTGAGCGGGGCGCGATGGTTGAGGGTTCTTATATTCATTTATGGAATAACCAAATGAATAAATAAGATTTATAGATATAAAAAATGACTGTTAATGTCTCCTCATTCCCGTTTTGTCCATCGGCATCTGTCGAGCAGGGACCCACCCATATCGGTATAGGAGCGCAGCATGCGCACTGTCATTTTGCGTCGAGGCCTTGTTGCGCTGTTTGCTGCTGCGGTTGCTCTTGGTGTCGTTACTCAGGCTCAGGCAGAAGACCTGCGCATCGGTTATCAGAAATACGGCACGCTGGTCCTGCTCAAAGCCAAGGGCTCGCTGGAAAAGCGTTTGGCCGAGCAGGGCGTGAAAGTGCAATGGACCGAATTTCCCGGTGGCCCGCAGTTGCTTGAGGGGCTGAACGTGGGCTCTATCGACTTCGGCGTAACCGGTGAAACACCGCCGGTCTTCGCTCAGGCTGCGGGTGCCGATCTGCTGTACGTTGCTTACGAGCCACCCGCTCCCACCAGCGAGGCCATCCTGGTGCCCAAGGACTCACCGATCACCTCGGTGAAGGACCTGAAAGGCAAGAAAGTCGTGCTCAATAAAGGCTCGAACGTTCATTACCTGCTGGTTAAAGCGCTGGAAGACGCTGGTCTCAAGTACACCGATATCCAGACTGTGTTCCTGCCGCCAGCTGATGCGCGCGCCGCTTTCGAGCGCGGCAGCGTGGACGCCTGGGTCATTTGGGACCCGTACCAGGCCGCAGCTGAACAACAACTGCAGGCGCGCACATTGAAAGACGGCACTGGCATCGTCGACAACCACCAGTTCTATCTGGCAACCAAACCTTACGCGCAGAAGAATCCGAAAGTAATCCAGGCCCTGATCGAGGAAGTCCGTGCCGTGGGCGAGTGGTCCAAGGCTCACCCGGAAGAAGTGACCAAACAGGTCGCACCGTTGCTGGGGCTGCCTGCCGATATCACCCTGACCTCGGTGAAGCGCCAGGGCTACGGCGCGCAGTTCTTGTCTCCGTCGGTGGTCGCTGCGCAGCAGAAAATCGCTGACACCTTCTACCAGCTCAAACTGATTCCCAAGCCGCTCAGCATCGCTGACGTGGTCTGGACGCCACCTGCTGCTGTGGCTCAGGCGCAGTGATCAACAGGCCCTTCGAGGAGAAAACTCCATGAGCCTCAGTGCTTCGCAACGCATCGTTCACCGACTGGCGCCCTGGGCACTTCCGGTTTTGCTGCTGGCGATCTGGCAACTGTCGGTCAGCGCTGGCTGGCTGTCCACGCGCATCCTGCCAGCGCCCAGCGCCGTCATTGAGGCGGGCGTCAACCTGGTCGCCAGTGGCGAAATCTGGACTCACCTCGCAATCAGTGGCTGGCGCGCCGGGATCGGCTTTGCCATCGGCGGCGGCATCGGCCTGGCGCTGGGCTTTATCACCGGCCTGAGCACGTGGGGCGAGCGTCTGCTGGACAGCTCGGTGCAGATGATCCGCAACGTACCGCACCTGGCACTGATTCCGCTGGTCATCCTGTGGTTCGGCATCGACGAAACCGCCAAGATATTTCTGGTCGCGCTGGGCACCCTGTTTCCGATTTACCTGAATACCTATCACGGCATCCGCAACATTGATCCGGCGCTGGTAGAGATGTCTCGTAGTTATGGCTTGTCAGGTTTCAGCTTGTTTCGCCATGTCATCCTGCCGGGGGCCATGCCCTCAATTTTGGTCGGCGTGCGCTTTGCGTTGGGTTTCATGTGGCTGACGCTGATTGTCGCTGAAACCATTTCGGCCAGTTCCGGCATCGGCTATCTGGCGATGAACGCACGGGAATTTCTGCAAACCGACATCGTGGTGCTGGCCATCGTGCTGTACGCCGTACTCGGTAAACTGGCCGATCTAGCCGCGCGAGGCCTGGAACGTGTCTGCTTGCGCTGGCATCCGGCCTATCAAGCGAGCAAAGGCGGTGCCGCATGACCAGTCTGAAACAGCAACCACCGCATCTGTTGCGCGGCATCCCGCTGGCAGTGCAAAACCTGAAAAAAACCTTTGGCTCCCGCGAAGTGCTCAAGGACATCGACCTGCACATTCCGGCCGGTCAGTTCGTCGCCATTGTCGGCCGAAGCGGGTGCGGCAAAAGTACCTTGCTGCGCCTGCTCGCCGGTCTGGATAAACCGACCGAGGGCCGCTTGCTGGCGGGCTCTGCGCCGCTGGACGATGCTCGCGAAGACACGCGGCTGATGTTTCAGGAAGCGCGCTTGCTGCCCTGGAAGAAAATCATCGACAACGTCGGCCTGGGTCTCAGCGGCGACTGGCGCACGCAGGCCCTTGAAGCGCTTGAGGCTGTCGGCCTTGCCGAGCGGGCCAACGAATGGCCTGCAGCATTGTCCGGTGGCCAGAAGCAGCGTGTTGCACTGGCCCGCGCGCTGATTCACAAACCACGCCTGCTGTTACTCGACGAGCCGCTGGGTGCGCTGGATGCCCTGACCCGGATCGAGATGCAGCAACTGATCGAAAAGCTCTGGGGCCAGTACGGCTTCACCGTGCTGCTGGTCACTCACGATGTCAGCGAGGCCGTCGCGATTGCCGACCGGGTGATCCTGATCGAGGAAGGACAGATCGGCCTCGACCTGCTGGTCGATCTGCCTCGTCCACGCGTTCGCGGCTCGCATCGCCTTGCGGCACTGGAAGCCGAAGTACTCAACCGCGTGCTGGCACTCCCAGGCTCGCCGCCCGACCCGGAACCTTTTTCGCCACTGCCCACGCAATTGCGCTGGGCAAATTAACCCTGATCCCCCAAAGGAAGACATGCCATGACTATCAAAGCCATCAACGTTCGCAACCAGTTCAAAGGCACCATCAAGGAAATCGTCCACGGCGACGTACTGTCTGAAATCGACGTGCAAACCGCTTCGGGCGTCGTGACGTCGGTCATTACCACTCGCTCGGTCAAAGAGCTGGAGCTGGTCGTTGGCAGTGAAGTGATTGCCTTCGTGAAGTCGACTGAAGTCTCCATCGCCAAGTTGTAATCGATGGGCAAAAAAATACCCCGGACGGTCCTGACCCTCCGGGGTTTTTTGCTTTATCTCAGGTGTTCTGGATGCGTTTCGGCAAGAACACCGGCAAATACAAACCCAGATAAGCATCAAACACCCGCATGCCTTCTTCGGCCATGCGTGGTGTGATTTCGTCATGCAATTGCACTGAACGCGCATATACCCGATCCCCCAGTTCCATCGCCAGCGCAAACACGTCTACATCGTCCGGCAGCGCAGGTAACTGGAAGTGGCGATCAAACACCTCAAGCATCAAATGCCCCAGCTCAATGTCGTGCTGTCGATCGGCCTGGTTGATTTCGGTCAGGCCGTGCTGCGCGAGAATCAACTGCCGGGCGGCGGCGTCGGCGTTGTAGATCGCCAGCATGCGCAGTTCGACGATACGTGACAGGTCGCGCCAGGTATGGAGTTGGTCGGTGTCGATGGGGTCCTGCAGCGATGCGCGGAAAGCGGCGTGGATATCCGCGGTCAGTGCTTCAAGCAGCGCGGGGACGCTGGCGAAGAAGTGGTACACCGAAGAGGGTGGAATGCCGGCTCGCTCGGCAACGCTGTAGATCGACAGGCTGGCCACCCCTTGTTCGGCAAGCAGCGTGCGGGCAGCGTCGAGAATCGAATCGATTCTGGCCTGGCTGCGTGCTTGAGGCTTGCGGGGGGCGGCGGCGCGTGTCATGTGCATGGCTCTTGATTGGGCTGGCGGTATTGTAAGGCATTCTGTCGGAACGAATCTCGATCGTTCCCGCGCAGCGTGTCTCGACGCGGCAAGCGCCCGGCAGACACACCTTGCGTCTTCAGGTGAGCATTATGTGTCGTGGTTGCAAAGCGGAGCCCCTCTGGTATTGCACGCAACTCCATGAATAACCAGCGATAAAATATTCAACCCTGAATTTTTCCCCTTATTTAGTGGGCAATATTACTGCGGACTGGCGGGCGATTGTTAATGTGATGAGATACAGTGAGTGGCGTCTATCAAGGCCCGATGGGCTATTGTGCTCAAGCTTCGCTTTAGTTCGCCGATAACTTTTTTTATAACCAGATTAACACTAGGGATTTGTGGCGATGAGAAACCTGAAAGTATCGTTACGCGCAACAATCAGCTTTATGTTTATCGCCTTGTTACTGGTTGCCCTGGGTGGTATTTCCGTTTGGAAAATGGGAGAAATTCGCGAGACGGCCCGAGACCTTGAAGACGACGCACTGGCCAGCGTGGTGGTGGCCGACCGGATCAATGCCTCAATGTTGCGCCTGAGGCTGGAAGTCCGCAGAATGCTGTCCCAGACCAATCCGCAAGACATGGCCACGACGACCAGTACGATAGCCACGCTTAGCGATGAATTAAAGAAACAAATCAAGCTCTATGTTCCTTTTGTTACGGGCGAAGATGCGAACCCAAAAGAAGTGCAACTGTTCGCGGTCGTCTCTGATAACGCCGACAAAATGCTGGCTGCATTTGACGGAGTGACCTCACTTATTCGGCAAAATGCGCCGACTGAAGCTCTGGCCTATCTAAGTGCCAATGTGACCCCTGTTACCCGTCTTCTTGACGGCGCCGTGACTGGACTTGTTCAACTTAATATTGACGAGGCCGCGAACTCAGGAAAAGAATCCGAGGATTCGTACCAAAGTGGTCTGAAGTTTGTGATTTTCATTATTGTGGCTGCGACGCTGGCGACGATTGTACTGGCCGTGCTGTTTACCAAAAGTATCGTTACACCGTTGCGCGACATGCTGCGTGTCAACGACACCATCGCCAAAGGTGATCTGCGCAGCGTGATTACTGTCACGGGCAAAGACGAATTTTCCGACCTGATGCGTTCTACCCAGGTGATGCAAAACAATCTGCGCGATACGATCAAGCTGATCGGCGATTCATCCACTCAGCTGGCGTCCGCTGCCGAGGAAATGAATGCCGTCACCGAAGAGTCCAGCAGAGGTTTGCTGCGCCAGAATAATGAAATCGATCAGGCAGCCACCGCAGTCAATCAAATGACCGCCGCGGTCGATGAAGTGGCGCGTAATGCTGCCGCTGCATCAGATGCTGCTAAAGCCTCTGATCAATCAACACGTACCGGCGCCGCGCGGGTAAGCAGCACGGTCAGCGCCATCGAGAAACTGAGTAATACGGTGCAGAGCACCAGTGTCGATGTAGAGCGTCTGGCAGTGCAGTCCAAGGACATCAGCAAGGTGCTGGAAGTCATTCGCACGATTGCGGAGCAAACCAACCTTCTGGCATTAAATGCTGCAATCGAAGCGGCGCGGGCCGGTGAGCAGGGGCGTGGTTTTGCAGTGGTGGCCGATGAAGTGAGAGCTTTGGCACATCGCACCCAGACCTCGACTCAGGAAATCGAGAAAATGATCGGCGACATACTCACGGGTACTGCGCAGGCCACCAAGGCCATGAGTGAAAGTTGCGAGCAGGCCGATGGCACCCTCACTATCGCTCATGAAGCAGGTGCCGCGTTGACTCTGATCGCGAAAGCAATCAATGAAATCAACGAAATGAACATGATGATTGCTACTGCGTCGGAACAGCAGGCGCAGGTTGCCCGTTCGGTCGACGGCAACCTCATGAGTATTCGCGATCTTTCCATCCAGAGCGCAGCGGGCGCTCATCAGACGGCTGCAGCGAGTTCCGAGCTCTCACGTCTTGCTGTGGACATGCACAAACTGGTGGGAAGGTTCTCACTGTAGGGTCAGCGTTAGCCAATTCTTCGGCCTTCCAGGTAATCACTCTGGCCGAGCCAGCGCTGGCGACTTTGGCGCTGGTCATTGGTACCTGGCGTTGGCACGCGTTCAGCGTAAAGTGAGCCCGCGGCAGGCACTCCCCCCCACCGTTGTAGTGTGAGGAACGAGGGCAAATGCACCGGATGCAAAAACGCCGCAAAGCTCAAGGCTTGCGGCGTTTTTTGTTGCTCGGCCTTAATCAGACCGTATGCAGATACCAGTTGTACTCAAGGTCGGAGATGGAGTGTTCGAACTCCTCCAGCTCGCTCTCTTTACAGGCCACGAAGATATCGATGTATTTCGGATCGATGTACTTGGCCATGACCGGGTTGTCGTCCAACTCGCGAAGTGCGTCGCGCAGGTTGTTCGGCAGGCTTTGTTCGTGCTGTTCGTACGAGTTGCCTTCCACTGGGGCGCCTGGCTCGATCTTGTTGACCAGGCCGTGATGCACGCCCGCCAGCACCGAAGCCATCACCAGATACGGGTTGGCATCGGCACCGGCAACGCGGTGTTCGATACGCACGGCATCAGCCGAACCCGTGGGTACACGAACCGCGACCGTACGATTGTCCAGGCCCCAGGTGGGTGAGTTCGGCACATAGAACTGCGCACCGAACCGGCGGTACGAGTTGACGTTCGGGCACAGGAACGCCATTTGCGCCGGCAGGGTCTCGAGCACACCGCCGATTGCGTGACGCAATGCGGCGTTCTGCTCGGGATCCTCGCTGGTGAAGATGTTCTTGCCATCGCGATCCAGAATCGAGATGTGGACGTGCAAACCGTTCCCTGCCTGACCCGGATAAGGCTTGGCCATGAAGGTGGTGTCCATTTCATGGTCGTAGGCGATGTTCTTGATCAGGCGCTTGAGCAGCACAGCGTAATCGCACGCCTTGATCGCATCGGCGACGTGGTGCAGGTTCACTTCGAACTGGGCCGGGGCGCTTTCCTTGACGATGGCGTCGGCAGGAATGCCTTGCTCCTTCGCACCTTCGAGAATGTCCTGTAGACAATCGACGTACTCGTCGAGATCGTCGATCAGGTAGACCTGTGTCGAGTGCGGGCGCTTGCCCGAGATCGGCGAGCGCGGTGGCTGCGGACGACCGTTTACGTTCTCCTGATCGATCAGGTAGAACTCCAGCTCGAACGCGGCGCAGATGGTCAGGCCCATTTCATCGAATTTGGCGACTACCTGACGCAGTACCTCACGCGGGTCGGCAAAAAACGGATCGCCTTCGAGTTCGTGCATGGTCATCAGCAATTGCGCGGTAGGGCGCTTTTGCCAAGGTTCGTTGCACAGGGTGTCGGGGATGGGGTAACAGATTCGGTCAGCATCACCGATGTCCAGGCCCAGGCCGGTGCTTTCCACCGTGGAGCCATTGATATCCAGAGCAAATAAAGAGGCAGGCAGGTTGATGCCCTTCTCGTAAACCTTATGGAGGCTGGTGCGTTCAATGCGTTTGCCACGCACCACACCATTCATATCTGCAATCAGAAGGTCAACGTACAGAACCTCAGGATGTTCCTTAAGGAACGCGTTCGCTTCGTTAAGCTGAACGGCACGCGGGGGTACCGACATGATGCAACACCTTTGTTGTTAAAAATATCAATCATCAATGATTGCGGATCTCAGTCAATCCGAAAGCCATGATGAAGTCAATAGAGCCTTTTTTGCCCTAAAACTGCGCCATTTGGCCTTTTTTGCTGCTATTTAGGGCGTTTTATCGTGTTTTTGGCCGGCGTTAAATACCAGCCACAGCAGCCTGTCTTCTATCGTTAACGGGCTGTTGTATAAAAAAATGAACGAGGCTAAGCTCGATCGCAACCCATGGCGCAACAACAGCGGGTGTTCGATGCTTCACCGTCCGCCGACCGGCACGCAGATATCCAGCCCGCACAGCGCTCATCATGCCTGTGATATCAGTGGTCGTGGTGTTTTGACGCACATTGCGCCAACTTCCGAGCGGCCTTCCGGGCTTACCTGCTCTACTCTCAATACCGGACACTACCACTATAACGGCCACGTCGGTGTGACGGTGACTGCCTGGTATTGCGCCCCGGCAAGTGCCACCTTACCCCTAATCGGCTTCTGCCGAAACGAGTTGCACACCATGACGCCGATGCGTCTAGAACGCCTGATCGCGATCAGGACATGAAAACCCTGAGGTATTTATGAGTACCAACCTCGACCAGCTCACCGATTGGTTGAAAGAACACAAGATTACCGAAGTCGAATGCATGATGTCCGACCTCACCGGAATCACGCGTGGCAAGATCTCGCCGACCAACAAATTCATTGCTGAAAAAGGTATGCGTCTACCGGAAAGCGTTTTGTTGCAAACGGTTACCGGCGACTACGTGGAAGACGAGATCTACTACGAGTTGCTGGACCCGGCGGACATCGACATGATCTGCCGCCCCGATCAGAACGCGGTGTACCTGGTGCCCTGGGCCGTCGAGCCCACCGCACAGGTGATCCACGACACCTACGACAAGCACGGCAACCCCATCGAGCTGTCGCCGCGCAACGTATTGAAGAAGGTTCTCAAACTCTACGCCGATCAGGGCTGGCAGCCCATCGTGGCGCCGGAGATGGAGTTTTACCTGACCAAGCGCAGCGACGACCCGGATTACCCGCTACAGCCGCCAATTGGTCGTTCCGGGCGTCCGGAGACCGGACGTCAGTCGTTCTCGATCGAGGCCGCCAACGAATTCGATCCGCTGTTCGAAGACGTTTATGACTGGTGCGAACTGCAGAATCTGGATCTCGACACGCTGATCCATGAAGACGGTACGGCGCAGATGGAAATCAACTTCCGTCATGGCGACGCCCTGTCGCTGGCGGATCAGATTCTGGTGTTCAAGCGCACCATGCGTGAAGCCGCGCTCAAGCACAACGTTGCGGCGACCTTTATGGCCAAGCCGATGACCGGTGAGCCGGGCAGCGCCATGCACTTGCACCAGAGCATCATCGACATCGAGACCGGCAAGAACATCTTCTCCAATGAAGACGGGACCATGAGCGAGCTGTTTCTCAACCACGTCGGCGGTTTGCAGAAATTCATTCCCGAGCTGTTGCCGCTGTTCGCCCCCAACGTCAACTCGTTCCGGCGCTTTTTGCCGGACACCTCGGCACCTGTGAACGTTGAGTGGGGCGAAGAAAATCGTACCGTTGGCCTGCGCGTGCCGGATGCCGGGCCGCAGAACCGGCGTGTGGAGAACCGCCTGCCGGGTGCCGATGCCAACCCGTATCTGGCCATTGCCGCCAGCCTGCTGTGTGGCTTCATCGGCATGGTCGAAGGCATCAACCCGAGTGCACCGGTGGTGGGGCGCGGTTATGAGCGTCGTAACCTGCGCCTGCCGCTGACCATCGAAGATGCGCTGGAACGCATGGAAAACAGCAAGACCATCGAGAAGTACCTGGGCAAGAAATTCATCATCGGTTACGTCGCGGTCAAGCGCGCCGAGCATGAGAACTTCAAGCGCGTGATCAGCTCGTGGGAGCGGGAATTCCTGCTCTTTGCTGTCTGATCCCGCAGAGCGCCGCGCCGGTTGATGCGCGGCGCTCTGATAACTGACCTGATCATAGGAGGTGCTGCATGAGTGCCAATAACAACCCGCAAACCCTCGAATGGCAGGCCCTGAGCAGCGAGCATCACCTGGCACCGTTCAGCGACTACAAACAATTGAAAGAAAAAGGCCCGCGCATCATCACTCGCGCCGAGGGCGTTTATCTGTGGGACAGCGAGGGCCACAAAATCCTCGATGGCATGTCCGGTCTGTGGTGTGTGGCGATTGGTTATGGCCGCGAAGAACTGGCCGATGCGGCCAGCAAACAGATGCGCGAACTGCCGTATTACAACCTGTTCTTCCAGACCGCCCACCCGCCGGTGCTGGAGCTGGCCAAAGCCATTTCCGAGATATCTCCCGAGGGCATGAACCACGTGTTCTTTACCGGTTCGGGCTCGGAAGGCAATGACACCATGCTGCGCATGGTGCGTCATTATTGGGCCCTGAAAGGCCAGCCGAACAAGAAAACCATCATCAGCCGCGTCAACGGCTATCACGGCTCCACTGTCGCCGGTGCCAGCCTGGGCGGCATGACGTATATGCACGAACAGGGCGACCTGCCGATTCCGGGCATTGTGCATATTGCGCAGCCCTACTGGTTCGGTGAAGGCGGCGACATGACGCCGGACGAATTCGGTGTTTGGGCTGCCGGGCAACTGGAAAAGAAAATTCTCGAACTGGGCGTCGAGAACGTCGGCGCATTTATCGCCGAGCCGATCCAGGGCGCAGGTGGCGTAATCATCCCACCGGATTCCTACTGGCCGAAGATCAAGGAGATCCTGTCGCGCTACGACATCCTGTTCGTTGCCGATGAGGTGATCTGTGGTTTCGGGCGCACCAGTGAGTGGTTCGGTAGCGATTTCTACGGCCTAAAACCGCACATGATGACCATCGCCAAGGGGCTCACTTCCGGTTATGTACCGATGGGCGGCCTGCTGGTGCGTGATGAAATCGTCGCGGTGCTTAATGAGGGTGGCGATTTCAACCATGGATTCACCTATTCGGGGCATCCGGTGGCAGCAGCGGTTGCGCTTGAGAATATTCGTATCCTGCGCGAAGAAAAGATCGTCGAACGGGTCAAGTCGGAAACGGCACCGTATTTGCAGAAGCGTTTGCGTGAACTGAACGATCATCCGCTGGTGGGTGAAATACGTGGCGTCGGGTTGCTGGGGGCCATCGAGCTGGTGAAAGACAAAGTCTCCCGCGAGCGCTACACCGACAAGGGCGCGGGCATGATCTGTCGAACCTTCTGCTTCGACAATGGCCTGATCATGCGGGCCGTTGGCGATACGATGATCATTGCGCCGCCACTGGTGATCAGTTTTGCGGAAATCGATGAGTTGGTGGAGAAGGCGCGCAAGTGCCTGGACCTGACTCTGGCTGCATTGCAGGGCTGAACCTGCTCGAAAGTGCGGGGATGTGCGTTGTTTAACAAGGGGCAGCTTGAAAGCCTGCCCTGGAACTTGCCAGACTAATGGCTACAAGCCGCTAACCGACGGTCAGTGATAAAAATACAGTGGAGCTACGCATGAAAAAATTTGGCAAGACCCTTCTCGCGCTGTCCCTGATGGGCGTTGTGGCTACCGCTGCGCAGGCCGATGACAAAGTGCTGCACGTCTACAACTGGTCCGATTACATCGCACCGGACACCGTTGCCAAATTCGAGAAGGAATCGGGCATCAAGGTGGTCTACGACGTTTTTGACAGCAACGAGACACTGGAAGCCAAATTGCTGGCCGGCAAGTCCGGCTATGACATCGTCGTGCCGTCCAACAACTTTCTCGCCAAGCAGATCAAGGCCGGTGTCTACCAGGAGTTGGACAAGTCCAAACTGCCGAACTGGAAGAATCTGAATGAATCGCTGCTCAAGGCCGTGTCGGTCAGCGACCCGGAGAACAAGCACGCCTTCCCGTACATGTGGGGCTCCATCGGTATCGGCATCAATCCGGACAAGGTCAAGGCCGCGCTGGGTGCTGATGCGCCGGTCAACTCGTGGGATTTGCTGTTCAAGCCCGAGAACGCGGCCAAGCTGAAGTCGTGCGGCATCAGCTTCCTCGATTCGCCGACTGAAATGCTGCCGATTGCGCTGCATTACCTCGGCTATCCGACCGACTCGCAGGACAAGAAGCAGCTCGCCGAAGCTGAAGCGCTGTTCATGAAGATTCGTCCGTCAATTGGCTACTTCCACTCGTCCAAGTACATCTCGGACCTGGCCAACGGCAACATCTGTGTAGCGGTTGGCTACTCGGGTGACATCTACCAGGCCAAGTCGCGCGCCGCAGAAGCCGGTGGCAAGGTCAAGGTGGCTTACAACATTCCGAAAGAAGGTGCCGGCAGCTTCTATGACATGGTCGCCATTCCCAAGGATGCCGAAAACGTCGAGGGTGCCTACAAGTTCATGACCTTCCTGATGAAGCCGGAAATCATGGCTGAAATCACCAACGCCGTGCGTTTCCCGAACGGTAACGCGGCGGCTACGGCGCTGGTCGACAAGGAAATCACCGGTGACCCTGGCGTTTATCCGCCTGCCGACGTCCAGGCCAAACTGTATGCCATCGCGGACTTGCCAGCGGCTACCCAGCGAATCATGACCCGCAGCTGGACCAAGATAAAGTCAGGTAAATAAGCCTGTCATGAAACCTGTGGATGCTGCGTAACCTTCGGGCGCGCAGCATCCAGCAGACAGGAATATTGCCTAAAACTTTGCTGGTTGGGCTCATAGGCGGTAAGTTGCGCGCCGGTCTGGTTTTCCGGACGCCCTCTGGCGCTCAGGCCCCTCTGTTAAAAGGACTCATTCTTTGTCTATTTCTATTTTTTCCAAAGCCTTGCTGGCGGCCGCCGGACTGACACTGACTCTCAGTGCTCAGGCTGAATCCACCGTGCATATTTATAACTGGTCCGATTACATCGGCAAGACCACCCTGGCAGACTTCGAAGCCAGTACCGGCATCAAGCCGATGTACGACGTGTTCGATTCCAATGAAACCCTGGAAGCCAAGTTGCTGGCCGGGCGTACTGGCTACGACGTTGTGGTGCCGTCCAACCACTTCCTCGGCAAGCAGATCAAGGCTGGCGCCTTCCAGAAGCTCGACAAGTCGTTGCTGCCCAACTACAAGAACCTCGACCCGGCGCTGCTCAAGCGTCTGGAGAAGAACGACCCTGGCAACCAGTACGCCGTGCCGTATCTGTGGGGCACCAACGGCATCGGTTATAACGTCGACAAGGTCAAAGCTGTGCTGGGCGTCGACAAGATCGACTCCTGGGCCGTCCTGTTCGAGCCTGAGAACATCAAGAAGCTGTCCAGTTGCGGCGTAGCGTTTCTGGATTCCGCTGATGAAATGCTGCCGGCGATGCTCAATTACCTCGGGCTGGACCCAAACAGCACCAAGGAAGCCGATTACAAAAAGGCCGAAGCCAAGCTGATGGCGATTCGTCCTTACGTGACCTATTTCCACTCATCCAAATACATCACCGACCTGGCCAATGGCGACATCTGCGTTGCCGCCGGTTTCTCGGGTGATGTGTTCCAGGCCCGCTCCCGTGCCGAAGAAGCAGGCAAGGGCGTGAAGCTTGCTTACAGCATCCCGAAAGAGGGCGGCAACCTGTGGTTCGACATGCTGGCAATTCCGGCGGATTCGAAAAATGTGAAGGCCGCCAGCGCCTTCATCAACTACATGCTTGACCCCAAGGTCATTGCCCAGGTCAGCGATGAAGTCGGCTATGCCAACCCCAATCCCGCCTCCGGCGAGTTCATGGACCAGAAAATCCGCACTGACGCAGCGGTCTACCCGCCTCAGGAAGTGCTGGATCGCCTGTTCGTGAACAGCGAGTTGCCACCCAAGGTGCAACGCCTCATGACCCGCAGCTGGACCAAGGTCAAGTCGGGCAAATAACTATTCAGCACCCGGTCGTTTTGGCCGGGTAGCCTACCTGTTGGGAGTTTCACCCATGGCAGTTGCCTCCGGCGCCTACAAAAAAGCCATCGAAGGCGGTCAGCAACCCAAAGAGGTGCTGGTCCGGATCGATCGGGTCACCAAGAAGTTCGACGAGACGATTGCGGTGGACGACGTGTCCCTGCAGATCAACAAGGGTGAAATCTTCGCGCTGCTCGGCGGCTCGGGCTCCGGCAAATCGACGCTGTTACGCATGCTTGCGGGTTTTGAGCGTCCGACTGAGGGACGTATCTTCCTCGACGGCGTCGACATCACCGACATGCCGCCCTACGAACGTCCGATCAACATGATGTTCCAGTCCTATGCGCTGTTCCCGCACATGACCGTAGCCGATAACATCGCTTTCGGCCTCAAGCAGGACAAACTGGGCAAGTCGGAAATCGATGCGCGCGTGGCCGAGATGCTCAAGCTGGTGCAGATGACCCAGTACGCCAAGCGCAAGCCGCATCAGCTTTCTGGTGGACAGCGTCAGCGCGTGGCCCTGGCCCGTTCGCTGGCCAAAAAGCCCAAGCTGTTGCTGCTCGACGAGCCGATGGGCGCGCTGGACAAGAAACTGCGTTCGCAGATGCAGCTGGAACTGGTGGAAATCATCGAACGTGTTGGTGTGACCTGCGTGATGGTGACCCACGATCAGGAAGAGGCCATGACCATGGCCGAGCGTATCGCGATCATGCACCTGGGCTGGATCGCGCAGATCGGCAGCCCGATCGACATCTATGAAACCCCGACCAGTCGTCTGGTCTGCGAATTCATCGGCAGCGTCAATCTGTTCGAAGGTGAAGTGATCGAGGACATGGAAGGCCATGCACTGATCAGCAGTCCTGAGCTGGAGCGCAATATTTATGTCGGCCACGGCGTCAGTACTTCGGTGGAAGACAAGCACATCACTTACGCACTGCGCCCGGAAAAGCTGCTGATCACGACAGAACAGCCGGGTTTCGAATACAACTGGTCACGCGGCAAGGTCCACGATATCGCCTATCTGGGCGGCCACTCGGTGTTCTACGTCGAGCTGCCGGGCGGCAAGCTGGTACAGTCGTTCGTTGCCAACGCCGAGCGTCAGGGTGCGCGGCCTACCTGGGGCGATGAAGTCTACGTCTGGTGGGAAGACGACAGCGGCGTGGTACTGCGCTCATGAAAATACGCAAGATCAAGCGCGCTTTCGAGCGCATAACGCCCAACGGGCGGCAGATGGTCATCGGCGTGCCGTTCCTCTGGCTGTTCCTGTTCTTCGCCTTGCCGTTTTTGATTGTGCTCAAGATCAGCTTTGCCGAAGCCGACGTCGCGATCCCGCCGTATACCGAGATTTTCAGCTACGCCGATGAAAAGCTGCAGATGGCCCTCAATTTCGCCAACTACACCTTGCTCAGTGGCGATGACCTGTACGTTTCGGCGTACCTGGGCTCGCTGAAAATGGCCTTCATCAGCACCTTGCTGTGCCTGCTGATTGGCTATCCGATGGCCTACGCCATCGCCAGCGCCCGCAAGGACCTGCAAACCGTCCTGTTGCTGCTGATCATGATGCCGACCTGGACAGCGATCCTGATCCGCGTTTACGCGTGGATGGGCATTCTCAGCAACAACGGACTGCTCAATGCCTTCCTCATGTGGCTGGGCCTGATCGACTCGCCGTTGCAGATCCTCAACACCAACCTGGCGGTGTACATCGGCGTGGTCTATTCCTACCTGCCGTTCATGATCCTGCCCCTGTACGCCAACCTTGTGAAGCATGACACCAGCCTGCTGGAGGCCGCGTCCGATCTGGGTTCAAGTACCTTCAACAGTTTCTGGAAAATCACCGTACCGCTGTCCAAGAACGGTGTGATAGCCGGCTGCATGCTGGTGTTCATTCCGGTGGTCGGCGAGTTCGTCATTCCAGAACTGCTCGGTGGCCCGGAAACCCTGATGATCGGCCGCGTGCTGTGGCAGGAATTCTTCAATAACCGTGACTGGCCCGTGGCTTCCGCGCTGGCGGTCATCATGCTGCTGGTGCTGATCGTGCCTATCATCCTGTTCAACCGCAGTCAGGCCAAAGAACTGGAGGGCAAGGCATGAACCGCTTTCGATTCTCGAACCTGATGCTGGTTTTCGGCCTGCTGTTCATCTACGCGCCGATGGTGATTCTGGTCATCTACTCGTTCAACGCCTCGCAACTCGTTACCGTCTGGGGCGGCTGGTCGGTGAAATGGTACGTCGGCCTGCTGGACAACTCGCAACTGATGGGCTCGGTGATGCGCTCGCTGGAAATCGCCTGCTATACGGCGATTGCGGCGGTGGCATTAGGCACCATGGCTGCGTTCGTCCTGACCCGCATCAGCCGCTTCAAGGGCCGTACGTTCTTTGGCGGGCTGGTCACGGCTCCGTTGGTAATGCCGGAAGTAATCACCGGCCTGTCGCTATTGCTGCTGTTCGTGGCCATGGCGCAATTGATCGGCTGGCCGCAGGAACGCGGCATCATGACCATCTGGATCGCGCACACGACGTTCTGCGCGGCCTACGTGGCGGTGGTGGTATCGGCGCGCTTGCGGGAGCTGGACTTGTCGATCGAAGAAGCCGCGATGGACTTGGGCGCACGTCCGTGGAAGGTGTTCTTGCTGATCACCATCCCGATGATCGCGCCGTCGCTGGCTGCCGGGGGCATGATGTCGTTTGCGCTGTCGCTCGACGACCTGGTACTCGCCAGCTTCGTCTCCGGGCCGGGCTCGACGACCCTGCCGATGGAAGTGTTCTCCGCCGTGCGACTGGGCGTGAAGCCTGAAATCAACGCCGTTGCGAGCCTGATCCTGCTGGCGGTTTCACTGGCGACCTTCCTGGTCTGGTTCTTCACCCGCCGCGCGGAAAACAACCGCAAACGCGCGATTCAGCAAGCCATCGAGGAAAGCGCCGCAGACGCCTGGAAGCAGCCCGATCCGAGGCGTGCGCCGACGGCCTGACAGCCACGGCAGGACGCAAGGCGTCCAGAACTGCATGCCTAAGCAGGGCGCAGGCACGATGGCCGGGCAACTGGTCATCACTCCCACGCTCTGGCGTGGGCGCGCAGCTCTGGGCGCTCTGCGTCCGATCTTGAGTGGGCGGTGCTACGCAGGCGGGTGACGCGGAGCGTCACGAAAGGCATACCAACTTCAGAGCATTGGCACGATAGCCAGTGCGCGGTTCGGCTCAGATCGCTACGCCCCCGGCACCAACCGCAATACCCCTTCCGTATGCTCCGCCACGTCCTTCTCGCTAAAGCGCTGCGGCATGTATTCGCCACTCACAAACGCCTTGGTCTGATCCGAGTAATGCTTGTCGAACGGTATGCCGCTCTGGCCGACCGGGTTGATCCCCAGGCTGTGTGCCGGGTCGGCGAAGTCGATCAGGCGGCGGGTCGAGGGGCCGTAGCCGACGGGCCATGGGGCAGGGCGGATGCTGGATGACAGGTTGTTCGGCACTTCATGGGTGCCCGGCGCTGCATACGGGCCGACGTTGAAGATCATGTCCAGCGGCTTTTGCGAGCCCAGCGGATGGCCTTGAGTCAGGGTGTGCGCCTTGCCCCAGACCCATTCGTCCGGGTTGGTGCCATATAACGATCTCAAGTGCGAAACACTGGCCCGCCAGGCGACCTTGACGGTGTTGGCGCGGCTTTCTTCGTGAGGTGAATTACGATTGTTCCACCACGGCGAATCGGCATCAGCGGCCAGGCGTGGCAGTGCGGAGTCCAGAACGCGCGATGACAGCAAGATTTCGAAGAAAGCATCGCCCAGCTCGTCGTGAAAGGTCTCTTCAGTCAAGTCGAACAGGAACTGGTTAAACAGCGTGGCGCCGACAGAATCGACCGGGTAGTCGCCTTTCCAGTTAGCCAGCCGCTCTACAAGGGCGAGTTCGTCCGGGTCGCTGACGACACTGCGCAATACGGGTATCAACGGTTTGAGAATGCTCGGCGCGTAATCGGTTTGGGTACCCAGCTGCAAGGCCTTGTTGGCGTTGAGGTCCCACTTCACCGTCGAGTCGTTCAACTGCCGGTTCAACTGCTGGCCTCGCTCGGCAGGGTTGTAATAACCCGGAATCGGCATACCGGTCGGCGATAGCGGCTGGAAGTTGGCGGACACGATATAACCCCGCGCCGGGTTTTCTTCGTGCGGGTTGGCGCTGAACGGATAGAAGCCAAGCTTATCGGCTTGCGCTGTGCTGCCATCCAGAATGAACGCAGGGTTGACGCCTTGCGGGCGGACCGGCAGTTGCGCCGCTGCCCACCAGCCGATATCGCCCTTGGCATTGGCCCAGACAATATTGAGGCCCGGCGACTGAATCTTCTCGGCAGCGCTGCGCATCTTGTCCAGTGTGTCGGCGCGGTTGGCCTCGTAGAAGCCGTCAAGCACCGGGTTGGCGGACACCAGGAATGACCACCACATCGCGATAGGTGCCTGACCGGCGTTCTTGCCCATCACATTGTTGACGATCGGACCGTGCGGCGACTCCAGCAGCGTCAGGTTGACGGGCTGCTGGCCTTTGACCGCGATCTGTTGCTCGGTACGGCTCATGTCCACCCATTGGCCGTGGTACCAGACCTGATTCGGGTTCTCGGGGTTGGTCTTTTCGGCGATCAGGTCCACGTCGTCGTTCTGGAACATGGTCAGGCTCCAGCCGAAGTCCATGTTATGACCCAGAAGCGCGAACGGGTTGAGCGCCGGAAAGTGCCCGTACAGCTCGAAACCCGGTGCCGACAACTGCGCTTCGTACCACACCGAAGGCACCGAGAAGCGAATGTGTGGATCACCCGCGAGGATCGGCTTGCCGCTTTGCGTGCGGCTGCCGGAAATCACCCAGGCATTGCTGCCTTCGAACTGCGGCAGGCCTGCGTCTTCGAGCGCCTTGTGGCTTAACTGCGCCAGCTGATTCAGGCCTTTCCAGTCGGCGCTGACCAGTGCCGGTTTCGAGGCGAGCATGCCGTCCGGGTGCCAGTCCAGATCGAACACGTTCAGGTACTGCGGCCCCAGTTGATCACGCACGTAGGTAAGCAGCGGCTCGGTCCTGAACGCTGCAGCAAAGCTGTACGCCAGATAGCCACCGACGCTGACTGTGTCTTCCGTGGTGAAGCGTCGCTTGGGGATGCCCAGCACGTCGAACTCCATCGGCTTTGCGTGAGTGTCCTGATATTGGTTGATACCGTCGATATAGGCTTCCAGCGCCTTCCAGGTCGGTGTGTTCTTGTCCTGATGGGCGACATAGGCGTCGGCGTGCTCACGAATGCGCAAGCTGCGAAACAGTTTGTCGGTCTCGACCAGGTTCGGCCCCAGGATTTCGGCCAGCTCGCCACGTGCCAGGCGACGCAGCATTTCCATCTGGAACAGCCGATCCTGCGCGTGGGCGTAACCCAGTGCACGGTACAGATCCGCTTCGTTTTCAGCCCGTATGTGCGGAACGCCGCGCTCGTCATAACGCAGGGTGACAGGCGCCTGAAGACGGCTCATTGCGATCTCGCCATCACGGACCGGCTGCTTACTGTTTATGTACCAGCCAGCGCCGCCAGCGAGAATGGCAATGATGACGGCAAGAATGACGAGGCTGCGTTTCATGCGGTTTCTCTGTAATGGCATAGTGAATGGCGCGAGGCATGGGTGCAGGCTATGGTTGTGCAATACGGCAACAGACTGAAACGCAGTTCGGGCGAACGCTGCTCAAAAGCCTACCGTGATCGCGTACAAAGCAAACATGAATAACCGTGTCAGTTGTCCTGCTGGCGCGTGGCGACAGACTGATTCCTGACTGACGCTTACGATTACAGCGCCGCAGCTTGCCATGCCTGTCCATACAGAAGAATATCGTTACACAATTTTACCCACCGTTTGCCGGAATCTGGAAGTCACATGTCCGCCACGTTTGCCCCCGATAAACTGCGCGCCAGTCTGCTGCCGCTGAATATCATCGATCCGCTGTCCATGGACGGGCTGGCCTATCAGCGCTTCTACGGTCTTGCCGGGCTGGGTGGCGAAAACGTCATACGCAGTTGGCTGGGGCGTCTCGACGTGGCGGGATACGAAATTGTCGGGCAGGTATGGTTGCCCGACAGCCCGGTTGCCACGCTGTTTCTGTTTCACGGCTTCTACGATCACATGGGGCTGTACCGGCATGTCATCGAGTGGGCGCTGGATCAACGAATTGCAGTGATTGCCTGCGACTTGCCGGGGCATGGGCTGTCCAGTGGCCGTCGCGCCAGCATCAACGACTTCGCCGAGTACCAGCTTGTGTTGCAACGTCTGCTGCTCGAAGCCGAAGGCCTTGGGTTGCCGCACCCCTGGCACCTGTGCGGACAGAGCATGGGCGGTGCTGTTGTGATGGATCACCTGCTTCATCAAGGTACGGACACGCCTGCGCAAGGCGAAGTGATTCTGCTGGCGCCATTGGTAAGGCCAAGAGCCTGGGGCTGGTCGCGTTTCAGTTATCACCTGCTCAAACCGTTCGTGACCGGTATCGCCCGGCGTTTCACGGAAAACTCGAATGCTCCGGCGTTCCTGCCTTTTCTATTGGCCGACCCGTTGCAACCGAATCGCCTGCCGACCGCCTGGGTCGGTGCGCTGGAAAAGTGGGTAAAGCGTATTGAAAGTGCGCCACGCAGCCAGCGCAGCCCTATCATCATTCAGGGCGAGGCAGACATGACGGTCGACTGGCTGCATAACCTGGCAGTCTTGAAAGACAAGTTCAGCCAGCCGCAAATCCTTATGCTGAGCCACGCCCGCCATCACTTGGCCAATGAGGCGCCGGAGATGCGCGAGCGGTATTTCGACTACCTTTCCACGCGAATGCTTTAAACCCTGTCGGCCTTGCCAGCCTGCAACGCCTTCACCTGGCGGCGCAGGCGAACGTTGTCGACGAACAGTACGATGACCATCAGCGCGCCGAGAACAGCAAACGCATCCTGCCCCAGAGAACTCCAGAACAGCCAGGCTAAAAACGCCATGACAACAGCGGTGGCGAGCAGGGCGATAGAGTCTTTCATACGGTTGCGTCCATTCCTTTGACATCAGGCGCTTGATGGCCTGAAAGATTTTACTGCCCAGGATTCAGACTCGATGCACTTTGCCCGACCGCCAGCCCCGCCCGAATCGCGGCCAGTGCGGCTTGATAATAGGCTTTACCTTCCGGCGACTCGGCGAAGGTCGAGAACTCTTCAAGCTCCGGGTCGGACAGGTCACGGTAGACGTACAACAGTGTGTTGTTCAGGTCGGCGCTGATCTGCGCCATCAGGCGTTCGCGCTGGCCTTCGAGCATGCCCTGCGCCTGACCGCCGCCCAGCAGGCCGGGGATCATCTGGCTCAGGCTGTCGGCCGCAACGCCAGCAATTGCAAGGCTGACTTCGGCGCCGGCTTCTTTGGCTGGGAGCGCCTGGGCAAGATGGCCGATCAGCAACTGACGGGTTGCGTCTGCTTCGATGTGCGGCAGCCCTTGCGCATGTTTGGCCAGTTGATCGGAGCGGGTGGCGGTCAGCTCGGCGTTGACGATTCTACGGCCGAGCGGTGACTGGAAGAATTGCAGCGCAGGGGCAGGGTCCTTGAGGCTTTCGCGAAGACGCTTTGCGGCGCGCTGATCCATGGCCTGGGGGGCGAAGCGCTGATTGCTGTTACTGACCAGCGCCTGATAAACCGCAGGCGGCAGGTTGCTGCTGTAGCGTTGCTGGGCAGCCTTGAGGGCATCGTTGAAATGCGCGCGTTGTTCCGGCCAGCCTGCAGCCTTGTATAACTGATCGTAGCCGTCTGCCCAGGCAGGCATGGTGCAGAGCATCAACAACAAAACAAACAAACGACGCATTGGGGACTCCTGTCGGCAGGCGGCTATTCTCCCGGTGTTAACGTGGATTTGTCGAGTTATGACTGCCCTTGGCGAATGAAATCTCGTGCTCATGACGCCTTCCATACACGCTGCTGTCGGATTTCAGGGCTAATGGATACTATGCTCGCCATGCGCATACCCTCTGACCACCCCTTGCTGCTGCGAATCGTCGACGACCTGGCCGCCAATGGCTGGTCACAGCAGAATATTTTCCTGCCCGAAGCTCTGACCCTGGAGCTGGAGCAGGAGTGCCGCAAACGTGCTGCCGAGGGCGAACTTGAGCCTGCCGGTGTAGGCAAAGGGCCGGCACTGGAGGTGCGCGAAGGTATTCGGGGTGATCGCATCCAGTGGCTTGAGGCGGGTCAGGTACAGTGCTGCGACAGCTATCTGGAGTTGATGGAAAGCTTGCGCGAGGCGCTTAATCGCGGCCTGTTTCTGGGGCTCGATGATTACGAAAGCCATTTCGCGCTCTACCCGCCAGGTGCGTTCTATCTAAGGCACGTCGACCGCTTTCGCGATGACGACAAACGCATGGTGTCAGCGGTGCTCTACCTTAATAACGCCTGGTTGCCGGAGCACGGCGGTCAGTTGCGCATGTACCTGAAGGATGATCTGGCGTATGACGTCCAGCCCACAGGCGGATGTCTGGTGGTCTTTCTTTCCGGCGACATCCCTCACGAAGTCATGCCCGCGACCCGTGACCGGCTTTCTTTGACTGGCTGGTTCAGGCGTAGAGGCAACGAGCTGTTTCAGTGATATTCATGTCTGGCTCATGAAAACTGTTTCATGAACGAAGTCAGCCAGCGGGCTATCGTGAGAATCCCTGAACCGGGAGTTCTGGTGCAGGTCGGACTTACGTCAATTGAATCTGGATCGGGAGCAATCATGAAATCCTTATTTTCTGGAACGGCAGTGGCGGGCCTGTTGCTGGGCGCATCCATGCTGGTCAGCGCCGCCGACATGCCGCACACGGCATCACCCGAAGGTGCCGAGGTGTACATCATCTCGCCCAAGGATGGCGAAACCGTGACGTCGCCGTTTACCGTGCAGTTTGGTCTGCGGGGCATGGGCGTCGCGCCTGCGGGTGTGGATGTTCCTGACACCGGTCACCATCACTTGCTGATCGATGTCAAAAACCAGCCAGCCATGGATGCGCCGTTGCCGGTCAGCGACAACATCCGCCACTTCGGCAAGGGGCAGACCGAAACCGAACTCAACCTGCCGCCAGGCCAGCACACTCTGCAATTGCTGATGGGCGACAAAGGCCACATGCCGCTCAACCCTTCGGTCGAATCGAAGAAGATCACGATCAATGTGAAGTAGGGGGATCAGCGCTTGTGTGACGCAGAGCGTCAAGAGCGGCATAGCCACGCTGGAGAGTGAGGAACGATCATTTCAACTATCGTGCGACGCTCTGCGTCGGCATGCCGTTCTGGACGCTCTGCGTCCGGTCTTGAGCGGAAGGCGTGCCCATGCAGAGCATGAGCACGCTGATCAGAGCAAACGGATCAGAACAACACGCGGCTGCGGATGGTGCCTTTGATGTGTTGCAGCTTGGCCTGGGCGAGGTCCGAGTATTCGGCGTCGACGTCGATGACCACGTAGCCAACCTTCTCGTTGGTCTGCAGGAACTGACCGGAGATGTTGATACCGTTCTCGGCGAAGACCTTGTTGATCTCGCTGAGCACGCCCGGAATGTTCTCGTGGATGTGCAGCAGACGGTGCTTGCCGGGGTGAGCAGGCAAGGCCACTTCGGGGAAGTTGACCGAGGACACCGACGTACCGTTATCGCTGTACTTGACCAGCTTTTCCGCGACTTCCAGACCGATGTTGGCCTGCGCCTCGGCGGTAGAACCACCGATGTGCGGGGTCAGGATCACGTTGTCCAGGCCACGCAGCGGGCTTTCGAAGATGTCGTCGTTCGAGCGAGGCTCGACCGGGAACACGTCGATGGCGGCGCCGATCAGGTGCTTGTCCTTGATCGCGTCAGCCAGAGCGTCCAGCTCGACGACCGTGCCGCGCGCGGCGTTGATCAGGATGCTGCCCTTTTTCATCGCGCGGATTTCTTTTTCGCCGATCATCCACTGGGTTTCGGTGGTTTCCGGAACGTGCAGGGTGACGATGTCAGACATGCCCAGCAGCTCGTTCAGGCTGGAAACCTGAGTGGCGTTGCCCAGCGGCAGCTTGGTCAGCGTGTCGTAGAAGTACACCTGCATGCCCAGGCCTTCAGCCAGCACCGACAATTGAGTACCAATCGAGCCATAGCCGACGATGCCCAGCTTCTTGCCACGGATCTCGAAGGAGTTGGCGGCGCTCTTGATCCAGCCGCCACGGTGGCAGGAAGCGTTCTTCTCCGGGATGCCGCGCAGCAGCAGGATCGCTTCGGCCAGCACCAGCTCGGCGACCGAACGAGTGTTGGAATACGGTGCGTTGAACACCGCGATACCGCGCTCGCGCGCCGCGTTCAGATCCACCTGATTGGTGCCGATGCAGAAGCAGCCGACCGCGACCAGCTTTTTGGCGTTATCGAACAGCTCTTCGGTCAACTGGGTGCGGGAACGGATGCCGATGAAATGAGCGTCGGCGATCTTTTCCTTCAGTTCGGCTTCCGGCAGAGACTTGGTGTGGTACTCGATGCTGGTATAGCCGGCTGCCTTGAGGACGTCGACAGCGGATTGATGAACGCCTTCGAGAAGAAGGAACTTGATCTTGCTCTTGTCGAGGGAAGTCTTGCTCATCTGCTTAAACCTGTGTCCCGGAGAAAATGGCAGGGGGTGGCCGGATCGGTGCTGGGCACGATTCACGGGGGGCGTATGCTAGCATATGAGCCCCGCGAAACCCCATTCCAGAACGTGAACCGTTCTCAGGATGCCCATGAATTGTCCGAGAGTTGAGTCGATGACCAATCCCGCTTTGATTGATGAGCTCAAGACCCTGATTGACCCCGGCAAAGTGCTGACTGACAGCGGTTCTCTGGAGACCTACGGCAAGGACTGGACCAAGCAGTTCACGCCTGCGCCGCTGGCCATCGCATTTCCCAAGACCACCGAACAGGTCCAGGCCATCGTGCGTTGGGCCAATGAGCGACGCGTAGCGCTGGTGCCGTCTGGCGGGCGAACCGGGCTTTCAGCCGCAGCGGTGGCCGCCAATGGCGAAGTGGTTGTGTCATTCGATTACATGAACCAGGTGCTGGATCTGAACCTCACCGACCGCACGGCGGTCTGCCAGCCGGGCGTCATCACGCGTCAGTTGCAGACGCTCGCCGAAGACAATGGCCTGTATTACCCGGTCGATTTCGCTTCTTCGGGCTCCAGCCAGATCGGCGGCAACATTGGCACCAACGCAGGCGGGATCAAGGTCATTCGCTATGGCATGACCCGCAATTGGGTGGCGGGCCTCAAGGTCGTCACCGGCAAGGGTGACTTGCTGGAGCTGAACAAGGACTTGATCAAGAACGCTACCGGTTACGACCTGCGACAGTTGTTCATCGGCGCCGAGGGCACGCTGGGTTTCGTGGTCGAGGCCACGATGCGTCTGGACCGTGCGCCGAAAAACCTCACCGCGATGGTGCTCGGCACTATCGACTTCAACTCGATCATGCCGGTGCTGCATGCCTTCCACGGCAAGCTTGATCTGACCGCCTTTGAGTTCTTCTCGGACAAATCCTTCGCCCGGGTCATGGCGCGGGGTGATGTGCCGTCGCCCTTCGATACGCCGTGCCCGTTCTATGTGCTGCTGGAGTTCGAAGCGACCACCCAGGACCTGGCCGATCAGGCACTGGCGACCTTCGAGCATTGCGTCGAACAAGGCTGGGTGCTCGACGGCGTGATGAGTCAGAGCGAGCAGCAGTTGCGCAACCTCTGGAAGCTGCGCGAGTACATCTCCGAAACCATCTCGCACTTCACGCCCTACAAGAACGATATTTCGGTCACTGTCTCTAAAGTGCCACAATTTCTAGCTGAGATAGATGCGATCGTCGCCGAACATTACCCGGACTTCGAAGTGCTCTGGTACGGCCACATCGGCGACGGCAACCTGCACCTGAACATCCTCAAGCCCGAGAGCCTCGACAAGGATGCTTTCTTCGTCAAATGCGCGCGGGTCAACAAGTGGGTGTTCGAGATCGTAGAGAAGTACAACGGCTCGATTTCCGCCGAGCACGGGGTCGGGATGACCAAGCGTGACTATTTGACCTACAGTCGCTCGCCAGTCGAAATCGAATACATGAAGGCGTTGAAAGCGGTGTTCGACCCCAACGGGATCATGAATCCCGGAAAAATCTTCGCCGTTTGATCCGTCGCAACAACAAGCAGGCCACATCTATCAGCCTCAGGAGGCGTCATGAGCTACCAGCACAAATATGTCGATGGCACGAGCATCCACTTTCCGCTGGGCAAAGTGGTGTGTATTGGCCGTAACTATGCCGAACATGCCAAGGAACTGGGCAATCCGGTGCCTGCCGAACCGCTGTTGTTCATGAAGCCTGGCAGCGCAGTGGTTGAACTGGAGGGTGGTTTCACTATTCCGGCAGACCGCGGTTCGGTGCATTACGAAGCCGAAATCGTGGTGCTGATCGGCAAGCCGCTGAGCAAGAATCCTTCTCGTGAAGAAGTGCTCGATGCGATCAGTGGTTTTGCACCCGGTCTGGACCTGACCCTGCGCGATGTCCAGTCCCGGTTACGTAAGGATGGATTGCCATGGGAACTGGCGAAGTGCTTCGACGGCGCAGCGGTGATCCCGCCGTTCGTTCCGGCCAGCACCTTCCCTGACCTGACCGACATCGGCATTCGCCTGACCATCAACGGCAAAGTGGTGCAGGACGGCAACAGCAACCTTATGCTCAACCCGATCGTACCGATGATCCAGCACATGGCCGCCAACTTCTCGTTGCAGGCCGGTGACCTGATCATGACCGGCACGCCTGCCGGGGTAGGTCCGTTCGAAGCGGGCGACGAAATCGTTCTGGAACTGACCGGTCAGGCACCTTTCAGCAGCGTCGTTCGCTGATCGAATAGCCGCTGCACGCAATACCCCAAGCCACGCGGGATTACTCCCGGGTGGCTTTTGTTTGGGGGTTGGTTAATAGTTCTGGCAACTTCGCGTTTTTTTCACACCTGTTCTGGATAATCCTGCCGGCCCCTTAAGGGCACCCAGTCGTCATGAAGTCTCACTTGCTCAGGAACACTTGAATGGCCAGTCCTGCCTCAACGCCACCTCGTGCCAACAAACGCTTCGCCTTCATACGCAATATGCGCTGGTATTCGTGGCTGCTGCTGGTTCTCGTGCTGGGCTACGGCCTGTCTCACATCATGCACTGGGATGATCGTGCGCTGCTCTGGTTCAAGGAAAGATTCGAGAGCAATGAAGAGCGCAGCGCAAGTATCTGGTTGCCGGATTATCACGTGGAGATCGATGCCAAGCCGTTGCCGGGCATGGAAAAAGACGAGGCTTCGGACCTTTCTTACAACCCGATCAGCAAAACGCTGTTTGCGGTCATGGGCAAGAATGCGTTTCTGGTGGAACTGACGCTGAAGGGCGATGTGCTGCGCAAGATTCCACTGGTGGGCTGGAGCAATCCGGAAGGTGTGGCCGTCATGAATGACGGGATGATTGCTATTACCGACGAACGTCAACATCAGTTGACCATCGTCAAAGTGACTGCCGATACGACCACCCTGAACATTGCGGATTTCCCCAAATACGAGTTGGGCACGTCGGCCAATAAGAACAAGGGTTTCGAGGGCGTTGCCTGGGACCCGCGCCGTCAGCAACTGCTGCTGGGCGAAGAGCGTCCTCCAGCGTTGTACACCTGGAAGAGTGACGGCAGCGATGTGTTGAAGGGCGACAAGCAAACGCTCTCGGGTCGCTCTCTGGACATGCGCAACCTGTCGTCATTGAGCATCGATCCGCGCACAGGCCATACGTTGGCGCTGTCGGCCGACTCGCACCTGCTGCTGGAAGTGGACGAACAGGGCGAACAAGTGAGTTTCATGACCCTGCTGGGCGGCATGAATGGCTTGAAGGACACGATTCCGCGTGCAGAAGGGGTTGCTCTGGATGAGGCCGGGACGCTGTACATGGTCAGCGAGCCGAACCTGTTCTATTCGTTTCGCAAGCACTGAGCCAGGACGGCAGCTCTATAACTGTTAATCAAATAGCACTACGCCATTAAGCTTGCTTTCAGAATGACGTGGTATCAATGCCGCTCGCTCAACCTGCCCGAGTCACTCCAATGCGTCGCTCTACCCGCTCTTTACTCCTGCTCATCACCCTTGTTCCATTGGCTGGGCTGTTCATGCTCGCCAATGAGCGTTTCCGCTACGTGGAACGCGTGCTGTTCGACTGGCAAGTGTTCTGGCAGTCCGACTCGCTTCAGGCCATAGGCCTTGATCAGTATCGTGCTGTGACAGAAGGGCAGGTTATCGACGGCCTTGAGGATGATGTGTCAGGCCTGAGTTACGATCCGGACCGCAAAAGCCTGTTCACCGTGACCAATCAGAATCCCGAGCTGGTCGAGCTGAGCCTGGACGGTCGCGTGTTGCGCCGTATTCCGCTGGTGGGATTCGGTGATGCAGAGGCCGTCGAGTACATCGGCCCCGGCGTGTACGTCATCAGTGACGAGCGCCAGTTAAGGCTGATTCAGATCCATGTTGATGACACTACAAAAAGTCTGAACGCCGCCGATGCCGAACAACTGACTCTGGGTCTGACGGCAAGTGGCAACAAGGGCTATGAAGGGCTGGCCTATGACTCACGCGGCAAGCGCCTGTTTGTCGCCAGGGAGCGCGATCCGGTGCAGATCATCGAGGTGCGTGGGTTTCCCAGGCTGAATGCCGATGCACCGGGCAATCTCCAAGTCATCACGGATGGCAAGCGCGATGGCAAGCTCTCGGTGCGTGATCTCTCCAGCTTGCAATTCGATGAGGCGAGCGGCCACCTGCTGGCGCTGTCCGATGAGTCGAAGCGGATTCTGGAACTCGACACTACCGGTCGACCGATTGGCAGTGGCTCGCTGAAAAAAGGTGATATGGGCCTGAGCAAGAGCGTGCCACAGGCCGAGGGCATGGCCATGGACGACGAAGGGACATTGTATCTAGTGAGCGAGCCAAACCTGTTCTACGTGTTCCGCAAGCCGTGATGCGTTGAGGCGCATGCCCACGCCTGGTGGGCATGGCTGGTTTTATCAGCGGGTCAGGGTTTTCACACCTTCATCCGTGCCCAGCAGCAACAGGTCTGCAGGACGTGCGGCGAACAGGCCATTGGTGACCACACCGACGATGGCATTGATGTTTGCTTCCAGCTCCACCGGGTTGGTGATGCTCATGTTGTGCACATCGATGATGATATTGCCGTTGTCGGTCAGCACGCCTTCGCGATAGACCGGGTCGCCGCCCAGCTTGACCAGTTGCCGCGCGACATGGCTGCGCGCCATCGGAATGACCTCGACCGGCAGCGGGAACGCGCCCAGCACCGGTACCAGCTTGCTGCCGTCGGCGATGCAGATAAAGGTCTTGGCCACCGCCGCGACGATTTTTTCGCGCGTCAGCGCCGCGCCGCCACCCTTGATGAGGTTCAGGTGCTCATCGCTTTCGTCTGCTCCATCGACGTAGAACTCCAGATCGCTGACTGTGTTCAGCTCATAGACCGGGATGCCATGGCCCTTGAGGCGTGCAGCGGTGGCTTCCGAGCTGGCGACCGCGCCGTCGAATGCACCTTTGTGTCTGGCCAACGCATCAATGAAGCAATTGGCCGTGGAGCCGGTGCCGATGCCGACAATGCTCTTGTCATCGAGCTTCGGAAGGATGAAATCGACAGCGGCTTGGGCGACTGCCTGTTTGAGTTGATCCTGGGTCATGCGGGCTCCACGGTGCCTGAAGTGTGTAAATGAGGGTGTCTGGAAAGGGGGGAAGCAAAAAGCCCCGCATTATAGCGGTGACTGCGCCGCAAAGCCCTGTCATTCGTGTGGTCGTCCTTGGGTACGCAGGGTAGACTTCCCGACCTTGCCCGCTTCGTCAGTGATGCCGCCCCGATGCTTGAACAGTACGTCAAGAAAATCCTCACCTCCCGCGTCTACGACGTCGCTATCGAAACGCCGCTGCAAGGCGCTCGTCAGCTCTCCGAACGGCTGGGCAATAAGGTGTTGCTCAAGCGCGAAGACTTGCAGCCGGTGTTCTCGTTCAAGATTCGCGGCGCCTACAACAAGCTCGCGCAACTGAGCGCAGAAGAAGCCGCACGCGGTGTTGTGACGGCGTCGGCGGGTAACCATGCTCAAGGGCTGGCGCTGGCAGCGCGTGAGCTGGGCATTCTGGCGACCATCGTCATGCCGCGCACCACGCCGGAGATCAAGGTCGAAGGCGTCCGCTCGCGTGGCGCCACGGTGGTGCTGCATGGCGATTCGTTCCCCGAAGCGCTGGCCTACTCGCTGAAACTGGTCGATGAGCACGGCTTCGTCTATATCCACCCGTACGACGACCCGGACACCATTGCCGGGCAGGGCACCGTGGCGATGGAAATCCTTCGTCAGCAGCCGGGGCAACTGGACGCGATTTTCGTACCGGTCGGTGGCGGCGGGTTGATTGCGGGTATTGCGGCATATGTGAAATACCTGCGCCCGGAGATCAAGGTGATCGGCGTCGAGCCGGATGACTCCAATTGCCTGCAAGCGGCGATGGCGGCGGGTGAGCGCGTGGTGCTGAGCCAGGTCGGGCTGTTCGCGGATGGCGTGGCAGTTGCGCAGATCGGTTATCACACCTTTGAAGTGTGCCGCCATTACGTCGATGAAGTGATCACCGTCAGCACCGATGAGATCTGTGCGGCGATCAAAGACATCTACGACGACACTCGCTCGATCACCGAACCGTCGGGTGCTCTGGGCGTCGCGGGGATCAAGAAGTATGTCGAGCAGCGTGGCGTGAGTGGCCAGACGCTGGTGGCGATTGATTCCGGGGCCAACGTCAACTTTGATCGCTTGCGTCACGTGGCCGAGCGCGCCGAACTGGGTGAAGGGCGCGAGGCGATCATCGCCGTGACCATTCCTGAGCAGCCGGGCAGCTTCAAGGCGTTCTGCGAGGCCATCGGCAAGCGCCAGATCACTGAGTTCAACTACCGCTACCACACCGACCGTGAAGCGCACATCTTCGTCGGCGTGCAGACTCATCCTGAAAACGATCCGCGCAGCGCACTGATTGCCAGCCTGACCGCGCAAGGCTTTCCGGTGCTGGACCTGACCGATAACGAACTGGCCAAACTGCACATCCGCCACATGGTCGGCGGGCACGCCGAGCGGGTCGATGATGAAGTGGTGCTGCGCTTTGAGTTTCCGGAGCGGCCGGGCGCGCTGTTCAACTTCCTTAACCGCCTGGGCGGCCGCTGGACCATCTCGATGTTCCACTACCGCAACCACGGCGCAGCAGATGGTCGGGTGGTTGCCGGGCTGGTGGTACCTGAGGAAGAGCGGCATCTGGTGGGAGCAGCGCTGGACGAAATCGGTTATCGGTATTGGGATGAGAGCGACAACCCGGCGTACCGCTTGTTTCTGGGCTGACACCGTGGATATCTGAAGCTACGCGCGCGAATGCAGTTCACGCGGAGCATGGGCACGATAGATGTCCGCGCTGCTAAACTCACCCAAGCCCGACTCAAGAGGAACAACGCGTCATGGAACCCATCACCGTCCTTGGCACCCTGCACATCGCCGCCATCACATTGCTGCTGATCAGCGTCCTGGTATTGGCCAGCGGGGTCATCAAGGTTCGTCTGGAAGGTGACGCGACCATCCAGAACCGTCTGCTCAAGCGGCCGTTGGTGTTTTTCTGGGTGCTCATGGCAGCGTGCCTGGCGACATTGCCGTTCAGCGGCTGGTGGCTGGTGCATCTAAAAGGGTTATCGCTGGGACAGCCCTGGGTGCTGGGCAGCAGCGTGCTTTACACCCTGGGCCTGTGCAGTTGGGTCTGGCTGGTCGTCAGGCTCAATCGGCTGCGTCTCGGCGTCACCAGGAACAAGCGAGGCTTCACCGTGGCGCTGAGTGTGATCAGTGTCATGTGTTTTGTCGTGATGGCCGGTCTGATGAGCTTCAAACCGGCCTGAGCCTTGCCAATGCTCAGTGGCGCAAGGTGATCACCGGCCAGCCGCGCTGCTCGGCTTCGGCGCGTAATTTGTCGTCCGGGTCTACTGCAACCGGGTTGGCGACTTGTTCCAGCAGTGGCAGGTCGTTCATCGAATCACTGTAGAAATAGCTGTCCTCCAGGCTGAACGCGTTGTCTTCCAGCCATTGCTTGAGGCGCGTCACCTTGCCCTCACGGAAGCACGGCACGCCTGTGGTGCGGCCAGTATAGCGGCCGTCAGCCATCTCGCATTCGGTCGCCAGCAGCGTATCGATCCCCAGACGCGCCACAATCGGAGCGGTAACGAAGCGATTGGTCGCAGTGATCACCACCAGCTTGTCGCCCGCATCGCGATGTTTGCCAATCAGCTCAAGCGCCTTGGGCAGGATCATCGGTTCGATGCAATCGCGCATGAACTCACGGTGCCATTCCTCAAGCTGATCCATGTGGGTATTGCCCAGAATCTCCAGAGTGAAATTCAGGTATTCGGTCATGTTCAGCGTGCCGGCCAGGTAATCCTGATAAAACTCATCGTTGCGGGTCTTGTGAGTGGCGGCATCAAGAATCCCGCGCTGGCACAGGTAATCGCCCCAGGCGTGATCGCTGTCGCCGCCCAGAAGGGTGTTGTCGAGGTCAAATAAAGCCAGGCGCATAGGGTTACCCGCTGAAATAGTTGAAAAAAGAGCCCCAGAATACGAGGTTTTCACAAGTCTTCACATAAGGTGATAAGCCTCGTTGCTGGTTTGATCGCCTTTGTGGAACAATGCGGCGACATGCGTTTGCGAGGTTGTTGCCGTGATCGACCCCGATGGTTTCCGTCCTAATGTCGGGATTATTCTGACAAACGATGCTGGTCAGGTCCTATGGGCTCGGCGTATTAACCAAGATGCCTGGCAGTTTCCTCAGGGTGGTATAAACCCTCAGGAGACGCCGGAAGACGCTCTTTATCGTGAATTGAACGAAGAAGTCGGGCTTGAACGACACGATGTGCAAATACTTGCCTGCACCCGGGGCTGGTTGCGCTATCGTCTGCCGCAAAGATTGGTCCGTACGCACAGCCAGCCGCTGTGTATCGGCCAGAAGCAAAAATGGTTTCTCCTGCGCCTGATCTCCAACGAGCAACGGGTGCGGATGGATTTGACCGGTAAACCGGAGTTCGATGGCTGGCGCTGGGTCAGTTATTGGTACCCGTTGGGTCAGGTGGTGACATTCAAGCGCGAGGTGTATCGACGCGCACTCAAAGAGCTTGCCCCGCGCCTTTTATCGCGCGACTGACACGGAGTTCGACCCCGAGCCATGCTCAATACGCTGCGCAAGATCGTCCAGGAAGTTAACTCCGCCAAGGATCTCAAGGCGGCGTTGGGCATTATTGTGTTGCGCGTAAAGGAGGCCATGGGCAGCCAGGTCTGCTCGGTCTACCTGCTTGATGCCGAAGTGAATCGTTTTGTACTGATGGCCTCCGAAGGCCTCAACAAGCGTTCCATTGGCAAAGTCAGCATGGCTCCGAACGAAGGCCTCGTCGGCCTGGTGGGCACGCGCGAAGAACCGCTGAACCTCGAAAACGCCGCGGATCACCCTCGTTATCGCTACTTCGCCGAGACGGGCGAAGAACGCTACGCGTCGTTTCTGGGCGCGCCGATCATCCACCACCGTCGTGTGGTCGGCGTACTGGTCATCCAGCAAAAGGAACGCCGTCAGTTCGACGAGGGCGAAGAAGCCTTCCTTGTCACCATGAGTGCGCAACTGGCGGGCGTTATTGCTCACGCCGAAGCCACTGGCTCGATCCGTGGTCTGGGTCGTCAGGGCAAGGGCATTCAGGAAGCCAAATTCGTGGGTGTGGCCGGTTCTCCGGGCGCAGCGGTCGGTGTTGCCGTGGTCATGCTGCCGCCTGCTGATCTGGAAGTGGTCCCCGACAAGACCGTCACTGACATCGCTGCCGAGCTGGCGCTGTTCCAGAACGCGCTGGAAGGCGTGCGCGGTGACATGCGCACCTTGTCAGCCAAGCTCGCCACCCAGTTGCGTCCTGAAGAGCGTGCGCTGTTCGATGTCTACCTGATGATGCTCGACGACGCCTCGCTGGGCAGCGAGGTGACCGACGTCATCAAGACCGGTCAGTGGGCGCAAGGCGCTTTGCGCTCGGTGGTCAGCGAACACGTAAAACGCTTCGAGCTGATGGACGACGCCTACCTGCGCGAGCGGGCGTCGGACGTCAAGGACCTGGGTCGCCGTCTACTGGCTTACCTGCAGGAAGCGCGGCAGCAGGCGCTGGTTTACCCTGACAACACGATTCTGGTCAGCGAAGAATTGACCCCGGCCATGTTGGGCGAGGTGCCTGAAGGCAAGCTGGTCGGCCTTGTATCGGTTCAGGGCTCCGGCAACTCCCACGTCGCGATTCTGGCCCGTGCCATGGGCATTCCGACGGTCATGGGGCTGGTGGACTTCCCGTACTCCAAAGTCGATGGCATCAGCCTGGTTGTGGATGGCTATCACGGCGAAGTCTTCACCAACCCCAGCGAAATCATGCGCAAGCAGTTCGGCAAGGTGGTGGAAGAGGAGCGTCAGCTCTCCCAAGGCCTGGACGCACTCCGCGAACTGCCATGCGTTACCCTCGACGGGCATCGCATGCCGTTGTGGGTCAACACCGGCCTGCTGGCCGATGTGGCTCGCGCACAGCAGCGTGGCGCTGAAGGTGTTGGCCTGTACCGCACCGAAGTGCCATTCATGATCAACCAGCGTTTTCCGAGTGAAAAGGAACAACTGGCGATCTACCGTGAGCAGCTGGCTGCCTTCCATCCGCTGCCGGTGACCATGCGCAGCCTGGACATCGGCGGCGACAAGTCGCTGTCCTACTTCCCGATCAAGGAAGACAACCCTTTTCTCGGCTGGCGCGGTATTCGCGTCACCCTCGACCACCCGGAAATCTTCCTGGTCCAGACCCGCGCGATGCTCAAGGCCAGTGAGGGCTTGAACAACCTGCGCATCCTGTTGCCGATGATCTCCAGCACCCACGAAGTGGAAGAGGCGCTGCACCTGATCCACCGTGCGTGGGGCGAAGTGCGCGACGAAGGCACCGACGTGCCGATGCCGCCGGTGGGCGTAATGATCGAAGTGCCGGCTGCGGTCTATCAGACTCGCGACCTGGCTCGTCAGGTAGACTTCCTTTCGGTGGGGTCGAACGACCTGACCCAATACCTGCTGGCGGTCGACCGTAACAACCCGCGTGTGGCCGATCTCTACGATTACCTGCACCCGGCGGTGCTTCAGGCGCTGCAAAGCGTCGTACGCGATGCCCACGCCGAGGGCAAGCCGGTCAGCATCTGCGGCGAAATGGCGGGCGACCCGGCTGCGGCGGTGCTGTTGATGGCGATGGGCTTTGACAGCCTGTCGATGAACGCCACCAACCTGCCGAAAGTGAAGTGGATGTTGCGCCAGATCAACCTCAGCAAGGCCAAGGAACTGCTGGCGCAACTGATGACCAACGACAACCCGCAAGTCATCAGCAGCTCCCTGCAACTGGCACTGAAAAACCTCGGCCTGTCGCGAATGATCAACCCGAGTTCCGTCAAAGGGCACTAGCCTGCGCCTGTAAGGTGGGACGCAGAGCGTCCGGAACGGTGCTACCACGCGTAGCGTGGGAGAAATAACCGTGCTGCTGAAAACCTCTCGTTCCTCACGCTCCAGCGTAGGAATGCCTTGCGTGACGCTACGCGTCACAAAAATCTGCGTCGCACCGCACACTCAAGACCGGACGCAGAGCGTCCAGAACTGCATGCCGACGCGGAGCGTCGCACGATAGTCGAGATTATCAGGTGCGTCTTTTTCACTTCGTTCAGGTAGCTTCCTTCTGTCGCCGCTAGAGCATCTGGCCGGGCTCCGGTAACATGCGCGCCTGATTCAGTCGCTCGCAAGGGCGTTCCAATTGAGGATTCGCAATGCTGCCTTATCCGCAGATTGACCCGGTAGCCGTCGCTATCGGCCCGCTGCAAATTCACTGGTACGGTTTGATGTACCTGGTCGGCATTGGCGGCGCCTGGCTGCTGGCGTCACGTCGTCTAAACTCGTTCGACCCGACCTGGACCAAGGAAAAACTATCGGATCTGATTTTCTGGCTGGCCATGGGCGTAATCGTTGGCGGGCGGCTGGGCTATGTATTGTTCTATGACCTGTCAGCCTACATCGCCAATCCACTGCTGATTTTCGAAGTCTGGAAGGGTGGAATGGCGTTCCACGGCGGCTTTGTAGGCGTCATGATCGCGGCCTGGTGGTTCGGTAAGCGTAATGGCAAAAGCTTTTTCCAGTTGATGGACTTCGTCGCCCCGCTGGTGCCCATCGGCCTGGGTGCCGGACGCATCGGCAACTTTATCAATGCCGAGCTGTGGGGTAAGCCGACCGACGTGCCGTGGGCCATGGTCTTCCCGCCATTCAGCGATCCTGCGCAACTGGCGCGTCACCCGTCGCAGCTGTATCAATTCGCCCTGGAAGGCGTCGCCCTGTTCATCATCCTCAATCTGTACGCTCGCAAGCCGCGCCCGACCATGGCTGTTTCCGGCATGTTCGCGCTGTTCTACGGCATCTTCCGCTTTTTGGTCGAGTTCGTCCGCGTTCCTGATGCCCAGTTGGGTTATCTGGCATGGGGCTGGGTCACCATGGGTCAGGTCCTCAGCCTGCCGATGATCATCGCTGGTCTGTTTCTGATCTGGCTGGCCTACAAGCGCGACCCGGCTGCCAGCAAGGCTGCGCCTTAACACCGAAACGCCGGGCCACCATACCCGGCGCGTTCAACAATGCAGGTGATTTATGAAGCAATATCTGGAACTGGTCGCGCATGTGATTAAGCACGGCACCTTGCAGGCTAATCGTACCGGCGTGAACACCATCAGCTTTCCGGGGGCGATGCTGCGTTACGACCTGCAGGAAGGTTTCCCGGCGATCACCACGCGGCGTATGGCGTTCAAATCTGCTATCGGCGAGATGGTTGGTTTTCTACGTGGCGTAAACAACGCCGCCGAATTCCGCGAACTGGGCTGCAAGGTCTGGGATCAGAATGCCAACGAAAATGCCCAGTGGCTGAACAACCCGTTCCGTAAGGGCGAGGACGATCTGGGCGAGATCTACGGCGTGCAATGGCGCAAATGGCCAGCCTACAAGCGCATCGACGCTGGCAATGTTGCAGCCATCGAACTGGCGCTTGGCCAGGGTTATCGTCAGATCGCCGAATCCGAAGAGGACGGCCAATCATTCGTGGTGCTGTACAAGGCCATCGACCAGATCCGCCAGTGCGTCGATACCATCATCAATGACCCAGGCAGCCGCCGCATCCTGTTCCATGGCTGGAATTGCGCCCAGCTCGATGAAATGGCCCTGCCGCCGTGTCACCTGCTGTATCAGCTGCACCCTAACCCGCAGACCCGCGAGATCTCGCTGACGCTGTACATCCGTTCCAACGATCTGGGCTTGGGCACGCCGTTCAATTTGACCGAAGGCGCCGCGCTGCTGAGCCTGATCGGCCGCCTGACCGGCTACACGCCGCGCTGGTTCACCTATTTCATCGGCGATGCCCATGTGTACGAGAACCATCTGGACATGCTCAACGAGCAGATGACCCGCGAGCCGTACCCGATGCCCAAACTGGTCATCTCCGAGCGCGTGCCGGAGTTCGCCAAGACCGGTGTGTACCAGCCTGAATGGCTGGAGCTCATCGAACCTTCGGACTTCTCACTGGAAGGCTATCAGCACCACCCGGCGATGACGGCGCCGATGGCGGTTTGAGCGCTTGAACAGCTTGGAAGGCCACTCGGGGCGTGCTGTGCCTGCTTGGGCACATTGCGGAGTGCGCCTTCCTTCAAGGTTCACAATCAGATTGCTCACGTCTTGAAACGCTTAACAGCCAAGGTCTGAAAGGCCGTAAGAAAGCGAATTGAACGTGTGTGCTATAGTTTTGACGCATCCCCGCCCCTGATCCTGTTCAATGGAATCGACTATGTTTTTCAATCGGATTGGATATCGTAGTGATACAAAGAAGGCTGAAGACGAAGCCTTCATGCAGGCAATCAAGAGCATCGACTCTCTCGTGGTGAGGGGCGGTCGCATGTCCATGGACGCCAAAGAAATTGAAGGCTTGGTTCGGTCCTCCCGTGATAAGGCTAAAAAACTGGTCACTTCACAAGCAGAATCCTGATAAATGGCTTTTTTACTTCTGCTGCCACTACTCGCCAGTGGCTTTTTGGTGTGCCTGAAGGATCCCACCGTTTACTGCAGGCTGCATCGCTACGAAGCATTATCGAGCTAGCTCGCTATGGCGATTTGCCGGCGGGCTAGTTGAGGCAGAGGGTAAGGATGAAGGACTTATTTTCAAGGCGTCACGGTTTCTCGCAGGTCGATGAAGCCGAAATCACCGTCCGGGAAGACGCACCACAAGCACTGCGGGAGTACCTGATTCAATTGAGCTACGAATGTGGTCTTAAGCCCTCAGACCTTCGCCAAATCATCTGTCAGACCTTGAAAGTTTTGCCCGATAAGTAGAACTGGACTGAGAGACCCAATATCCATGAGGAAAACGTTGAGCGGCTTGAGCAGTGCAAGTGGTTCAAGGTATATGACGTCATTGAGCGGCTCGATGACTACCTCGGCAACCGTAACTATGATTCTGGCGTGTACGAGCACTTCACTACTGATTTGAACGAGTTCTTCATCGAGCACGGTATAGGGTGGAAGCTGCTTGATGGTCGAATCGAAATCCGTGGTTCTGAATCCTTTGAGCAGGCTTTGACCTCGGCAAAAGACACAGAGCATCAACACGGGCACGTCACGGCCAGCAAAGAATTGCACAAGGCGATCGCCGACCGTCTCCAGACCCTACGGGAGCCATTCAGCACGCCATGGCCTCGCTGGAGTGCGTCGCTCGGCAGGTCACCGGGGATCAACAAGCGACACTCGGGAAAATTATGAATGATTGCAGGACGCTGATCCCGGCGCCGTTGGATCAGGCGGTCATCAAAACCTGGGCGTATGCGTCGGAGTTCGGGCGGCACATCCAGGAAGTGCGTGAACCTTCTTTCGAGGATGCTGAGCTCGTTGTTGGCCTGTGCGCCTCGGTCAGTAGCTATCTGATCAAAAAATCGAAGTGATTCCAACCGGTGGCCTTTCCATAGCAGATATCCATAGCAGATCGGGAATGACCTGCTGATGCCTGCATTGGTTTAAGGCGCCTGGTCACGCTCATCCGTTGCGACGTAAGCATAACGGACTCAAACTGCTGGAGAAGCAAGCCCGAGCTCAATCAGCGCTGGGACTCGCCAGGCAATTCGAGCGTCAACTGGGGTGGTTTTTGTCACTGTTTTGGTGGCTTATGCTTCATCTGAAATAACCAATCCTCACTTCCCATCATGGGATTTCACCTTGTGTAACGCAGGTCGTGACGCTATAGTGGGTGTGCGGGAAATAAGAGCAGGGCTCCGAGATCATCAGGCGAAATTGGATCTGGAGTGTGGATTGCACGGAGACGCCATCCGTGTGGTAGCGGCATCAGGCTTCGGTCTGTTGGCATGTGACCCAACCCCTAGGGGTTAGCTAAGCAAGCGCTGCGACTACCATCCCGCATATCTTCTTCAGTCAAGGGCGCCAAATCTGGCGCCTTTGGCGTTTCTGGGATTTGAAAACCCTCAATCATCCCGACAGCTTTCCCGTTCGGCGTACGGTTGCGATAAGCCGTCACCACGCTGTAATAGAGCTGGTCATCGCCGATAGGCCAAGCTGCTAATACTGCACACCCTTTGCGACCCCGGAGCACGATCAGTCGCTCGTTCCCCTTCATCGAGTCAAACTCACAAACGATGTTTGTGCCATGCACGATGATGTCGGACACAAAACGCGGTACGTCGTAGACCGTTGGGTAGCCCCACTTTACCAGGTCATGCCCACGCTCTTGCCAGATGTGGCGTACACCGAAGCCTTTGTGGGGCCCGATGTGCTTGCCCGCCCTGAGGTAGATATCCCCGCCAGGCTGTTGTAGCAACTGGCTAGTAACCTTCACCAATCCCCAGGATTCGAGGCCTGTGGTGGGGTGAGCAATATTGAAATCTTCGTGATGGTCGAACTCGACCGGTATCGCCTGAGGCGGCGGCGCCTTGAAACGTGACATGCCAGCAATCCTTAACTACCTGATGGCTCCATTCTCACGTCACGACTGGCCGTGTCAGAACCGCACTTTCCCATTTTACAGAATTTAGCGATGCCGATGGTCATTGGGTGTCTGCGGCGAGGGCTATGGATGGACAAGCTGAACCGGGGGATCCTTAAAATCGTGCAGTGGCTCGACGACTTAAGACGCTGGGTACCTCAGTCACCGCCGAGCACTGCTAACCCGATAGCCATTAAGACTCAGGTACTTTGCGGGTTGATTCACAGGCCTCCATTGTCGAGTCGAGCATGAATTGGCGTGGAGATTTGTTCAGCATGTTGGCCGCTTTATTGACCTTGTCGGTCTGGTTGACCCCAAAGGTAACCAAAATGGGTTTGCCAGCGACGGCGGGTGGAGGGGATTTGCGGCTCATTCATTTTTCCCCTGTTCCAAAACCTGCTCTGCTTTCTGCAAAGTTGCCTGCTTAATGAGCTTGTTCACAGAAATACGTTTGCCGGTGCATCGCTCTATCAAATCAACTTGGCGGTTTACCGAATCTGCTTCCTCCTGGGTGCAGTCGCTTTGGTGGTATTTTTTTGCGGGCGCTTCAAGCGTGCTCTGCGAGTGCCTTGGTGCTTGCTCAGCGCATTACTCGTAGTGCAGCTCACCAAATAAACCGATCATGAGATCGCCATCCAGGATCTCGAAAGGAAGGGTGACGTATTGGTCAGGGTGGCGTGGCAGCGCTTTTCCGTCGTGTGCTGAGTTCTTTGTATGACCCTGGACTTGCTCGCCGTTTTCCTTGAGGTAGGGAAGCACCACGATGCGACCATGATTCTTTGACAGAATTGTGCCTTCATTCCAAAGGGTGGTGCCTTCGCCGCTGGATTCGCTACCCGTACTCTTCACAACCCATTGAGGCACGCCATCCTCTTCATACCAGAAGACGAAGCCTCCAATCACAAGCACGCTTTGTCCTTGGCTCCTCGTCTCGGCCAGTAGTTGTCTGACGCTGGCCAGTTGAAGCAGCTTGTTTGCCCGAGGAAGCAATTGTTCGCGAATCAGTGCTTTGGTTTTTCCCCAATGATCGAACCCCGAATAACCGTAGCCCCTGGCAATCGACTTGCGAAAACAGGCCTGCGACAGCTTTGTGTTTAGAGCGCCAAGGTATTCCCACTTCATGTCGCCGGTACAGTGCAGGCAGGCTTTGAATTCTGGAAAAGCTGCGAGCTGAACATACGGGGCAACCTCAAGCAGCTCTGATAGAGGCTCACGTAGGCGTTCGATGCCCTTAGCCAATTCAAGACTATGACTGGCCGGACGGGGCAAATTGGCATTTCGCTTGACGGCCTCACGCTCCATCAGCTCTTCTTCGTCTCGAATTCGACGCCCAGATGTCAGGGTTTTTTCGACTTTCAGGATGGTGGGAGTTTGGAGCTGCGGGTCGTCCAGAGCCTGTCTGATCCGGTCATGAATGCCTTGGTTGAAGTCATCTGCAGCAGTCATGGCCTCTGCGTAGGTTGTGAACACTGCTGCTCTGGCATGTCCGTTGCCGTTATCAAAAAAGTATCGCCTCCACGCGAGGTGGGAATCGGGAAATAGTTTCAGAGCGCGCAGGTTCCATGATCAGCTGATATGGAATTGCCGGAACGGTAGTACCGCCAGGGTGGACGCGGAGTGGTAAGGCATCTGATCGAGTCGCATGGTTTCCTCCTTGAATGACATTCCCAAGGCTATCATTTTGCTACTAGAGTCGGGTGTGCAGGCAGCTGAGACAAAGCTCATCTTTGGGTCGATGGAGGGGTACATATAGGGCAACAAATTGATCTCTATCCGCCTGATTTTCTTGCAGTAAAAGCTTGATAGCAGACTGTGCAAAAGCTATGACGCACATATAGCAAATCGCTTGGAAGGCGTCGTAACAGAGCGTAATGTGCATAAAATTGGGGGCAGGAAGTGCCTCGGCACGCCGTTCAACCTGACCGAAGGTGCCGCGCTGCTGAGCCTCATCGGCCGCCTGACCGGCTACACGCCGCGCTGGTTCACCTATTTCATCGGCGATGCCCATGTGTACGAGAACCATCTGGACATGCTCAACGAGCAGATGACCCGCGAGCTGTACCCGATGCCGAAACTGGTGATCTCCGACCGCGTGCCCGAGTTTGCCATGGACATGCTCAACGAGCAGATGACCCGCGAGCTGTACCCGATGCCGAAACTGGTGATCTCCGACCGCGTGCCCGAGTTTGCCAAGACTGGCGTGTACCAGCCTGAATGGCTGGAGCTGATCGAGCCTTCGGACTTCTCACTGGAAGGCTATCAGCATCACCCGGCGATGACGGCGCCGATGGCGGTTTAAAAAGGCTGCCCGCTATGACCTTCTCGTTCCCGCATGAGGAACGAGAGGTGTCAAACCCGTCTCAATGCCCATGACTCCTCCCCACATGTGAAGGCTCGCCCTCTGGCGCCGCCACAGCTCCCGTCACTTCCAGTCTCTCCAGTATTGCGCAATGTTCTGTTGTGCCATCGCTGCAGCGGCGGCGCAGGTCGAGCAGTTGTTCCTGGAGCGCTTGCAGGGTCGCAACGCGGGCGTTGACATGTTCGATGTGTTCGTCGATCAGCGCGTTGACGTTTTCGCATTGGTCCTGCGGGCTGTCGCGCAGGTTCAGCAGGTTGCGGATTTCTTCGAGGGTCATGTCCAGGCTGCGGCAATTGCGGATGAACGACAGGCGTTCCATGTGCGCCCGGGTGTACAGCCGGTAGTTGCCATCAGTACGGGCGGGGGCGGGCAGCAGGCCTTCGCGCTCGTAATAACGGATGGTCTCGACCTGGGTGTCGGTCAGTTTTGCCAGTTCGCCGATCTTCATTTTGACTCATCTCTTTTGAGTGCTTGACCCTATAGTAGCTACAGGGTGTTCACTTGGCAACAAGCAGAATCCTGGAGCGCAACGAATGGGCACGACAATCAAGAATCCCCCCGCACATGACCACGATCATGACCATGCTCACGGGGAGCACGCGCACGAGCACAAGCCCGTAGAGCCTGCGCACTCGTGCTGCTCCAGCAACGCACAGCCTGCGGTGGTTACGTTCGATGAGGCTCCGGCAGCTGGCGGTCGCCTGAGCAGTTTTCGTATCGAAGCCATGGATTGCCCTACCGAGCAGACGTTGATCCAGAACAAACTGGGCAAGCTGGCGGGTGTGCAAAAGCTGGAGTTCAACCTGATCAATCGCATGCTGGGTGTCTGGCATGATCTGCCGTCCACTGACCCGATTCGCGAGGCCATCAGCTCGCTGGGTATGCAGGCTGAGCCGGTCGAAGAAGGCGCGGCGTCTGCTGAACCCGCTCCGGTCGTGAAAAAACACTGGTGGCCATTGGCGTTGTCCGGCGTTGCGGCATTGGCGGCGGAGCTGGTCCATTTTGCTTCGCTTGGTCCGACCTGGGTCGTCGCGCTGCTAGCGCTGGTGTCGATCTTCAGTTGCGGACTGACGACTTACAAGAAGGGCTGGATCGCACTCAAGAACTTCAACCTGAACATCAATGCCCTGATGAGCATTGCGGTGACTGGCGCGATTCTGATCGGTCAGTGGCCGGAAGCGGCGATGGTGATGTTCCTGTTCACCATCGCCGAATTGATCGAAGCCAAGTCGCTGGATCGGGCCCGCCATGCAATCAGCGGATTAATGCAGCTGACGCCGGAGCTCGCCACCGTTAAACAGGCAGACGGCAGCTGGCAGGAAATTGAAGCCAAAAACGTCGAACTGGAAGCTATTGTCCGAATCAAGCCAGGCGAGCGTGTCGGTCTTGATGGCGAGGTGGTGTCTGGTAATTCGACAATCGATCAGGCGTCGATCACCGGTGAAAGCCTGCCGGTCGAGAAGACGGTCGGCGATAAGGTCTTCGCAGGTACCATCAATCAGGCGGGATCGCTTGAGTATCGTGTTACCGCAGCGGCCAACAATTCGACGCTGGCGCGGATTATTCATGCGGTAGAAGCGGCGCAGGGATCGCGAGCGCCGACCCAGCGCTTTGTCGACAGCTTCTCGCGCATTTACACGCCGGTGGTGTTCGTCGTCGCCTTGGCACTGGCTTTGATTGCGCCGTTGTTCTTCGGCGGCGAATGGTTCGACTGGATCTACCGGGCACTGGTATTGCTGGTGGTGGCGTGCCCGTGTGCTCTGGTGATCTCTACGCCGGTGACCATTGTCAGCGGTCTGGCCGCCGCAGCACGCAAGGGTATTCTGATCAAGGGCGGCGTCTATCTGGAGATGGGCGAGAAGCTCGACTACCTGGCCCTCGACAAGACCGGCACGCTCACACACGGCAAGCCGGTGCAGACCGACTATGTACCGCTGAACCCTGCCGTTGCCGACAGCGCGCCTGCCATCGCCGCGAGCCTTGCGGGGCGTTCCGATCACCCGGTTTCCCAAGCGATTGCCAAGGCCGCCGACGGCAGCCTGACGCGCCATGAGGTCACTGCATTCGAAGCCTTGGGCGGGCGCGGGGTGAAGGGCGAAGTCAACGGTCAGATGTACCACTTGGGCAACCATCGTCTGGTCGAAGAGCTGGGGTTGTGCTCGCCAGAACTGGAAGCCAGGCTCGATGCGCTGGAAACACAGGGCAAGACCGTGGTGCTGTTGCTGGATGCGTCAGGGCCGATTGCGCTGTTTGCGGTGGCCGATACCGTTAAGGAAACCAGCCGTGAAGCCATTGCTCAGTTGCACGAGCTGGGCATCAAGACGGTCATGCTGACCGGCGACAACCCACACACGGCCAAGGCGATTGCCGATCAGGTCGGGATTGATGAAGCTCAGGGCAATCTGTTGCCTGCCGACAAGCTGGGTGCCATCGAGGCGCTCTACGCTCGTAACCATCGCGTGGGCATGGTCGGTGATGGCATCAACGATGCACCGGCACTGGCAAGGTCCGAAATTGGTTTTGCGATGGCGGCCGCGGGTACGGATACAGCAATTGAGACGGCAGATGTCGCCCTGATGGACGATGATCTGCGCAAAATACCGACGTTCATTCGCCTGTCGCGTCGGACTTCAGCGGTGCTCAAACAGAATATCGTTCTGGCAATCGTCACCAAGGTGCTGTTCATCGGCATCACCTTTGCCGGCCTGGCGACCATGTGGATGGCCGTGTTCGCCGACATGGGCGTGAGCCTGCTGGTAGTGTTCAACGGCTTGCGATTGCTCAAGAAGTGATCAAACGGCATCGTTGAAGAGCGAACGCGGAGCGTCCAGAGCGGCATACCCACGCGGTTTTGCGCAAACGTGCAGTCAGCCAAACCGCTCTCGCCCCCATGCAATGAAGGTTTCCAGCAGTGGCTTGAGCACGGCGCGTGTCGGTTCGGCGAGGTCCGGGCGGTAGTGAAAGGGCACGAATTCGTCCATGTAAGTGCTTTGCGCCAGTTCCAGTTGCACAGCATGGATGTTGTTGGCCGGGTCGCCATAGTGGCGGGTGATGTGGCCGCCCTTGAAGCGTCCGTTCAGCACATGGCTGTAATCCTTGGCCGCCGCGCAGACCTGCTCCATCCTGCTGGCCAGCTCCGGATCACAGCTCGCACCATTGAAGGTGCCCAGGTTGAAGTCGGGTAGACGGCCATCGAACAGGTGCGGAATATGTCCGCGAATCGAGTGGGCGTCGAACAGCAGCGCATAGCCGAATTCATCGCGCATTCGCTGCAGTTCCTGCTCCAGTGTCTGGTGGTAGGGCGTCCAGATCTGCTCCAGATACCGCGCTCGTTCCTCGGCACTTGGCGTCTGACCGTCCTTGAACAGTGGCACGCCATCGAACAGGATCGACGGGAACAGGCCAGTGGTCGCGCCGACGTACATCGGCTTGTCGTCGGAGGGGCGATTGAGGTCGATGACAAAACGCGAATACTCGGCGGCCAGGGTGCTGGCGCCCAGTTCGGCGGCAAAGTCATACAGGCGCGGGATGTGCCAGTCGGTGTCCGGCAGGCTCAGCGCTTCGTCCACCAAAGCCGCTTCAACCACCGGTGTCAGTTGCAGGCCGGCATGCGGCATGCTGATCAGCAGCGGCACGCGGCCACGCTTGAATGTCAGAACGTTATCCACAGGGCACACTCCTTCAGATCGATGATTCGACGCCATGGCGCACGATGCGTTTGTCCAGATCGCCGCCCAGCCAGTACGCCAGATCAGCCGGTCGTTCGATGTTCCAGGCCACAAAATCCGCCACCTTGCCGACCTCCAGCGAGCCATGGGTCGCGCTCATGCCCAACGCCTTGGCGGCATTGAACGTCACCCCCGCCAGTGCTTCTTCAGGCGTCATGCGAAACAGCGTGCAGGCCATGTTGAGCATCAGGCGCAATGACAGGCCGGGCGAAGTGCCAGGGTTCAGGTCAGTAGCAATGGCAATCGGCACGCCGTGCTTGCGTAGCGCATCCATCGGCGGCAGTTGTGTTTCACGCAGGAAGTAAAACGCTCCCGGCAGCAGTACCGCAACGGTTCCGGCAGCGGCCATGGCGATAGCATCGTCTTCGCTCATGAACTCCAGGTGATCCGCTGACAGCGCCTTGTAACGCGCTGCCAGACTCGATCCGCCCAGTGAAGAAAGCTGCTCGGCGTGCAGTTTCACCGGCAGCGCCAACTGCCCGGCGGTGATGAACACCTGCTCGACCTGTGCAGGTGAGAACGCCAGGTACTCACAGAACGCATCCACCGCATCCACCAGCCCTTCGGCCGACAGCGCCGGAAGCATCTCGTTGCAGATGTGCTGAATGTAGTCGTCGGCGCGGTCGGCGTATTCCGGTGGAAGCGCATGAGCGGCCAGGCAGGTGGCGCGCACGGTGACGGGCTGGGTGTTACCCAGACGCCGGATCACACGCAGGATCTTGCGCTCGTTCTCCAGGTCCAGCCCGTAACCCGACTTCATTTCCACCGTGGTAACGCCGTCTTTCAGCAGATGCCGCAGGCGACGCTCGGCACTGGCGTACAGCTCATCTTCACTGGCAGCGCGGGTCGCTCTTACCGTGCTGGCGATGCCGCCGCCCGCAGCGGCGATATCGGCGTAGCTCACACCTTGCAGGCGCTGCTCGAACTCGCCGCTGCGGTTACCGCCGAAGACGGTATGTGTGTGGCAGTCGATCAGGCCGGGCGTGACCCATGCCCCGCCCAGATCGATGCAGTTGTCATGTTCCGACTCAGTCAGTTCAGCCAGAGGCCCGATCCACTCGATGAGCGCTCCGGAGGTCACGATGGCGGCATCCTCGATGATCGAGTATTTGCCGTGCGCCATGCTTGCGATGTGACAGTTCTTCCAGAGCATTTTCATTCCGGGCCTCGTTGATCAATGAGTGGTGTTGAGCGCCTTGGGCTTGACCCAGCCATAAGCAATGAGCAGCAGACCGATCCAGATTGCGCCGACGATCAAGGCTGCACGGTTGTCCGGGAAGTAACCCAGTATGCCGAAGATGAACAGCATGAAAACGATGGCCGCGGCAGGCCCGTAAGGCCAGAGCGGCACTGCGAATTTCAGCTGTGCGGCTTCTTCGCGGCTCATCGAGCGGCGCATCGCCACCTGGGTCATCAGGATCATCAGCCAGACCCAGACGGTGGCGAACGTTGCCAGCGAAGCGATCAGCAGGAACACGTCTTTCGGGATCAGGTAATTGAGCAGCACGCCGCCCAGCAGCGCGATGCCCATCACCAGCACGGTCATCCACGGCACTCCGTGACGTGACAGGCGCGCGAAACTTGCCGGAGCCTGACCTTCACGCGCCAGGCCGTACATCATCCGGCCTGCGCCGAAGATGTCGCTGTTGATCGCCGACACCGCCGCCGAGATCACCACGATGTTGAGAATGGTCGCCGCCGAGGCGATGCCCAGGTTGTCGAAGATCTGCACGAACGGGCTGCCTTGGGTGCCGATCTGCGGCCACGGGTAGATGCACATCAGTACGAACAGCGTCAGCACGTAGAACAGCAGAATGCGCAATGGCACCGCATTGATCGCCTGCGGCAGGCTGCGCTGCGGGTCCTTTGCCTCACCGGCAGTGATACCGATGATCTCGATGCCGCCAAAAGCAAACATCACCACCGCAAACGAGGCAATCAGACCGGTCACGCCGTTGGGCATGAAGCCGCCGTGTGCCCACAGATTACTGATGCCTATTTCGGTGCCACTGGTCGAGGTGCCGATGCCGAAGATCATGATGCCAAAACCGGCAACGATCATGGCCACGATGGCACTCACCTTGAGGATCGACAGCCAGAACTCGGTTTCACCGAAGACTTTCACGTTGCACAGGTTGAGTGCGCCGATCAGGAACACGATGCCCAGCACCCAGATCCAGCGCGGCACTTCCGGAAACCAGAAGCCCATGTAGATGCCGAATGCGGTCACGTCAGCCAGGCAGACGATGATCATCTCGAACGCGTAGGTCCAGCCCAGTACAAAACCGGCCAGCGGGCCCATGTAGCGCGTCGCGTAATGGCTGAACGAACCGGACACCGGGTCGTGAACGGCCATCTCGCCGAGTGCGCGCATCACCATGTACACCGCCGCGCCGCCGATCAGGTACGCCAGCAGTACGGCGGGACCGGCCTGTTGAATCGCCGAGGCCGAGCCGTAGAACAACCCTGTGCCGATGGCAGAGCCCAGGGCCATGAAGCGGATGTGGCGGGCGGATAACCCGCGTTTCAAACCATCTTGTGACGTCATTTCAGGTCCATTTCATTACTGGTATGGCAAAAGCCGCGAGAACGCCTGCATCCGGCCTCCCGCAGCGATGACCAAAGCGAGCCCTGCCAGGCTCGCGGTGCATCACAGACTCGGTAGCAGACGTGCAGGAACCAGCGGGTTCAGGCAAGTGGAGGACAACAGCTGACTGGCAGCTTCGATGTCCGGTGCAAAAAAACGGTCCTTTTCATAGAACGGGACCTTGCTGCGCAACAGGCTACGGGCTTGCTCCAGCTTCGCAGAGGTTTTCAGCCCCTCACGCAAGTCCAGACCCTGGCAGGCAGCCAACCATTCTACGGCAAGAATCCCGCGAACGTTTTCTGCCATTTCCCATAACCGCTTGCCGGCAGCCGGGGCCATCGACACATGGTCTTCCTGATTGGCGGACGTCGGCAGGCTGTCGACGCTGTGTGGATGGGCCAATGCCTTGTTTTCACTGGCCAGCGCGGCGGCCGTGACCTGGGCGATCATGAAGCCGGAATTGACGCCGCCGTTGGCCACCAGGAACGGCGGCAGCTGCGACATGTGCTTGTCCATCATCAGCGAAATGCGGCGTTCGCTCAGCGAGCCGATCTCGGCGATAGCCAGTGCGAGATTATCTGCCGCCATGGCGACCGGCTCGGCGTGAAAGTTGCCCCCGGATATGACGTCGTTCTCGGCGGCGAACACCAGCGGGTTGTCGGAAACCGCGTTGGATTCGACTTCCAGCACTTCGGCTGCCTGACGCAACTGGGTCAGGCACGCGCCCATGACTTGCGGCTGGCAGCGCAGCGAGTAGGGGTCCTGAACCTTGTCGCAATTGCGGTGCGATTCCGACACACCACTGCTTTCGCCCAGCAGGTCGCGGTAGCAGGCTGCCGCATCGATCTGCCCGCGCTGACCGCGTGCCGCATGAATCCGTGCATCGAACGGCGAACGTGAGCCAAGCACCGCTTCGACTGTCAGCGAGCCGCAGGTCAGCGCGGCGGCGAACAGGTCTTCGCCTTCGAACAGGCCGCGCAGCGCATAGGCCGTGGAGACTTGGGTACCGTTGAGCAGCGCCAGCCCTTCCTTGGCCGCCAGGGTCAGCGGTTGCAGCCCCGCGACAGCCAGCGCATCGACGGCATTCAGCCACTCGCCTTTGTGACGCGCCTTGCCTTCGCCCAGCAGCACCAGCGACATGTGCGCCAGCGGCGCCAGGTCGCCGGAGGCACCGACCGAACCCTTGAGCGGGATATGTGGATAGACCTCGGCATTGATCAGCGCGATCAACGCATCGATCACCACGCGACGAATACCCGAGAAGCCGCGGCTCAGGCTGTTGACCTTGAGCACCATGATCAGGCGCACCAGATCATCGCTGATCGGCTGGCCGACACCGGCTGCATGTGACAGCACCAGTGAACGTTGCAGGTTTTCCAGGTCTTCGCTGGCAATACGGGTCGAGGCCAGCAAACCGAAACCGGTGTTGATGCCGTAAGCGGTGCGATTCTCGGCGAGAATGCGCTCGACGCAGGCGACGCTGTCGTCGATCTGCTGATTCGCGCTGCTGTCCAGTGTCAGCCTGACCGGCTGCTGATGGATGGCGCGCAATTGTGCCAGGGTCAACTGGCCGGGGATCAGGTTCAGCGTCTTGGCAGATAAAGTGGTCACGATGCAGCTACTCCTTGATTGATATCAGCGACGGCTTCTGGCCGTTCGCCGTTTTTATGGGGTTTTCGCGTGATCGCGGCGGTGCTGGAAAATCCTTTCCAGCGATGTCTGGTCTTTGAGCAGCGCCACGCTGCTGGCGATATCAGGGGCCAGCCAGCGGTCTTCGTCGTAGGCCGGAACCTGCTCGCGCAGCAGCCGCCAAGCCATCTCCGTACCGACACCGAAGCGCTGCGCCTTGAGAAATTCGAACGCCTGGGCCGCCAGCAGATACTCGATGGCCAGAATCTGTGTGGCATTGCCCAGCACCTTGTGCAGCTTGAGCGCTGCGCTGGTGCCCAGGCTCAGGTGGTCTTCCTGCAGGCCGGAGGTGACGTAGTTGTCGACCACTGCCGGTTGCGCCAACTGACGGTTTTCTGCGCACAACGAAGCGGCAACGTACTGGACGATCATCATTCCCGAGTTGACGCCCGGCTGGCTGACCAGAAACGCCGGCAGGCCACTGACCATCGGGTTGATCAGACGATCCAGCCGCCGTTCGGCGATGGAGCCCAATTCAGCGATTGCCATGCACAGCAAATCGGCCGCCATCGCCACTGACTGGCCATGCGGATTGGCCTGAGACACCACGCGCCAGGCTTGGGGCGTGCCAAGCAGCATCGGGTTATCGGTGACTGAGTTCAGCTCGGTCTCGATCTGGCGAATAGCGTGGGCCAACTGGTCGCGTGTTGCACCGTGTACTTGTGGAATCGAGCGAATGCTCAGCGCATCCTGCGTGCGAATACCCTGGCTGCTGGCCAGCACTTCACTGCCTGCCAACAGGCTGCGCAGGTTTCTGCCCACCTGTTGCATGCCCGGATGCGGCTTGAGGGCGAGAATGCTCTCATCAAACGCGTCGAGTTGGCCGCGCAGGGCTTCGAAGGTCATTGCACCTGTCACGTCGGCCCACTGGCTCAGGCGCTCGGCATCGGCGATCGCCAGACAGCTCAGGCCAGTCATGCATGGCGTGCCGTTGACCAGGCACAGGCCGTCCTTGGCACCGAGTATGACCGGCCTCAGCTGTTCTTCATGCAACGCCTGCTCCGCCGTGACGATGTGCCCGCGATAACTGACCTGACCAACGCCCAGCAAGGCAATGCCGACGTGCGCCATGTGAGTCAGATAACCCACCGAGCCCTGCGACGGCACTTGCGGGGTAATGCCCCGGTTAAGCAGGGCCAGCAATGCTTCGACCACTTGTCGATGAATGCCGGACTTGCCCTGGCTGTAGTTGAGAATCGCGGCGCAAATGATCGCGCGGGTCTGTTCATCGGTCAGCGGCGCACCCACGCCGCAGGCGTGGCTGAGCAGGGTATTGCGCGACAGACGACTGAGCTGTTCGCCTTCCAGCGAGACGTTGCACAGCGCGCCGAGCCCGGTGTTCACGCCATAGGCGCGCTCGCCGCTGACGACGATCTGCTGCACGATGGCCTGCGCGTTATCGATCCGCGCCCAGGCGGCGTCAGACAGGCGCAATTGCGCGCCATGCCGGGCCACGGCCACGACATCCTGCCAGCCCAATGGCGCTTCACCGATGACGATCTGTGCTGCTCGCGACATCTGCAACGGTCCTTAAAGGGTGGCTACGCGGCGCTGAACGAAACGGTCTACGTAATCGTCGGCGGGCGAATGAAGAATTTCCTTCGGCGTACCGACCTGAATCAATCGCCCGTCCTTGAGAATCGCGATGCGATTGCCGATGCGCACGGCTTCGTCCAGATCGTGGGTGATGAACACGATGGTCTTGTGCAGGCTGGCTTGCAGTTCCAGCAACTGGTCTTGCATCTCGGCGCGAATCAGCGGATCAAGCGCGCTGAATGCCTCGTCCATCAGGATGATGTCGGTATCCGCTGCCAGCGCTCGTGCCAGGCCGACACGCTGGCGCATGCCACCGGAAAGCTGGTGCGGGTATTTGTTCTCGTAGCCTTGCAGACCCACCGTGGTGACCCAGTGTTGAGCGCGCTCCTGACACAGCGTCTTGCTTTCGCCGCGCACTTTAAGGCCGTAGGCAACGTTGGCCAGTACGGTCTTGTGCGGCAGCAGGCCGAAGCTCTGAAACACCATGCTGATCTTGTGCCGGCGGAATTGGCGCAGGGCCTCCATGTCGTAGCGCAGAATGTCTTCGCCATCGACCAGAATCTCGCCACTGGTAGGATCGATCAGCCGGTTGAAATGGCGCACCAGCGTCGATTTTCCTGAGCCGGACAGGCCCATGATGACAAAGATTTCGCCACTGCCGATCGACAGCGACAGGTCGTTGACCCCGACCACACAGCCAGTCTGGGCCAGCACTTGATCCTTGCTCTGGTTTTGTCTGATCAGTTCCAGCGCTTCCTTCGAGCGGTTGCCGAAGATCTTGAACACGTTTTTGACGACGATTTTGTTCGGTTCCACGCTGCTCATTTGTGCGCCTCATGCCGTGGACGGCCATAGGCCTGCGTGATGCGATCAATGACGACCGCCAGAATGACAATGGCCAGACCCGCTTCCAGTCCGCGTCCGACGTTGAGGGTCTGAATGCCCACCAGTACGTCTTCGCCGAGCCCGCGCGCGCCGATCATCGACGCAATGACCACCATCGACAGCGCCATCATGGTGGTCTGGTTGATCCCGGCCATGATGCTCGGCATGGCCAGCGGCAGTTGCACGCCGAACAGTTGCTGCCAGCGATTGGCGCCGAATGCATTGATGGCTTCCATCACTTCGCCGTCAACCTGACGAATGCCCAGGTCGGTCAGACGAATCAGGGGCGGCGCGGCATAGATCACGGTGGCAAAAATCGCCGGGACTTTACCCAGACCGAACAGCATCAGCACCGGGATCAGGTAAACGAAGCTGGGCATGGTCTGCATGATGTCCAGCAGTGGCATCAACACCGAGCGCAGGCGATTACTGCGCGCCGAGAGAATGCCCAGCGGAATGCCGATCAGCACCGCAATGACCGTGGCGACCAGCATCAGTGCCAAGGTCTGCATCAGCTTGTCCCACAAGCCGACCGCGCCGACCAGAAACAGCAGGCCGACCATCACCAGGCTGGTAACGATCTTGCGCGTCGCGTGCCAGGTGATAGCGCCGACGATGATCAGCATAAGCCACCACGGCGCCATGCGTAGCAGGCCTTCCAGGTTGACGATGGCCCACAGCAGGGTCTCGGAAATGTGCCGGAACACATCGCCGTACTGAGTCACCAGCGAGTCGACTCCGTCGTTGACCCAATTGGCAATCGAGAAAGTGAAGCTTTCAGGAAACATAAGCGGCTCTCAAATGAGGTGTGTCGGGTCAACGATCGGGGCAGACGGCTCGTCAGGCAGGCTGCCCCGGCGTTTACAGCGAGGCGTCCACCTTCTTCGCGGCGTCTTCACTGACCCACTTGTGCCAGACTTCCGGGTGCTCTTTCAGGAAAATCTTCGCCAGTTTTGGCGATTCGATGCGTTCCTTGGCCATGCGCCCCAGGTTCTGGTTGAGCAGGTCAATCGGCAGATTGACCTTTTCCAGCACAGCGACCAGCTCAGGTGCCTGGTCGTGGAACACTTTGGACACGCCGACCTTGATATCGATCGTCTTGTTGACCCCGGCCTTTTCTTCCAGTCGAACCAGATCCACCTGGCCCATCAACGGCGTCGGAGACCAGTAATAGGTCAGGATCGGCTCGCCACGCTTGTAGCTGGAGAGAATAGCCGCATCCAGCGCCGGGCCGGTGCCCGGACGGAAGTTGGTGTATTTGCTTTCCAGGCCGTAGCTCTTGAGCATTTCGCTGTTTTCCAGCTCGCAGGTCCAGCCAGCCGGACAGTTGTAGAAACGGCCTTTTCCGGGCTCCTCCTGATCCTTGAACACCGCAGAATACTGGGCCAGATCGCTGATGGATTTCAGGTTCGGTGCCTTGGCTTCCAGCTTGCGCTTGGCATCGCCTTCGATCACGTAGCGCGGTACGTACCAGCCTTCGACAGCACCGACAATTGGGGCACCGACACCGACCACTTTTCCGGCTGCGGCGGCTTTGTTCCAGACTTCACTGCGGCCAACCCACTCTTCAGCGAAAATCTGGATGTCATTGGTGCTCAGGGCGTTTTCCATGGCGATGGAGTTGCCGGGCAGGGCGTCGACGGCGCAGCCGTAACCCTTGTCCAATACGACCTGCAGAATGTCGGTCAGCAGCATCGCGCTTTCCCAGTTCAGGCCGGCGAACTTCACCGGTTTGCCTGATTCACACCAGCCGGCGGCCTGACTTGCGCCTGCGCTGGCGAGCAGGCCAGCGGATACCAATGTGGTCAACAAAGCCTTTTTCATGTTCATTGTGGATGCTCCCAAGCGTGAAATGGATGACGGCAGCTTCAATCAGGCATCCGGCCCATGGGCATGTACATGCCCGCTCCCCGAGTCTGTCGGTTTGATAACCGACAAAGCCCCTAACGTCCGATCATCGGCAGGTTCAAGCCCTGCTCTTTGGCACACTCGATAGCAATGTCGTAACCGGCATCGGCATGACGCATGACACCGGTGGCCGGATCGTTGTGCAGTACGCGGGCGATACGCTCGGCGGCTTCGTCCGTGCCGTCACAGACGATCACCATTCCGGAGTGCTGGGAAAAGCCCATGCCGACGCCGCCGCCGTGGTGCAACGACACCCAGGTCGCGCCACTGGCGGTGTTAAGCAAAGCGTTGAGCAGCGGCCAGTCGGAGACGGCGTCTGAGCCGTCACGCATGGATTCGGTTTCGCGGTTGGGGCTGGCGACCGAGCCGGAGTCCAGGTGGTCACGACCGATCACCACCGGGGCCGACAGCTCGCCGCTGCGGACCATTTCGTTGAAGGCCAGCCCTAGCTTGGCGCGCTGCCCCAGACCGACCCAGCAGATACGGGCGGGCAAGCCCTGAAAGCTGATGCGCTCGCGGGCCATGTCCAGCCAGTTGTGCAGGTGCTCGTCGTCCGGGATCAGTTCCTTGACCCTGGCGTCGGTCTTGTAGATGTCTTGCGGATCGCCTGACAGCGCAGCCCAGCGAAACGGCCCGATGCCGCGGCAGAACAGCGGGCGAATGTAGGCCGGGACAAAACCGGGGAAATCGAAGGCATTGGCCACGCCGACTTCCTTGGCCATCTGACGGATGTTGTTGCCGTAGTCGAAGGTCGGAATGCCGGCCTTCTGGAATGCGAGCATGGCTTCAACGTGCTCGGCCATCGACTGCTTGGCGGCCTTGACCACATTCCCCGGTTCGCTGACCGAGCGGGCGCGGTACTCGTCCCAGGTCCAGCCTTTGGGCAAATAGCCGTTGAGCGGATCATGGGCGCTGGTCTGGTCAGTGACCATGTCGGGTCGAACGCCGCGACGGACCATTTCCGGCAGGAGGTCTGCCGCGTTGCCGCACAGGGCGATGGAAATGGCTTTGCCTTCGGCGGTGTATTTGGCGATGCGCGCCAGTGCGTCATCGAGATCAGCCGCCTGTTCGTCGACGTAGCGGGTCTTGATGCGGAAATCGATACGGCTTTGCTGGCATTCGATGTTCAGCGAGCAGGCCCCGGCCAGAGTCGCCGCCAACGGTTGTGCGCCGCCCATGCCGCCCAGGCCCGCCGTCAGCACCCAGCGACCCTTGAGGTTGCCGTCGTAGTGCTGACGACCGGCTTCGACGAAGGTTTCGTAAGTGCCCTGAACGATGCCCTGGCTGCCGATGTAGATCCAGCTGCCAGCGGTCATCTGGCCATACATCGCCAGGCCCTTGGCATCCAGCTCGTTGAAATGCTCCCAACTGGCCCAGTGCGGCACCAGGTTGGAGTTGGCGATCAGTACACGTGGCGCGTTGCTGTGGGTCTTGAACACGCCGACCGGCTTGCCGGACTGCACCAGCAGAGTTTCGTCATCATTGAGCTGTGTGAGGCTTTCGACGATCTTGTCGTAGCATTCCCAGTTGCGCGCCGCACGGCCGATGCCACCGTAAACCACCAGTTCATTGGGGTTTTCGGCAACTTCCGGGTCGAGGTTATTCATCAACATGCGCAGCGGCGCTTCGGTCATCCAGCTCTTGGCTGTCAATTGGGTGCCGCGGGCAGCCCGTACGATGCCTTCTCGGTGGCGGGTCCAGTCCTGCTTAAGGTCTTGATTATTCTCGGTCACAAAAAAATCCTCAGCGATCAATCCAGATCAGCCCGATGAAGGGCGGGCAGCGCCTGGCGAAGCAGGCCGATTCAGTTGGGTAAAACACAGGATGTACAGCCTGTCTCTACTTGTACATACAAGCATATGCAATCAAAAGACCAACTTCGCATAGCGCTGTTGTTTTGATCGTCAAAAATGCTGTGAAGCCCCTGTGTTCAGGGCTTAAGGAGGGTGTTGTGATTCAGCCAGGATGACTTCAGGCAAGGCTTGTGATGTTACCTGATACAGGTTTTGCGCTGTTTTGAGGCGGCGGGTAACAGATTGGTGCAGAGAATGTGCACAGGGTTGTGAGACTCATGAATAGCGCGGTCGCTGCTGCTCGATTGCATCGCTCTGGCATGGGAACGATCACGCGCTGCCTCACGTCATACCGTGGCCTGAGCCAGCGTTTACCGGCCTGCGATTAGTCTTCGCGGGTGTTTTCATGTTTAAATTGAACGCTCGTTCAAGTTAAACCGGTGGTTCGCTGCCCGCTCACATCTGGAGGCTTACCCTTGCCGTATCCGTTTTTTGCAGTTTGTTTTATGAGTCTGGAGGACTGTGCTTTATGAGTTCTCCAAGTGCAACTCCCAGCGGAACGGTCCGCATGAACGCTCCAGTGTTTTACTTCGCTGCGAGCTTCATCCTGATCTTCGGCATCGTCGTCATTGCCTTCCCGCAAGCCAGCGGCGCCTGGTTGCTGGCCGCACAAAACTGGGCGGCCAATACGGTCGGCTGGTACTACATGATGGTCATGAGCCTGTACCTGGTCTTCGTGGTGGTCACCGCCTTGTCGGGCTTTGGCAAGATCAAGCTCGGTGCCGACCACGACGAACCAGAGTTCAGTTACCTCTCGTGGGCCGGCATGCTGTTCGCTGCCGGGATCAGCATCACGCTGTTCTTCTTCTGCGTCTCTGAGCCGCTGACGCATTTGCTGCAACCGCCGCAAGGCGAGGGCGGCACTACCGAGGCTGCGCGCCAGGGCATGCAGTTGCTGTTTCTGCACTGGGGCCTGCATGGCTGGGGTGTGTTTGCCTTTGTCGGCATGGCGCTGGCCTACTTCGCCTATCGACACAACCTGCCGCTGGCCTTGCGTTCGGCGCTGTACCCGCTGATCGGCAAGCGCATCAACGGCCCTATCGGTTATGCCGTCGATGGCTTCGGCATCATCGCGACCATCTTCGGGCTGGGCGCAGACATGGGTTTCGGCGTACTGCACCTGAACTCCGGTCTTGATTATCTGTTTGGCGTTCCGCACACCCAATGGATTCAGGTCGGCCTGATCACCCTGATGATGGGGGCGGCGATTCTGGTGGCCATCGCCGGTGTCGACAAGGGCGTTCGCGTCATGTCCGACATCAACATGCTGCTGGCCTGTGCGCTGCTGCTGTTCGTGCTGTTTGCCGGTCCGACCCAGCATTTGCTCAATACGCTGGTGCAGAACATCGGTGACTACCTGGGCGCCCTGCCGAGCAAGAGTTTCGATGTCTACGCCTACGATAAGCCAAGTGACTGGCTGGGCGGCTGGACGGTGTTCTATTGGGCCTGGTGGATTGCCTGGGCGCCATTCGTGGGCCTGTTTATTGCGCGTATTTCCCGTGGCCGGACCATTCGTGAATTCGTGTTCGGTGTATTGCTGATTCCGCTGGGCTTTACCCTGGCCTGGATGTCGATCTTCGGCAACAGCGCCATCGACCAGGTGCTCAACCACGGCATGACCGCGCTCGGCCAGTCGGCCATCGATGATCCGTCGATGACCCTGTACCTGTTGCTGGAAACCTATCCGTGGAGCAAGACCGTTATCGCGGTCACGGTGTTCATCAGCTTCGTGTTCTTCGTCACCTCGGCCGATTCGGGCACGGTGGTGCTGTCGACGCTCTCGGCAAAAGGCGGCAACCCCGACGAAGACGGTCCGAAATGGCTGCGCGTATTCTGGGGGGTAGCCACGGCGCTGATCACCAGCGGCTTGCTGTTCTCCGGCAGTATCGATGCGCTGAAATCAGCGGTGGTACTGACTTCGTTGCCGTTCTCGCTGATCCTGCTGCTGATGATGTGGGGCCTGCACAAGGCGTTCGTCATGGAGTCCCAGCGCCAGATCGCGCAGCTGTACTCACTGGCGCCAGTGTCCGGTTCACGACGTGGTGGTTGGCGTCAGCGTCTGAGCCAGGCAGTGCATTATCCGTCGCGAGACGAGGTGTATCGCTTCCTCGACCAGACCGTGCGTCCTGCCATTGATGAGGTGACGGCGGTGTTTGTCGAGAAGGGCTTGAGCGTCGTCAACGTACCTGATCCGTCCAACGACTCGGTGACTCTGGAAATCGGCCACGGCGAAGAGCGTCCGTTCATCTATCAGGTGCAGATGAAAGGCTTCTTCACCCCTTCGTTCGCCCGAGGTGGCATGGGCTCCAAACAGTTGAACAATCGCCGCTATTACCGCGCCGAGGTTCACCTGAGCGAAGGCAGTCAGGACTACGACCTGGTGGGCTACACCAAGGAACAGGTCATCAACGACGTGCTCGACCAGTACGAGCGGCACATGCAGTTTCTGCATTTGGTGCGTTGATCGGCGCTTGAGGGCACCTATCGTTCCTCACGCATGGGCACGATAGGTGTTTGTCCGGATACCTATCGTTGCTCATGCTCCAGCGCGGGCATGAGATTGCGTCTGCAAACTCAAGTACTCTCCCGCTCCACCAAGCTGCAATCCAGCAGGTTCAGCCGCTGTATGCCACCCTCTACCGGCAGCACCCCCAGGCTTTCGAGCACCCTCGTTGCGGCCAATACGCCGATCTCCAGTGCCGGTGGTTTGATGGTGGTCAGGCTGGGCAGCATCATTTCTGCGAAGGCGTAATCGCCAAAACCCATCACGGCGCAATCCTGCGGTATGTGCAGGCCTGCACGCTGGCTGGCGAGCAGGGCGCCGGCTGCCAGATTGTCGTTGGCGAAGAAGATGGCATCGGGGCGCGGTTCCTGGCTCATCAAGGTTTCCATCGCCTGTTTGCCTGCCTCGAATGGCGCGCGTCCGGCGTCCGGGACGAATACCCATGGCTTGATGCCAAGCCCTTCCAGGGTTGCTACATAACCGTCGCGTCGCTCCAGTGCGCTGAAGTCCCCGGCGACGCTGTTCTGCACGAACGCAATGCGGCGATAGCCCTTGCCATACAGATAGCGGGCGGCAGTTACGCCAACGCCGTAGTGAGAAAAGCCAATCTGGATCGGGCTGCGTTCAGGCTGATGGTCCCAGGTTTCGATCACCGGGATATCGGTCTGCTCGATCATCTTTTCCGTCGCCGGGCTGTGGAATCGGCTGGTCAGTACCAGTGCTGCCGGGGACCAGCCCAGAAACGCCCGCACGGCGCTCTCTTCCTGCTCGGCGGAGAAGTAGCTGGACGCCAGCAGCAATTGGAAACCCTGCTGGCTCAACGTGTCGCTGAAGCCCTGAATGGTGTTGGCGAAGATCGGCCCCGAGATATTGGGAATGACCATCGCCACTACCTTGCTGCGCGCCGACGCCAGCCCACCGGCCACCCGATTGGGCACGTAGCCCAGCGCGCTGACGACCGCCGCGATACGTTCGCGCAACTCTGGCGACACGTGTGCCGGCTGATTGAAATAGCGCGATACGGTTATGGCTGACACACCTGCCTGTCGCGCCACCGTGTCTATCGTCACACGGCCAGCACCTCGGCGTTTACGTGTTGCGGGTTTGTCGTCGGCCATGCTCAATCACTTCGTATAAAAGTAAAAAGAATATAAAACTAATTTTTCAGTATTGGACGATCTATCGGTCGTTTCCCGATACTTGCGATGTTAGCGCTAACAACGATGGTTGTCTGCTACTCGCCACCGCGAATGCCTAGACCCGGTTTAGCCAGCAAGAACACGCGCCAGTGCGCATTGCACTGTCGGATCAGGGCATATTTCAGGTAGGCACGCAGATGCACACAACCCATGGGGATGGCGTCAAACACACACTTCTGGCACAGGCCATCGATCAGGCGCACACGGCGCGGGGGCGTCGTTATGGCTGGTTGCTGATGGGGCTGACAGCCTTGCAGTGCATTCCGGCGATGGCGGACACCGATACTGCGCAGACCCCTGAGACGGTAGCGCTGGAGTCCGTCACAGTGACCGCCACGCGCCGCGAAGAATCACTGCAAAAAGTGCCGGTCGCGGTGTCGGTGATTCAGGGCGAACAGCTGGAGCGGGATAACCGCAACGGCGTGGCCAGTATCGTGCAGCAGGTGCCGTCGCTGAATTTCCGTACCGGCGCCTCCAACAAGGACACCTCGCTGTTCATTCGCGGGGTCGGCACCATTTCCACCTCACCGGGCGTCGAGCCGACGGTGGCAACCGTGATTGACGGCGTGGTGTATGCGCGTCCAGGGCAGGCCACGCTGGACCTGCTCGACCTGGAACGCATCGAAGTGCTGCGCGGCCCGCAAGGCACGCTGTTCGGCAAGAATGCGTCGGCCGGTGTACTCAACGTCACCACTAAAGCGCCGACCGAAGAGACCCACGGCTATATCGATCAGTCGTATTACAGTGGCAACGAAAGCCGTACCCGTTTCGGCATCGGCGGCAGTCTGATTCCGCAGACCCTCAAGGGCTCGATCACCACGCTGTTCGGCAGCTACGACGGCAATGTCGACAACACGCTCAACGGTCAGGAAGTCAACGGATACAACCGCAAGGGTGCACGTGGCAAGCTGGAATTCACGCCCAACGATGACATCACGTTTACCCTCGCGGCGGATTACATGCAGTCCCATGACGACGCGCCCAACGGCGTAGTGACCAAGGCGCTGACCCCGGCATTTGCCAGTGCCCTGTCGCCAGTGCGTGCGGACAGCGACAACCGCAATGTGCTCAGCGATTACCGCAGCCATGTCGAAGACGTCAACAAAGGCCTGTCCGGCCAGCTCGACTGGCAACTGGGCGATTACACCCTGACGTCCATCACCGCCTGGCGCGGCTGGGATAACACTCAGTATCAGGATGGCGACCGTCTTGGCACCGTCACGGCTGCTTTCCCCGCTACTGAAGACAAAGGTGATCTGGCGTTTAACCAGTACTCTCAGGAGCTGCGCCTGGCATCGCCGAAAGGCCAGTTTGTCGAATACGTCGGCGGGCTGTTCTACATGCACGGCAAGAGCGACGAGACCTATCAGCGCACGTTGATCACGCCGACGACTCAGGATCGCGGCATCGCTGACTACAGCACGACCACCGACAGCTATTCGGTGTTCGGCGAAACCACGTTCAACTTCACACCGGACTTCCGTGCGATTGCCGGGGCACGCTGGACCCACGATGATCTGGAATACGATCACCGCCGCGTCTCGACGTCGGCCACTACGGTGAGCGGCATTCAGCCGGCGACCAGCAGTTCCGGTTCGGTGGACGAGGACGGCAAGTCCGGGCGTCTGGGGCTGCAATACGACCTGAGTGACAGCGTGATGACTTACATCACCTACTCGCGCGGCTACAAAGGCCCAGCCTATAACGTGTTCTTCAACATGCAGCCGCGCGACACCGAGGCGCTCAAACCGGAAACCTCGAACACTTGGGAAGTCGGCCTCAAGGCCACCACCTGGAACAACCGTCTGACCACCAACCTGGCGGTGTTCCACAGCGATTACGACAACTATCAGGCGAACTTCTTCGACAGCGTGGCCGGGCAGGTCGTCACGCGCTTGATCAACGCAGGCAGCGTCAGCACCGAAGGTGTCGAACTGGACTACGCGTTGCAGGCCACCCGCAATCTGAAGTTCTCCGGCGCGCTGTCCTACACTCGTGCGCGGATTGACACGTTTGCCTGCCCGGCCGGTGCAGCAGCCTCGTGCAACGTCGATGGCAAAACCCTGCCCTACAGCCCGGACTGGAAAAGCTACGTGCGCGCCGATTACAGCATCCCGCTGGACAACGGTCTGGATATCGAACTGGGCACTGATTACAGCTGGCAGAGCGAGGTGCAGTACGACATCAGCCAGAACCCGGACACCAGGCAGGGTGCTTATGGCATCTGGAACGCCAGCGTTGCCCTGGCCGATTACAACAGTGGCTGGCGCGTGGCGCTGCTCGGCAAGAACCTCGCCGACAAGTCCTATTCGCCGATGCTGGCGACCGGCGGCAACTACGTTTACCGATCCGTGCCGCGCGATGACGAACGTTATTTCGGCGTGCAACTGCGCAAGGATTTTTGAGTCGTTGCCCGCAGTAATACAGTAAGGAGTTTGCAATGAGCACGACTGCTCGACAGATGAAACTCGGCGCTTTTCTGATGGCCACCGGGCACCACATTGCGGCTTGGCGCCATGCGGATGTGCCCGCCGATGCGGGGCTGGATTTCAAGCACTATCGGCATGTGGCCAGGGTAGCGGAAGCTGCGAAATTCGATGCGCTGTTTGTGGCGGACAGCGTTGCTGCGGCGACCGGTGATATCGCCAGCCGCATGGCGCGCTCCGATCATTTCGAACCGCTGACGCTGCTCTCGGCGCTGAGCGCGGTGACTGACTACATCGGTCTGATTGCAACCGCGACGACGACCTACAACGAGCCGTATCACGTGGCCCGCAAGTTCGCCTCGCTGGATCATCTGTCCGGCGGTCGGGCAGGCTGGAATCTGGTGACGTCGGATGCCGCCGCCGAGGCGCAGAACTTCGGTCGTGCCGAACATGTAGGGCATGCCGAGCGCTATAGCCGCGCACGAGAGTTTCATCAGGTGGTGACCGGCCTGTGGGACAGCTGGGCAGACGATGCTTTCATCCGTGACAAAGCCAGCGGTGAGTATTACGACCCGGCCAGACTGCACGTGCTCGACCACGTGGGCGAGCACTTCAGCGTCAAAGGGCCACTGAACGTGGCGCGCTCGCCGCAGGGGCAGCCCGTAGTAGTGCAGGCAGGTTCGTCTGAAGCAGGGCGTGATCTGGCGGCGCAGACGGCAGAGGTCGTATTCACCGCACAGACATCGCTGGCCAGTGCTCAGGCTTTTTACGCAGACATCAAGGGACGTCTGAGCGCATACGGACGTGACGCAGAGTCGCTGAAAGTCATGCCCGGCGTGTTCATCGTCGTGGCAGAAACCGAGGCGCTGGCGAAAGCGAAATTCGAGTCGTTTCAGAACCTGGTCGAGCCGCAGGTGGGTGTCGCCCTGTTAGGACGCATGCTGGGCAACTTCGACCTGTCGGGTTATCCGCTGGATGGTCCTTTGCCGGAACTGCCGTTGACCGACAGCGGCCAGCGCAGTCGGCAAACGTTGCTGACCGAACTCGCCGATCAGGAAAACCTGACTCTGGCGCAATTGGGGCGGCGAATTGCCGGTGGGCGAGGGCACTACAGCTTGATCGGCACACCTGCGCAGATCGCCGATGAACTGCAAACCTGGTTTGAACAGGGCGCGGCGGACGGCTTCAACGTGCTGGTGCCGCATCTGCCGGGCGGGCTTGAAGATGTCGCGCAGTTGCTGGTACCCGAGTTGCAGCGGCGCGGGCTGTTTCGTATCGAATACGAAGGCAAGACGTTGCGCGACAACCTGGGCTTGCAGCGGCCTGCTTATAGATTTTGATCGCTCCGGCGTTTGCTGCCGCGCAAGGCTGCAGAAAGGTGACGCGGAGCGTTACGACCTGCATGCCACCGCGGAGCATGGGCACGAGCGTCAACCGGGATAATTTTCGCCGAAAGGATTACCGATGAAACCATTCACTTTTATCGCCGCCATGCTGGCCTTCTGCGGTCTGCTCAACAGCGCCTCCGCCGACGAACCCGACAGCCTGCGCATCGGCTATCAGAAAGGTTCGATCACGCTAGTGCTGGCCAAGGAGCACGCGCTGCTGGAGAAACGTTTTCCTGATACAAAAATCCAATGGATCGAGTTCCCGGCCGGGCCGCAGATGCTTGAGGCGTTGAACATCGGCAGTCTGGATATTGCTTCAACCGGCGACATTCCGCCGATCTTTGCTCAGGTCGCAGGTGCCGATCTGGTCTACATCGGCGCGGAGCCAGCCAAGCCGCAGGCAGAAACCTTGCTGGTGCGCAACGAAAGCCCGCTGCGCAGCGTCGCCGACCTGAAGGGCCACAAGGTTGCACTTCAGAAAGGCTCCAGCTCCCACAACGTGGTGCTGCGCGTGCTGAATAAGGCAGGTCTGACCTTCAAGGATATCCAGCCGATTTACCTGACTCCGGCCGATGCCCGCGCCGCTTTCGAAAACGGCAGCGTCGATGCCTGGGCAATCTGGGACCCGTACTACTCCATCGCCATGAGCGAAGGCCACAGCCGCCTGCTGGCCAATGGCGAAGGGCTTGGACTGTCGGGACCTTTCTATACCGCACGCCGGGAATTTGCCGAGAAGAATGGCGCGTTCGTGCAGCAGATCCTCGATGAACTGACTGTTGCTGACGGGCTATCCCGCACGCAGCGTGCCGAGAGCATTCAGATTCTGGCGCGTAGCATGGGCTTGTCTGAAGCGGTCATCACTCAGTATCTTGACCATCGGCCTGCATCACCCAGCCTGCCGATCACACCCGATATCGTGCGTGCGCAGCAGGCGACCGCTGATCTGTTTTACGACAACCACTTGATACCCAAGCGGGTCGACATTCAGCAGGTTGTCTGGCAAAAGCCATGATTGCGGGGTTGCGAACACGTGTTGCCTGTTCGCACACGCAATCAAGACGCCTCGAATATCCCCCAGACAAGAGAGGACTCAATGACCTACATCGCTGCCGAAAATCGTTACGAAGACATGCCTTATCGCCGTACCGGCCGCAGCGGGCTGGTGCTTCCGGCACTGTCTTTGGGCTTGTGGCACAACTTCGGTGACAGCACGCCGATCGACACCCAGCGCGCCATGCTGCGCACGGCGTTCGATCTGGGCATCAACCACTTTGACCTGGCCAACAACTATGGCCCGCCGTATGGCAGCGCCGAGATCAACTTCGGTCGTTTGCTGAGCGAAGATTTCCAGCAGTACCGCGATGAACTGATCATCTCCAGCAAAGCTGGCTGGGACATGTGGCCAGGGCCTTACGGGCAGGGCGGTGGTTCACGCAAATACGTGCTTGCCAGCCTTGATCAGAGCCTGCAACGCATGGGGCTCGATTACGTCGACATTTTCTACTCGCACCGCTTCGATCCGGACACCCCGCTGGAAGAGACCGCCAGCGCGCTCGCCACTGCTGTGCAGCAGGGCAAGGCGCTGTACATCGGTATCTCGTCGTATTCCGGGGCCAAGACTCGCGAAATCGCCGCGCTGCTCAAAGAGTGGAAAGTGCCGTTACTGATTCACCAGCCGGCATACAACCTGCTCAATCGCTGGGTCGAGAAGGACCTGCTGGACGCTACCGAAGAGCTGGGTGCTGGTGTGATCGCCTTTACCGCACTGGCGCAGGGGCTGCTGTCGGACAAATACCTGAACGGCGTGCCCAAGGATGCGCGGGTCAATCGTCCGGGCGGTGGTTCGCTGCAGGCTTCGCATTTGTCCGAACAGAACATCGCCCACGTGCGTGCACTCAACGACATTGCCCAGCGTCGTGGCCAGAGTCTGGCGCAGATGGCATTGGCCTGGACGCTGCGTGATCCACGTGTGACGTCAGCGCTGATCGGTGCGAGCCGCCCGGAGCAAATCATCGAAAACGTCGGTGCGCTGAAGAACCTGGCGTTCAGCAGCGAAGAACTGGCCGAGATCGACAGCTTCGCGGTGGAAGGTGGAATCAACCTGTGGGAGAAGCCGTCGCTGGCGGAGTAAGCACAGCCATGGCCGGGTAATAGGCCAGGCTCTGCGCAGGCCGCCATTGGACATTGAAAAATGCATCTGGCGGCCTGCTAGCCTGCGCAGGTAGCAGTGCCGGGGTATTAAGGGGGCGCCACTCAATGACGAAGAAAAATCCCGGGGTCATGATGTTTTTCTCCTGCCATCGGCAATGACCAGCGGATCCGCTGAGTACTGCGAAGGTATTTCGTCCAGTGTCCAGAGATGAAACGCCACAGGTGAGGCGAAGTCCGGGTCTGGTGGGGCCTTGGTGTGATACTCGGGATAATGGGTCTGAAAGTCGATGGCGGCCTGCACCAGCAAAAGCTCGCTGAAGCGCCTTCCCCAAAAGGCCGCAGTAATGGGCAATTGCTGTGGGATGCCGGTCGCGCCATGGCCGATGGGCAGCGTCAGCATGGGCCATGCCAGCGCATTGGGCTGAGCGAAGTACATGCGTTGCACCGGAAGCGACTTTGCCACCGTGCCTGCCCGTTCGCCGACATGGGCACCAAGCGGCAGCACCATCATGAAGTCAATCTGATAGTCATTCAGTGCCTTTTCAAAATGCCCCTGTTCCTGGCGGCGTCTGTTCTCTGCTTCAAGTCTGATGCCCACTGGAATGAGTGAGGCAACCTGATCTTAGAACTCCGGGTATCTTCGGAGCAGGTATTCCCTGTCGTCTTCATTCTCCAGCGAGCCTGCAAAATCACGCACGGCCGACCAGTGCCGGGTTTCCAGTTGATTGGCGTAACTGGTAACGGCCTGGGCGTTGACACTCATCAGAATGCTGCCATCACTGTTCAGCACGTCATGAATGGGTTCGGGCGCGGTGTAAGGAGTGTTTTCAGGAGCTCCGGCATCCAGCCATGGGAAGTCGACGACCTTTGCGCCCAGCGCTGCAAGCTGGTCCTTGAACCTGACGAAGGCTGCGCTGTAGTCCTCGTCGTAAGATTGCGCGGGAGGGTGACCGGGTGAAGACATCCAGTCCGTCTGCGGAATGCCTATGGTCAGCCCTTCCAGAGGAAGAGAGCCGGGGGTCGGGGTAATGGATAGCTGCTCGCCTATCGACGGAGCCGACAGGCTTTGCGGATCGTTTTCTCCATCAGGGCCGGCAATTATCGACAGTATCAGCGATGCATCGCGAATCGAACGGGCCATGGGGCCGACCACGTCCCAGCCGGTTCGCAGTGGCATCACACCCGCGCCAGATACCAGCCCCAGCGACGGCTTTATTACGCTGGCGCCATTGGCTGCCGCCGGGATGATAATCGAGCCCGCAGTTTCTTCGCCCAGCGCTGCGGCGCACAGACGCGCAACTGGGGCGACCCCTGAGCCCTGACTAGACCCACCCGGCGTGCGCGTCGGGTCCCACGCATTCCCGGCAAACTGGCCGACGGTATGGGTCGAGAGTTCGGAGCAGATGGTATGGCCGATAATCAGTGCGCCCTGGGCCCTCAGCCGGGCGACGCATGTCGCATCACGTAATGCCAGGTTGCCGGAAAAGGCCTGAGTGCCGTTTTTGCTTTCAAGGCCCTGGATGGCGAAAGAGTCTTTTATGCCGAAGGGAATTCCGCACAACGGAGGGGCCGGGCCGCGTTCATCGTCCTGGCTGGTCAGCCATCTATCGGCAAGTCTTGCCTGCTCCAAGAGCGCCGAAAAATGTTCAAGACGCACGAAAGCATTGTACTTGCCGTTATCGCCATAGATTTCTTCCGGGCCGTTGAGCTGGGTGATGCGGCTCCAGTACTCGACGAACACCTGTTCGGCGGTCAGTCCTTGCGGATTGTCTTCGCGCAGCAGTGCGGCGAGTTCGACGATATCGTAGTCAACAATCCGCTCGCGTCTTTCAATGCTGGCACTACACGGTAGTGCTGCAAGCAAACGTAAATTATTGGCATGCTGTCGGGCTTCAGATTTATCGAGTAATGCACTTTCCACACTGATTAGCTCCTTATGCCCCTTGAGTGGGGTCAGAAGAAGCTAATCATTAATGGACGTGGCGAGTAACTGTCAGAAATGCCAGTGTTCGGTCTTGAGGACGACTCAGCCTTCGTCGGCCTCGTCGTCATCCCCGCCGTCGATCTTCATGCCCAGTTCCTTGATCTTGCGGGTCAGGGTATTGCGTCCCCAGCCCAGCAGTACCGCGGCGTCGCGGCGGCGGCCGGCGGTGTGCTTGAGGGCGGTTTCGATCATGATCCGCTCGAAGGTCGGCACCGCGCTGTCCAGCAAGCTGGACTGACCGCGAGACAACGCCTGGTCGGCCCACTGACGCAGCGCCTGTTCCCAGTTGGTGACCGGGGCGGCGTCCTGCGGCAGGCTGAGCAGTTCCGGCGGCAGATCGCTGATGTGCACTTCACGACCCGAGGCCATGACCGTGATCCAGCGGCAGGTGTTCTCAAGTTGACGAACGTTACCCGGCCACGGCAGGTGCTTGAGGTATTCCTCGGTCTCGGCCTTGAGCAGTTTGGGCTCGACAGACAGCTCCTGTGCCGCGCGGCTCAGGAAGTGCTTGGCCAGCGTCGGAATGTCTTCGCGACGGTCCGACATGCGCGGAATGTGGATACGGATCACGTTCAGGCGGTGGAACAAGTCCTCACGGAACTTGCCGGCCTGCACGAGGATTTCCAGGTTCTGGTGCGTTGCAGCAATGATCCGCACGTCGACCTTGACCGGCGTATGACCGCCAACCCGATAGAACTCGCCGTCCGCCAGAACCCTCAGCAGCCGGGTTTGCGTGTCGGCCGGCATGTCGCCGATTTCATCGAGGAACAGCGTGCCGCCGTCTGCCTGCTCGAAGCGGCCGCGACGCAGGTTGGCCGCGCCGGTGAAAGCGCCTTTCTCGTGGCCGAACAACTCCGATTCCATCAGGTCCTTGGGAATCGCCGCCATGTTCAGGGCGATGAACGGCGAAGCCGAACGCGGGCTGTGACGGTGCAGGGCGTGAGCAACCAGCTCTTTACCAGTCCCCGATTCGCCGTTGATCAGCACGGTGATGTTGGAATGACTCAGCCGCCCGATGGCCCGAAACACTTCCTGCATCGCTGGCGCTTCGCCGATGATTTCAGGGGTGCGGGTCAGGGTCGGCGGGACGTCCAGGCCTTGCTGTTCCTGAGCGTGCTGGTTGGCGCGCTTGACCAGCGAGACGGCTTCGTCGACGTCGAACGGCTTGGGCAGGTACTCGAAAGCGCCCCCCTGATACGAGGCAACCGCGCTGTCCAGGTCCGAATGCGCCGTCATGATGATCACTGGCAAGCGCGGGTGTTGCTCGCGAATCCGCGCCAGCAGGTCCAGGCCACTGGCACCGGGCATGCGAATGTCTGAGATGATCACGTCCGGTTGCTGACGGGCCAGACGGCTCATCACCCCGTCGGCGCTGTCGAAGCTTTGCGTGGTCATGCCTTCCTGTTGCAAGGCTTTTTCCAGTACCCAGCGGATAGAACGATCGTCGTCTACGATCCAGACAGTTTCACTACGGCTCATGTCGAAGCTGCTCCTTGTTCCAGCGGCAGGAAGATCGAGAACGTGGTGTGGCCGGGATGGCTGTCACACTCGATCAGGCCCTGGTGCTGGCTGATGATGTTCTGGGTAATGGCAAGACCGAGCCCTGTACCATCCGGGCGGCCACTGACCATCGGGTAGAAAATGGTTTCCTGAAGCTCGGCCGGGATACCCGGACCGTTGTCGATGATTTCGATCTTGCTGACCAGCCGATGGCGCACATGGCCAATGGTGAACTGGCGCATGGCGCGGGTTCGCAGGGTGATTCGGCCCAGGCGCAACTCGTTCTGGCCGCTGATGGCCTGCATTGCGTTGCGCACGATATTGAGGACGGCCTGAATCATCTGCTCGCGGTCGATCAATACATCGGGAATGCTTGGGTCATAGTCGCGCACCAGCGTGATGCAACCCTGGCTTTCGGCTTCGACCAGGCTGCACACCCGTTCGAGCACTTCATGCACATTGGTCATCGCCAGCGAAGGCAGCTTGTTGGAGCCCAGCATGCGGTCGACCAGATTACGCAGGCGGTCGGCCTCTTCGATGATGACGTTGGTGTAGTCCTTGAGGCTTTCTTCAGGCAGTTCGCGGGCGAGCAGTTGTGCTGCCCCGCGAATCCCGCCGAGCGGATTCTTTATTTCATGGGCCAGGCCGCGCACCAGCATTTTGGTGGTTTCCTGCTTGGACAGTTGCGCTTCTTCTTTGGTGATGCGCAGCAGACGGTCACGCGGGTGTACTTCGAGCAGCAGCAGGGTTTCGCCTTTGCTGAGGATCGGCGTTACGGCGTAGTCGACTGTCAGGGTCTGGCCGGCGAGCGCGGTAAGCATTGCTTCGCGCTTGGTAAACGGGTGTGCCTGTTCTACTGCTTGACGCAGTGAACTCAGTGCTTCAGCCGACTCGGTGAACAGCTCGCTGATGAACTGCCCATGGCTGCGCTGCCCGCTGATCGCCAGCAGCATTTCAGCCGCCGGGTTCATGTACTCAAGTCGCAGGTCGGAGTTGAGCAGAATGGTGGCAGTGGTCAGGTTATCCAGTAACAGTCTGTGCAGCGCGTCGCTGATAGTCATGAATCGTGTTGACCTCTTTTGGCACATTGCAGTCGCGCAATGCGGGTGCTGGGTGGTCTTCGCCAGCAGGAGCAAAATCACCGGTAAGGTGCTTGATAGGTGCTGTATCAGTGAAGTTGCAAAAACCAAACCAAGGCTCCGAAAAGAAGCGCTTTATCTGCGAATTCGGGGCATTTTTTGAAAGAGTGCCCGCATACGGCGCTATCCGGTCTGCATTTCTGAACCAGTTTGGGCTGTATTGTTGCGCAGTCAGGCTGATGGCGCACCAAAAAGGTGCTTGGTTAGGGCGGGAATCAGAAGAACGGCAGAATGCTGCTTTTGGGCTCTGGTTTGTCCTTGAGCGGACATTCCGGACGAACGCCGTATTGCTCGTCCTTGCAGGGATTGGTCATGCGCTTCTGCGCCAGGGAAACGCGCTGCACGTGAAGCGGCTGATTTGGGGTCTTTTCCAGCACCCGGCCGAGCTCATCGAAAATTTCCACCGACAGCTGATGGGTGCCGCGATCAATATTGCTCACCGGAAACACCGGGCTGCGTCCAGGCTGGCCGACAGCAACGCCGTCCAGTAGCAACCGGTAGCTGTGGCCCGGCTGCAGAACCGGCTCACTGGTCACGGTGACGATGAATTCGCCACTCGGGTTGTTCAGCGTCGCGTCGGGCTCGGGGACCAGAATTCTCAAAAGCTGGTAGTGAAACATCGGCGCCGGAGGTGCTGGCCTGGGGCTGGCTTTCAGGGTTCGGGTGGGCGGCGTGCCGGTCATGTTGTTGCTGGGCGGGATGTCAACGCGCTTGGCGTTCTTGTGCGGTTGATCGGTAAACACCCTATTGCCCTGCGCGTCGATGTAGGTATAGACGTCGGCCAGCGCAGGCAGCGCCGCCAGCAGCAACAAACAGATGAGCAGGCTGCGCATTTTCATGGCTTGCCGAGATGAACGCGTTGCACGTTCAGGGTAATCGTCTCGCTCTGCTGAATGATCCGCTCGCCATCCTTCACCACCACGGCGAAGCTGTGTTCGCCACGGTCGATATTGACCACCTGAAAACGCGGCAGGTTGGACGGCTGGCCGTACAGATTGCCGTCCAGCAGCAGTTGCAGGCGATGGTTCTCCTGCAGGCGCGGCTGGATCTTCACGCCAATGATGAATGTGCCGTTGTTTGCGCGTAAGGCCTCATCGGTCGGCAGGTCTTGCAGCGCCAGTACCTCGTAGGCGGTTTGTGGCTGAGTCTGGGCAGGCGCAGATGCGGGGGGCGATTGCGGGGCGCTGTTCGCTGCCGGTCTTGAGGGGCTCTGGGTTTCAATGCTGTTCAGCGGCGGCAACTCGACCACTTCGGTCCTGGTGCCATTGGGTGGCTGATTGCTGAACGCGGTATTGCCGTTCGCGTCGGTGTACTTATAGATCTGCGCCATGGCAGGCAGGCTGATCAACAGCAGCAGGCAAATCAGGCTTTGACGCATGAGGCTCTCGACAGCAAAGGGCATGAATGGCGCTCAGCATAGAACACATCGCCCTATGCTGCGCTATCAGCCTGCTGTGTCAGCGTTTTGCCGCACACAGATCAGCGGTGGCCAGCACCAGCGCCTGGTCATGAATCGGGTTGCTCTGATAACGCTTGAGCGCCGCGTCCAGCTGGATCTTGCAGTCTTCTGTCTCGCGCAGCGGCTGGAAGTCGGCGTAGGCCTGCAACAATTGGGTTTGCAGGCGGTCGAGTTTCGGGCGGATATCATCCGCCAGGCTCAGTCTGGCCGTATCAGGCGCCTTGCCTGCTGCGTGCCACTGGGCGAGCAGGGCATTCTGTACCTGCTTGTTGGCTTCGATCTGCGCGCGGAACAGCCGTTCAACGTCTTCGGGGTTCAGTTTGAACTCGGCAGCGCGGGCCTGGGCGGCGCTGATGACTTGCTGTTCACGGGGCGGGTCTTCAACGGCTTTGCCGCTGTCCCATTTGCTCAGTGCGACCTGATCGGCGATGGTCAGGCGCTCGCTGATCGCTTGCAGCAACGGCTCGATAACAGACGGCTTTTGCGCGGCGGCGAACGCGAAGCCTGAGGACATGAATGTCAGAGTTAGCAGGGAAGTGGCCAGAAGCAGGCGCATGGCGGTTCCATCTCGGATCAGTTGGGAGACGCAGATTTAACTCCAGGTAACTGATCAGAGCCAGACCTGTGGAGTGAAGAAAACTTTACGTGGTGTTATGCGAGAGGGTTTATTGCGCAGAAACGAAGAGACCTCCCGAAGGAGGTCTCTTGTTACGCCATCAATGCTGGCGCGGCTGGATCAGCAGCTGTAGTACAGCTCATATTCCAGTGGGTGTACGAAGGTGCGAACGCGGATTTCTTCTTCGCTTTTCAGCGCGATGTAGGCATCGATGAAGTCGTCGCTGAATACGCCGCCTTTGGTCAGGAACGCACGGCCCTTGTCCAGTTCTTCCAGGGCTTCTTTCAGGCTGCCGCAAACTTGTGGGATCTCTTTGGCCTCTTCAGGCGGCAGGTCGTACAGGTTTTTGTCAGCTGCGTCGCCAGGATGGATCTTGTTCTGGATACCGTCCAGGCCAGCCATCAACAGGGCTGCGAAGGCCAGGTACGGGTTGGCTGATGGATCCGGGAAGCGTGCTTCGATACGACGGCCGCGTGGGCTGTTGACGTAAGGAATACGGATCGATGCGGAGCGGTTACGTGCCGAGTAGGCCAGCATGACCGGTGCTTCGAAACCTGGAACCAGACGCTTGTACGAGTTGGTCGACGGGTTGGTGAAACCGTTCAGTGCCTTGCCGTGCTTGATGATGCCGCCGATGAAGTACAGCGCGAGGTCGGACAGACCGGCATAGCCTTCACCTGCGAAGGTGTTCTTGCCATCTTTGGCGATGGACATGTGCACGTGCATACCCGAACCGTTGTCACCGTACAGTGGCTTCGGCATGAAAGTAGCGGTACGGCCGTAAGCGTCGGCAACGTTGTGTACGCAGTACTTCAGGGTTTGAACTTCGTCAGCCTTTTTAACCAGCGTGTTGAATTTCACGCCGATTTCGTTCTGGCCAGCGGTCGCCACTTCGTGGTGGTGAACTTCAACGGTCTGGCCCATTTCTTCCAGAGCGTTGCACATGGCAGTACGGATTTCGTGGTCGTGGTCAAACGGCGGAACCGGGAAGTAACCGCCTTTGACACCTGGGCGGTGGCCTTTGTTGCCGCCTTCGACGTCCTGGTCAGACATCCACGAACCTTGTTCAGAGTAGATCTTGAACATGGAACCGGAGATATCGGATTTGAATTTCACTTCGTCGAAGATGAAGAATTCTGGCTCCGGGCCTGCGAATACAGTGTCACCAATACCGGTGGACTTCAGGTATTCCTCAGCGCGACGAGCGATGGCACGTGGGTCGCGATCATAACCTTGCATGGTCGAAGGTTCGATGATGTCGCACACCAGGATCAGGGTAGGCTCTTCGGTGAACGGATCCAGGACAGCGGTTTCATCGTCCGGCAGCAGGATCATGTCGGAGGCTTCGATGCCTTTCCAGCCTGAAATGGAGGAGCCGTCGAACATCTTGCCGACTTCGAAGAAGTCGTCTTCCAGCGCATCGCGAGCTGGCATGGTCACGTGGTGCTGCGTACCTTTTGTGTCCGTGAAGCGCAGATCAATCCACTTAACGTCATGATCTTTGATGAGTTGAACCGACTTCGACATGGTGTCCTCCGGGTGGCTAGAGACCTACTTGGTGGAGTGTGGGTCCCTTGAATTTTGGTGATGCCGGCTCGAATATTCTGCCAAGGCAACCTGCCTCACAAGGGAGCAATTTGCATGCCAGTGCCCTGTGTTGGGTTTTTTGCTTCAAATGAACGCTTTCAGGGATAGAAAACGCTTTAGTCGGGAAAAACACGCACCGTTATGGCGCTGCATTTTGGTGCGTCGACTCTTTTTGGTGCGCTGTTTATGGGCTGTACGATAACTGGTTAAACCTTGAGCAATTTCCGCTATAATCCGCGCCCCCCTTTTTTGGTCGGCACCTCACGCTCCGTTTCCATGAAACTAATCGTTAAAGTTTTCCCAGAAATCACCATTAAAAGCCCGCCGGTTCGCAAGAAATTCATCCGGCAGCTTGGCAAGAACATTCGTACCGTGCTCCGGGAACTGGACGCGGACATTGTCGTGGGTGGCGTATGGGACAACCTTGAGGTCGAAACCCGCCAGACCGACCCCAAAGTGCTGCAGAGCATCAGGGATCGGCTGAGCTGCATGCCGGGCATCGCCAACTTTCTGCAAGTGGCCGAGTACCCGCTGGGTGATCTGGACGACATCGTTGCCAAGTGCAAACTGCACTATGCCGACCTGCTGCCGGGCACGATGTTTTCGGTGCGCTGCAAGCGTGCCGGTCGTCACGATTTCAGCTCCATGGACGTCGAGAAATACGTCGGCAGCAAGCTGCGCATGCAATGTGGCGCCGCCGGAATCGAGCTGAAAAAGCCCGATTTGGTCGTGCGCATGGAAATTCGCGACCAACGGTTGTTTGTCGTGCATGACCAGCACAAAGGCATGGGCGGCTACCCGCTGGGCGCGCTGGAGCAGACCCTGGTATTGATGTCCGGCGGTTTCGATTCGACCGTTGCGGCCTACCAGATCATGCGCCGCGGCTTGATGGCGCACTTCTGCTTCTTCAATCTGGGCGGACGTGCCCATGAGCTGGGCGTGATGGAAGTCGCGCACTTCATCTGGAAGAAGTACGGCAGTTCGCAGCGCGTGCTGTTCGTCAGCGTGCCTTTCGAGGAAGTTCTCGGAGAAATTCTGCAGAAAGTCGATAACAGTCATATGGGTGTAGTTTTGAAGCGTATGATGTTACGCGCTGCATCCGCGGTGGCTGATCGTCTCGAAATCGATGTGCTGGTCACTGGCGAAGCGATTTCACAGGTTGCCAGCCAGACGCTGCCGAACCTGTCACTGATCGACGCGGCCACCGACAAGCTGGTCTTGCGCCCGCTTGTAGCAAGTCACAAGCAGGACATCGTGGACCTGGCGACTGAAATCGGCACCGCTGATTTTGCCCGGCACATGCCTGAGTATTGCGGGGTGATTTCGGTCAACCCCAAGACCAACGCCAAGCGTAACCGCGTTGAGTACGAAGAAAAGCAGTTCGACATGGCGATTCTCGAGCAAGCGCTCGAGCGCGCCAAGCTGGTTTCGATCGATCGGGTAATCGACGATCTGAGCCGCCATGTCGACATTGAAGAAGTCAGCCAGGCGCTGGCCGGCCAGGTCATCATCGACATCCGTCACCCGGATGCCCAGGAAGACCAGCCGTTGCAAGTGCCCGGCGTGGAGATACAGACGTTGCCGTTCTACGCATTGAATAGCCGCTTCAAGGCACTGGATGACACGCGCCAGTACCTGCTGTATTGCGACAAAGGCGTCATGAGTCGCCTGCATGCTCACCATTTGCTCAGTGAGGGGCATGCCAATGTGCGCGTTTATCGACCGAGCTAAGTGCCCGGGGCTGTTTGCCTGTGGCTTGCGTCACCGGCCCCCCGACACCAGTCGTCATGCCGTAACGGCTTTTGCCGACTCGAAATAGTAATCGCTGTCCTTAAACAGTCAGCAGACCGAATCCTCTGATCGAGATACACAAGTGATCGAAAATCTACGTAACATCGCCATCATTGCTCACGTTGACCATGGTAAGACCACCCTGGTAGACAAACTCCTGCGTCAATCCGGCACTCTGGAGCGCGGCGAGCTCAACGATGAGCGCGTGATGGACTCCAACGACCAGGAAAAAGAGCGCGGTATTACCATTCTCGCGAAGAACACCGCGATCAACTGGAATGGCTACCACATCAACATCGTGGACACCCCGGGCCACGCCGACTTCGGTGGTGAAGTAGAGCGCGTGATGTCGATGGTCGACTCCGTACTGCTGCTGGTCGATGCCCAGGACGGCCCTATGCCGCAAACCCGTTTTGTGACCAAGAAGGCTTTCGAAGCCGGCCTGCGTCCAATCGTGGTCATCAACAAGGTTGACCGTCCAGGCGCACGTCCGGACTGGGTTCTGGACCAGATCTTCGACCTGTTCGACAACCTCGGTGCTACCGAAGAACAGCTGGACTTCAAAGTCGTCTACGCCTCGGCCCTGAACGGCATTGCCGGTCTGGAACACACCGACATGGCTGAAGACATGACTCCGCTGTATCAGTCCATCGTCGATAACGTTCCGGCCCCTAAAGTAGACCGTGACGGTCCGTTCCAGATGCAAATCTCGGCACTGGACTACAACAGCTTCCTGGGCATCATCGGTGTTGGCCGTATCGCTCGCGGCAAGGTCAAGCCAAACACCCAGGTTGTGGCTATCGATGCCAACGGCAAGCGCCGTAACGGTCGTATCCTGAAACTGATGGGTCACCACGGTCTGCACCGTATCGACGTCGAAGAAGCAGCTGCCGGCGACATCGTCTGCATCAGCGGCTTCGAAGAGCTGTTCATCTCCGACACACTGTGCGATCCACAGAACGTTGAAGCGATGAAGCCGCTGACCGTTGACGAACCTACTGTTTCCATGACTTTCCAGGTAAACGATTCGCCTTTCTGCGGTAAAGAAGGCAAGTTCGTCACCAGCCGTAACATCAAGGAACGTCTGGACAAGGAACTGCTGTACAACGTTGCCCTGCGCGTTGAAGAAGGCGACACCGCCGACAAGTTCAAGGTCTCCGGCCGTGGTGAGCTGCACCTCTCGGTACTGATCGAAACCATGCGTCGCGAAGGCTTCGAAATGGGTGTCGGCCGTCCTGAAGTGATCATCCGCATGGTTGACGGCGTCAAGCACGAACCGTTCGAAAACGTCACCATCGACCTGCCGGAAGAATCCCAGGGTGCGATCATGGAGCAGATCGGTATCCGTAAGGGCGACCTGACCAACATGGTTCCGGATGGCAAGGGCCGTGTGCGCCTTGAGTACAACATCCCGGCACGTGGCCTGATCGGTTTCCGTAACGAGTTCCTGACCCTGACTTCCGGCGCAGGCATCCTGACCAGCATCTTCGACCGTTACGACGTGATGAAGTCTGGCGACATGTCCGGCCGTCAGAACGGCGTTCTGGTTTCGGTTGCTACCGGCAAGGCGCTGACCTACTCCCTGGAAACACTGCAAGCCCGTGGCAAGCTGTTCCTGGGTCATGGCGAAGACGTGTACGAAGGTCAGATCGTCGGTATCAACAGCCGCGACAACGACCTGGGTGTAAACCCTACCAAAGGCAAGAAGCTCGACAACATGCGTGCTTCCGGTAAAGACGAAACCATCGCTCTGGTTCCGCCTATCCGTTTCACTCTGGAACAAGCGCTGGAATTCGTACAAGAAGACGAACTCTGCGAAGTGACTCCAAAGTCGATCCGCCTGCGTAAGAAAATCCTTGGCGAAAGCGAGCGTACTCGCGCTGCCAAGAAGTCGGGCAACTGAGTAATCAGTTAGTCGGCTAGACATAAAAAACCCGGTCGCGAGACCGGGTTTTTTTATGCCTGCCATTTGTGGCCTCTGGGATCAGCCAGCTCGGCAGCGCGTTACTTCGAACGGCCGCCTACAGGTGCCAGCAGCAACTCGATACGCTGCTTGCGGATACCGTCCGCAGCGGCTTCAGCCAGCGCTGCGTCGGTGATGATGGTGTCGAACTGCTCAAGCCCGGCCACCTTGTACATGCCGAAGGTGCCGTATTTGGAGCTGGTGGCGATCAGTACGGTTTGCGAAGCGGACTGCATCGCCGCCTGCTTGACCTCGACCTTCAATGCCGAGGGCGTGGTGGTGCCGCGTTGCAGGTCCCATGAACTGGTCGACATGAACGCCACGTCGGTTGCCAGCTGACGCAACGTTGCGGCGGCGAGCCCACCGACACTGGAGCGGTTCGGGTGATCGAGCAGGCCACCGGTGTGAATCACATCCACGTGCGCAGCGTCGGCCAGCGCATTGACCACGCCGAAATCATTGGTCACGACGGTCATGCCTGACAACGCAACGATATGCGGCACGATCTCCAGCGTGCTGGTGCCCGCGTCCAGATAGATCGTCATGTCCGGATGCAGCAAACCCGCTGCCAGCCGCGCCATGCCCTGCTTGTGCGGCAGCTCGACGACGGCTTTCGATTGATGGCTGGGTTCGCTGTGTACCTGACTGGCAATACGCGCGCCGCCGGTCACCGAGTAGGCCCGGCCTTCCTGTTCCAGCACGGCGATGTCGCGGCGGATGGTCATGTGCGAGCAGTCGAACATCTCCATCAACTGATGAACGCTGAGTACCTGATGCTTGCGCAACTGGCGCAGCATCAGCTCCCGGCGTTGATCGGGAATCATAGGTGTACCGCCGGCGATGGCGATCTCCTCTTCAGTGGACATGCGTGCTCCTGTGCATCAATGAGCCGCCTCAGGAAGCAGACGGTCCGCGCATCTTAGCCAATCGCTTCGGCAATGGAAGCGTCGACCTGGCTTTTTTGCGCGGTGCGGCTCATCTGTGCAACGGTTGCCGGTCAGCTCATCCAGTTTCCGCCATCGACGTTATAGGTCTGCGCCACCACGTATTGGCTGTCGCTGGAGGCGAGAAAAATCGCCATACCAGTCAGGTCATCTGCCGTGCCCATACGCCCATAGGGCACCTGCTCGCCCACCAGCCTTTTCTTCTCGCCCAGCGGCCGGTTTTCATAACGGGCGAACATTGCATCGACGCCATCCCAGTGCTCGCCATCCACCACGCCCGGGGCGATGGCATTGACATTGATGCCGTGCCTGATGAGGTCCAGACCGGCCGATTGCGTCAGGCTGATCACCGCGGCCTTGGTCGCGCAGTACACCGCGACCAGCGCTTCGCCACGGCGTCCCGCCTGGCTGGCCATGTTGATAATCTTGCCGCCGTGGCCTTGGGCAATCATCTGCTTTGCAGCTGCCTGCAAGGTAAACAAAGTGCCCGCAACGTTGATTGAGAACAGCCGCTCGTAGCTGTCACGCGTGATATCGACAATCGGCGCCAGATCGAACAGCGCAGCGTTATTGATGAGGATATCCAGCTTGCCGCTGTGCGCGACGACGGCTGCGATGGCCTGATCGATGGAAGCCTGATCCGTTACGTCCATGCTGACCGCATAAGCGTTCGGCCCCAACTCAGCTGCTGTGGTCTGCGCGCGCTGCAGATTGATGTCGGCAATGGCCACACTGGCCCCTTCGCGAATGTAGGCCTGCGCGAAAGAGCGCCCAATGCCCCGCGCCGATCCGGTGATCAGCGCGCTTTTACCGTCGAGTCGTTTCATGGGTTTATCGTCCGTCCAATTCATTTGAGGGCTGCCGGTTTACTTCGGATAACCGGCGCGTTTCATCTCGCGTTCGGTGACGGCCTGTGCGGCGCTGAGTGCCTGCTCAGTGGTGGTCTGACCGGTCAAGGCAGCAGAGAACAACTTGCCGACCGAGGTGCCGATGGCCTGAAACTCGGGAATGGTCACGTACTGGATGCCGACGTAAGGCACCGGCTTGACCGAGGGTTGCGCAGGGTCGGCGTGTTGCATCATCTGCAACGTGACCCTGGCGAACGGCGCTGCCTTCAGGTAAGCCTCACTGTAGGTGGACGTACGCGTGCCGGGCGGTACGTTGGAGATGCCGTCGGTCTTGGCGACCAGTTCGATATATTCTTTGGACGTGGCCCAGGTGATGAAGGCCTTGGCTGCGTCTTTGTGCTTCGACGTGGCCGGTATTGCCAGCGACCAGGCATACAGCCATGACGAGCCCTTGTCGGTCACTTCAACCGGCGCAGGCGCAAAGCCGACGCTGTCGACCACCTTGCTCTGCTCTTTGTCGGTGGTGAAGGAGCCAGCCACACTGGCGTCTACCCAGAGCGCGCACTTGCCGCTGTTGAATAGCGCGAGGGTTTCGTTGAAACCGTTGCTCGACACACCCGGTGGGCCGTAGTTTTTGAGGGTGTTGACGTAGAAATTCGCGGCGTTGCTCCATTCCGGGCTGTTCAGCTCGGGTTTCCACTGCTCATCGAACCAGCGCGCGCCAAAGGCGTTGGCCATGGTGCTCAGCAGCGCAACGTTCTCACCCCAACCGGCCTTGCCACGCAGGCACATGCCGTAAATACCCTTGTCAGGCTGGTGCAGCTTTGCCGCAAACTCGCCCAACTGCGTCCAGGTGGGATGCTCGGGCATGCTTAACCCCGACTGTTTGAACAGATCGGTGCGGTAATACGTGATCGTGCTTTCGCCATAAAAGGGCAGGGCGTACAGCGTGTTGTTGACTGACAAACCCTGACGCACCGAAGGAAAGATGTCTTCCAGATCATATTCCGGCGCCAGGCCGGTGATCGGTTCCAGCCACTTTTTGGCCCCCCACAGCGGCGTTTCATAAGTGCCGATGGTCAATACGTCGAACTGGCCACCCTGCGTGGCGATGTCGGTGGTCAGGCGTTGGCGCAGGACGTTTTCTTCGAGCACCACCCAGTTGAGCTTGATCTCGGGATGCTGCTGCTCAAAGAGTTTCGACAGACGCTGCATGCGGATCATGTCGCCGTTGTTCACCGTGGCAATGGTCACGGTTTCGGCGGCCTGAGCGGCCAGACTGAGGAAGGCGAACGAAACACCTGCGGACAGGAAAAGCGCTTTTTGAATGTTCATCGTAGTGCTCTCCACTCCGCGCCTTGCGGGCGGGAGCTATTGTTTTTGTTGTTGACCACGGCCGCGCTGAACAGCCTGCTGGACGTCCCGATTACAGCAGCCTGTGCAGCGCTGAACAAACGCAGCAGAAACACCTGACTGATACTTTTTTAACCGAGGGCCGCCCGATGGTCTGAAAGCAAAAAAGTATCAGTGCCGATTTGAGCGTGAGCTAGCGTTGGCCGGTCGGGAGGGCGTATGTTCAAGCGTCCATAGCGTATTCATAACGATAAAAAGGGGCATCCAGTGCCTGACAGTCGAGCGGCCTTGTTCGAGCAGCGTCCCGCCGAGCTTGAAGTCATCCTCCCACAGCCAGACCATTGCTTTCGCTGGTATGAGCACGACTATCCTTACGCGTTGGCGCGCTGGAACCACCATCCGGAATTCGAAATCCATCTGATCCGCCAAGGCAGCGGCAAACTGGTTGCCGGCGATTACATCGGTGAGTTCGGCGCCGGTCATGTGGCGCTGATCGGTCCGGACCTGCCCCACGACTGGATCGGCGATCTCGCCCCCGGGGAACACTTGGCCGGGCGGGATGTGGTGTTGCAGTTCGATGGTGCAGCGCTGCTGGCGCTACGCGGTACGTTGCCGGAAATGGGTGACTTGCAGCGCCTGTTCGAGCAGGCGCGTCGCGGGCTGGAGTTCACCGGGGCGACGGCTGTACAAGCTGCGCGCCTGCTGGAGGAGATCGGCCTCGCACAAGGGCTGGAGCGGCTGATTCTGTTCCTGCAACTGGTCAACACGCTGATGAAAGCTCCTGCGCAGGAGGTTCGCCTGCTGGCCAGCGCCTGGTATGCACCGACCCTGGATGCGCGCAGCTCGGAACGGATCAATAAGGCGTTCGATTATCTGCTCAAGGAATTGACCAGCGATATCCGGTTGTCGGTGATTGCCCGGCAACTGGACATGAGTGATCCCGGTTTCTCGCGCTTCTTCAAACGCACCACCGGCCACTGTTTCATCGATCTGATGCGCAAATTGCGGGTCCAGCGGGCTTGCCGGTTACTGCTGCACAGCGAGATGTCGGTGTCGGACATCTGTTTCGAAGTCGGCTACGCCAACCTGTCCAATTTCAACCGGCACTTTCGCGTGGAAATGCAGCAGACGCCCAGTGAGTACCGGCGCGCCGCTGCAACAACGTGAATCAGTGCGCGTCGTCTTTTGCTTGCGGGGCGCGGGTGACTGCCTGTACCAGCTTACCGATGGTCAGGCCCTGCAAGAGGATCGACAACAACACCACGATATAAGTGATGCTCAGCAGCAGGTCGCGTTCCGGCCCGGTGGGCAGGGCCAGCGCCAGCGCTACCGAAACGCCGCCGCGCAAGCCGCCCCAGGTCAGGATGCGAATTGTACCGTGCGGCACTTTACGCCAGCGCCGCAGCAGCAGAATGGCCGGGGCCACGGTGACAAAGCGCGACAGCAGGATCGCCACAGCCAGCAGACTGGCGGCAATCAAGTGCTGCCACGAGAACGGTAGCAGCAACAGCTCCATGCCGATCAGCGCGAACAGCAGCGCGTTGAGCATGTCATCCAGCAACTCCCAGAAACCGTCCATGTAGCGACGGGTCATGTCGTTCATGGCCAGATTGCGCCCCAGATTGCCGATGATCAGTCCGGCCACGACCATCGCGATGGGGCCGGAGACGTGCAGCTCGGAGGCCATGGCCGAACCGCCGATCACCAGCGCCAGTGTCAGCATGACTTCGATCTGATACTGCTCGATGCTCTTGATCATCAGGTACACGGCGTAACCGATGAGGCCGCCGAACAGCACCCCGCCGAGCGCTTCGTGGGCAAACAGCAACGCTGTTTCGCCGACCGTGGGCGTCTCGCCCAGTTGCGCAATGCCCAGCAACACGGTGAACACCACCACCGCCGTGCCGTCATTGAACAGCGACTCGCCGACGATGGTGGTCTTGAGCGGTTTGGACGCATTGGCGGTCCGCAGGACACCGAGCACCGCAATCGGGTCAGTAGGTGAAATCAGCGCGCCGAACAGCAGGCAGTACAGCGGGCTGACATGCCAGCCGAACAGGGCAAAGATCCAGTAGGCCAGCGCACCGATAACGGTGGTGGCAATCAGCACACCGAAGGTCGCCAACAGGCCGATGGGCCAGCGATAGTTCTTCAGGTCACCGAGGTTGACGTGCAACGCCCCTGCGAACAGCAGAAAGGACAGCATCCAGTTCATCAACAGGTCGCCGAAGTCGATCTGGCCGATCAATTGCTGGACGCGATCTTCCAGACCGGGATAGCCCAGAAAGCTCAGGCCTTGCAGCAGCAACGAGAACATCAGCGCTGTCACCATCACACCGATGGTGGGAGGCAGACCGATAAAACGATAATTCACATAGGTCAGCAGCGCAGTGAGGCAGATAAAACCAGCAGCGAGTTCAAGCATCGGTCATTCCAAATCCGTAGTTGCAGTTCTCGATCACCGTAACCGAGCCTGTATTGGATGGACCGGACGGGCGTCCAGACACATGGCGACAAGACACAGTAGGGTCTGCGTTGACCACGCAAAGCCGGTGAGGTTGCAAGGAAGGCGGGAATAAGCGGTCAGGCGGGCTGTAAACAGGTATCAAGCGGGAGAGAGACGCAAAAAATCAGCCCGGAGGATGGTCCGGGCTGATGGGGGATGTAACGCTGGGTGGCCTCCCTGGCAGGTTCAGAATCATTGGCTGTTTCTGCATCCGCCCAAGACCTGATACTGCACGGTGTTCAGCTTGCCCTTGGAATCTTCGTAGGTCATCAGTTTCGGCATCACGCTACAGGTCTGCAGATCCGGGGATTTGCGAATGACCTTGGCAACGTCCAGCTTCATTCCGTACGTGTACTCCTTGATCTCCGGCATCGGCTTGTTATGGATGGCGGCATACTTCTGCACGCTGGTCTGGTGCTCTTTTATCACGGTGGTGGCTTTGACTTCATCTGTCGTGTAAGCGAAAGCACTCAGGGGTGAAAGAATGGCCAGGGCAAGTAACATCGATTTGGCAGTACGCATTTTCTGTTGTCTCCGTTTGAATGTGACTTAACCCTAACAAGCAGACGCTAACCAGAAAGTGGCTGAAACATTACAAATCGGTAATCTTCAAGATGTCAGCTTTCTAACAGTATTGTCATTGTCTGCTCACCTTCCTGTTAGTTGTCCGGGCGTAAGCTTGTTTCATCCCTGACAAGCACCGCGCTTTTCAGGAACCACTTTCAACCCAGGAGGTAATGATGATGAAGCTGATCAAGTCGATGGTTTTCGCAGTAGCTGCCCTGTCCGGTACTGCAGCCTTTGCCGATGACGGCAACGAGTATGCAAGCACGGCTGCTGACAAGATGCGCCTGGCACAAGAGATCCGCTTCAAGGAGCAGAACAGCAACCCGGCCGAGCGGTACGTCAACTCAGACGACAAGAAGGCTGAGCAGCCCACCAAGTCTGAAGGCTGATGCCCTTGATGCTCGACCCGCTGCCCCCCCATTCGCCCTTTGGCAGCTCCCAGCTCCTTTGGTCCGGGCGAATCTTTAAGCGTCCTTCGGGGCGCTTTTTTTATTCCCGCGTCCACACATATCGCTCCCACGCTCCAGCTCCGCTATTAAATGTCTGGTCGCACTTGGTCAAAGCGTGTTTTGTTTTATTGAACTAACACACGCTGCAGTGCGTTTCCTTTCCTATTTGTAATTTTGCCGTCACCTTGGCGTTATCTTCGCCGCTTCAAGATTGTGCCCCACTGGCAGCGCTCGGTTTAATAAAAACAGCCAGGTCGACACGCTTATAACAATCTGCCGATTAAACGGAGCGCACATGACTCAACTCAGAACCCTCTCACTTGCCCTGTGTTCGTCACTCGCAGGTGTAACGTCGATTGCGGCACTCGCCGAAGAACAGAAAGAAGGCTTCATTGAAGGCAGTACGCTGACCGTACTCAACCGCAACTTCTACATGAACCGTGATCATCGCAACGGCGAGTCCAGCCCTACCGGCAACGGCTACTCCGAAGCCTGGGCGCAGGGCATCATCGGGCGCTTCCAGTCAGGCTTCACCCAAGGCACATTCGGCGTAGGGGTCGATGCCTTTGCCATGATCGGCATCAAGCTCGACACGGGGGGTGGACGCAACGGCGGGCGCAGCGCATTCGATGTGCTGCCGGTCGATGGGCAAGGCAATGCTCGCGATGAGTACAGCAAAGTCGGCGGCTCGCTGAAGGCCAGGGCCTTCGACACCGTCGTCAACGTGGGCGATGTTTTCCCGTCGACGCCGGTGGTTGCATTCGGTGATTCGCGCCTGCTGCCGGAAAGCTTTCGTGGCGTCACGGCGATCAACAACAGCATCAGTGGTCTGACCCTGCAAGGCGGTCGCTTGCACTCCATGAGCCAGCCGGTCTCCAGCAACATGCGCGACGGTTTCGTGACCTTCTACGGCGGCGCGGTCGACTCTCCCTGGGTTGCCTACTTCGGCGGTGATTACCAGGCCACCGACGCACTGAGCCTTGGCCTCTACACCAGCCGCCTGAAAGACGTCTGGGATCAGAAATACGCCTCGGCCTCCTACGTGCTGCCGCTCTCCGATGACCTGTCGCTGACCAGCAGCCTGAACTACTACAACGCTACCGACGAAGGCAAAAAGCTGCTCGGCGAATTCGACAACGACATCTGGAGTGCGAAAGTCGCCCTGCAATACGGCGCACACACCCTGTCTCTGTCGCACCAGCGTAATGAAGGCGATGACGATTTCGACTACCTCAGGCAGTCGGATTCCATCTACCTCGCCAACTCCATCCAGTACAGCGACTTCAACTCACCCAAAGAGCGTTCGTGGATGCTCACTTACAACCTCGACATGTCCACCTTCGGCGTCCCTGGCCTGTCGTTCATGACCCGCTACGGCAAAGGCACCGACGCTGACTACTCCAACGCCAACAGCACCTACATGCGCCGCGACGCACAAGGCAACCCGCTGACCGATCAGAAACGCTGGGAGCGCGATATCGAAGCCAAATACATCGTGCAGACCGGCTCACTGAAAGACCTGTCGCTGCGCGTGCGTCAGGCGACGACCCGGGCGACGGCGTTTGAATCGGACCTGGATGAAGTGCGGGTGATTGTGGAGTATCCGTTGAGCGTGCTTTGACCTGACTTAGAGTGTTTTCGACATAAGCAGAAAGCGCCCCTCGGGGCGCTTTTTTTGTACGGGTAGCGTGTTTACTCCTCTTCCTCATCCCGCCGATGCGCCCACTGATACAGCGCTGGCAACACCAGCAATGTCAGTGCCGTCGAAGACAGAATGCCGCCGATCACTACCGTCGCCAGTGGCCGCTGCACTTCGGCACCAGTCCCGGTAGCGAGGGCCATGGGGATGAAGCCCAGCGATGCGACCAGTGCGGTCATCAGCACCGGGCGCAGGCGGGTGAGGGCGCCTTCGTTGATGGCGTCGTGCAACGAGCGGCCTTCTTCGCGCAGGCTGCGGATGAAGGCGATCATCACCAGGCCGTTCAGCACCGCCACACCCGACAGGGCGATGAAGCCTACGCCTGCGGAGATCGACAGGGGAATGTCGCGCAGCCACAGGGCCATGACGCCGCCGGTTAACGCGAACGGGATGCCGGTGAAGACCAGCAGGCCGTCTTTGAGGTTGTTGAACATCATGAACAGCAGCGCGAGGACCAGCAGCAAGGCCACCGGCACGACGATCTGCAAGCGTTTCGCAGCGGATTGCAATTGTTCGAACTGCCCGCCCCAACTGGTCCAATAGCCCGCCGGGATCTGCACGCCGCTTTCGATGGTGGTGCCTGCTTCTTCGACAAACGAGCCAAGGTCGCGACCGCGCACATTGGCGCTGACGATCACCACGCGCTTGCCGTTCTCGCGACTGATCTGGTTCGGGCCCAGCACCAGATCAAGGCTGGCAACCTGCGACAGCGAGATGAAGCTGATCTGCTGGTTGTTCGCGCTCGCAGGCACCGGAATGAGCAGGCTGGAAAGCCCGTTCACGTCAGTGCGCAGTTGCTCGGACAGGCGCACCACCATGTCGAAACGGCGGTCCCCTTCATACAGCGTGCCCGCCTGACGACCGCCCAGCGCAATGGCGATGGCGTCCTGCACATCGGCGACGTTGAGGCCGTAACGCGCTGCCTTGTCACGATCAATGTTGATGGTCAGCACCGGCAGGCCGGTGGTCTGTTCGACCTTCACTTCTGATGCGCCCGGCACCTTTTGAAGCGTGGCGGCGATCTTTGCTGCAGTCTGATTCAGGATGTTCATGTCGTCGCCGAAGACCTTCACCGCCACGTCGCTGCGCACCCCCGAAACCAGTTCGTTGAAGCGCAACTGGATCGGCTGGGACAGTTCGTAGTTGCTGCCCGGCACCGTAGCGGCGGCCTTTTGCAGGTCGGCGATCAGGGTTTCGCGGGACTTGTCCGGTTCAGGCCATTCGCTTTGCGGCTTGAGCATCACGTAGCTGTCGGAGATGTTGGGCGGCATCGGGTCAGCGGCGATTTCGGCGGTGCCGGTACGGGCGAACACACGCTGCACTTCCGGCACTTTTTCGATGATGGCTTTTTCCAGACGCTGTTGCATGTCCACCGACTGGGTCAGGCTGGTGCCCGGCACCCGCAGCGCCTGCAAGGCAAAGTCGCCTTCGCTCAGGCTCGGAATGAACTCGCTGCCCATGCGGCTGGCGGTGAACCCGGACAACACGATTACAGCGAACGCCATGCTGAAGGCGATGGCACGATGCCCCAGCACCCAACTCAGTATCGGTGCGTAGCGCTGGCGGGCGGTGCGCATCACCAAGCCTTCTTCTTCCTTGACCTTGCCGGTGACGAACATGGCGATGGCGGCGGGTACAAAGGTCACCGAAAGGATCATCGCGCCGAGCAGAGCGATCACCACGGTGAAAGCCATCGGGTGGAACATTTTGCCTTCCACGCCGGTGAGGGCGAAGATCGGCAGGTACACGACCATGATGATCAACTGACCGAAAATCAGCGGACGACGTGCTTCTCTGGCAGCGGCGAATACCTCGTGGAAACGCTCTGAGCGAGTCAGAATGCGGCCGTGTTTTTTCTGGGCATGCGCCAGCCTGCGAATGGCGTTTTCGACGATCACCACGGCACCGTCGACGATGATGCCGAAGTCCAGCGCGCCCAGGCTCATCAGGTTGGCGCTAACCTTGTTTGTGAACATGCCGGTGAAGGTGAACAGCATGGCCAGTGGAATCACCATGGCGGTGATCAGCGCCGCGCGGATATTGCCGAGGAACAGAAACAGAATCACGATGACCAGAATCGCGCCTTCGATCAGGTTCTTCTTGACCGTCGCGATGGCTTTTTCGACCAGCGTGGTGCGGTCGTAAACCGTTACCGCTTCGACACCTTCGGGTAGCGTGCGATTGATGTCGGCGAGTTTCGCTGCTACGGCTTGCGAGACGGTGCGGCTGTTCTCGCCGATCAGCATGAACACGGTGCCGAGCACCACTTCACGGCCATTTTCGGTGGCTGCGCCGGAACGCATTTCCTTGCCGATGCCGACCTCAGCCACGCTGCTGATCCTGATCGGTGTGCCCTGCACATTGGCGATGACGATGTTGGCGATGTCGTCCACCGTGCCGAGCTGGCCCGGTGCGCGGATCAGCAGTTGCTCGCCACCGCGTTCGATGTAACCCGCGCCGACGTTGGCGTTGTTGCGCTCCAGCGCTGCCACCAGATCGTTCAGCGTAAGCTTGTAGGCGGCCAGTTTTTTCGGATCGGGGGCGATCTGATATTGCTTGGCGAAACCACCGATGGTGTTGATCTCGGCCACGCCCGGCACGTTGCGCAACTGCGGCTTGATGATCCAGTCCTGAATCACCCGCAGGTCAGTCGGCGTGTACGGCGTGCCGTCCTCTTTCAGCGCGCCCTCGCGGGCTTCGACCGTCCACAGAAAAATCTCGCCGAGGCC